>LOEZ01000031.1 GCA_001516055.1 Gracilibacter sp. BRH_c7a
CCAGAATCCAGAATGGTGACAGGCTGCCTTAAAAGCGACCCTCAAGCGACCCCACAGCGACATGCAGTGAGGGGGAGTGATTTAAGTCCGTGCGGAATGTACCGGAGGCTGCTACTGTCTCTTAACGACCGAGCCTACGGAATGCCGAGCCGGCTGCAGGACGCAGCCGGAAGCCGGAATCGACGCAAGGATGCGGCGTTGGAGGCGGTCGGCATTCCGTTGGCGACCGAGTTTAGAGACAGTTGCAGCAGGAGGTAATGCAGGCCGGACTTAAATCGCTCCGCCTACCCATTAGCGACAATGCAGCGACCCTCAAGTGACCCCGGAGCGACCCCGGAAAAACTCTGGGCTTGCATAAAAATGCTTTGGTGCTTCAGTGCTTTAATGCTTTAATGCGGCATATACTTTCCTTAACGATAAAAAAACGCCCTGACGGGCGTTGCCGTCTTGCAGACGGCGGAATCCAGAATTCAGAATTCAGAATGGTGACAGCATACTTTAAAAGTGACCCTCAAGCGACATGCAGTGAGGGGGAGGGGTTTTAGTCCAGGCGGATGTTCCGGAGGCTGTTATCTGGCTCTTGGCGACAGAGCCGTACGGACTGCCGAACCGGCTAATTTGGAGGTTAGATGTTGGAAGTTGGAAGTCGGATTAAGCTAGAAATGGCTCTGAGGTCATTTCCTACAAGTTTTCTAACCTCTAACCTCTGGCCTCCAACCTCCAAAATGGTCGGCAGTCCGTTAGGCGACGAGCTTAGAGCCAGTTCAGTCGGAGGGTAAGTAGATCGGACTCAAACCCCTCCACCGGCCACAGAGCGACCCCGGAGGAGCCAGGGCACAACAAGGCCTTAGCGCTTTAATGCTTTAATAGGGCATATACTTTCCTTAACGACAAAAAAGCTGACCACTTTGATCAGGGTGGTCAGCTTTTTTCAATTAACGTAATTATACCTTGTCCGGAAGATACGGTCATAATTATTTACAGAAATTAACGCACCTTTAACCTTTTTTCAATTGACGCATCGTATATAATAACATTATTATATAAGTACAAACTTATGGAGGTGGCCCCATGGAGGAGTACGTCAAAATCTTCAGGGCGCTGGGTGAGCCCACCCGCCTGAAGATACTCAGGATTCTTTCAGTCAGGCCCATGTATGTGTGTGAGCTGGAGTCGGTGTTGAAAATCAGCCAGCCCAGGATATCACAGCACCTTAAAGTACTGAAGGAGGCCTCTGTTCTCCGGGAGAGCAAGGAGGCCCAGAAGACCTTTTACATGATTAACGGGAAAATAATGCAAAAGGCGATGGACGATTTCCTGCAGTTTCTGGCCATCGACATTACCCGTCTGCCCGGCTTTGAGGAGGAAGCCCTCAGGATAAAACTGCTGGATAGCGACCAGTGCGTTCAGGCCTGTAAGGCCGGTGAAGACTGCCAATGTTCAGGGGAAGAATGATTTACATGCTGCGGGGCAGCGAAGATCCCTGCCCCACCTTAAAAAAGAAAGGGGTATATTAAAGAATGGAAATCAAGGTGCTGGGATCAGGGTGCAAAAACTGTAAAGATTTAGAGGTGGCCGTTCGGAAAACACTGGAGGATCTGGGTGTGGAGGCCTCGGTGGAAAAGGTGGAAGGTCCCGGGCAAATAGTAGAGTTGGGTGTGCTGACCACCCCCGGGCTGATTATAAACGGAAAGATCAAATCCACCGGCAGGGTCCCCAAAAATGAGGATATAGCAAAGTGGATAAAGGAAGAGATTTAACGGATAAACTAAACTTAAAGAGGAGGCTGGCGAAGAAGTGCAACGGAAACTTTCCTTTCTTGACAGATACCTGACCCTGTGGATATTTCTGGCCATGGCAGTGGGGCTGTGGGCGGGCTATGTGTACCCGCAGATAGCCGGCTTTTGGGGCAACTTTCAGGTGGGAACCACAAATATTCCCATTGCCATAGGCCTTATACTGATGATGTATCCTCCCCTGGCCAAGGTTCGTTACGAGGAGTTGCCCACCATTTTCAAAGACACCAAACTGCTGGCGCTGTCCCTTATCCAGAACTGGATAGTGGGTCCGGTGGTTATGTTTGCCCTGGCCGTACTGCTTTTGCAGGACAAACCGGAATTAATGACCGGGGTGATACTGGTGGGCCTGGCCCGCTGCATTGCCATGGTGCTGGTGTGGAACGATCTGGCCGACGGCCATGCCGAGTATGTGGCCGGACTGGTGGCCTTCAATGCGGTGTTCCAGGTGCTTACCTACTCGGTATACGCATATCTTTTCCTGGCGGTCATTCCGGCCTGGCTGGGCCTGACCAGCGTGGTTGTCAATGTGTCCATGGGTGAGATCGCCAAGAGTGTGTTCATTTATCTGGGCATACCCTTTATTGCGGCCTACATCACCAGATCGGTGCTGGTGACCTCCAGGGGGCGGGATTGGTACGAGAAAAATTTCATCCCCAGGATAAGCAAGCTGACGCTGATATCACTGCTTTTCACCATACTGGTGATGTTTTCCCTCAAGGGTGAAGTCATTGTGACCCTGCCCCTGGACGTTATTAGGGTAATGATTCCCCTTACCATATATTTCATAGTGATGTGGCTGGCCACCTTCTTTATCGGTAAGTGGATCGGGGCTGATTACTCCAGAACCGCCACCATTGCCTTTACCGCCGCCAGCAATGATTTTGAACTGGCCATCGCCGTGGCCGTGGCCGTTTTCGGCATCCACTCGACCCAGGCCTTGGCAACGGTTATCGGCCCTCTGGTGGAGGTTCCGGTGCTCATAGCCCTGGTGAACGTGGCCTTTTATCTTCGGAGGAAATACTTCGGGCATGAATTGAAGGGCGCTAAGTAGACTTTCGAAGGGAGGAATGCCAATTGATTAATTATCTGGCTGATGTCGTTACTTACAGCCTTTTCAGGCTTACCCCCGGAACCCGGACGGCGGATGCTCTGAATTTTTTCGTCTACGACACCGTTAAAATATTTTTGATGCTTTCGGTTATCATATTTGCGGTGTCTATTATTCGCAGCTTTTTCCCTCCTGAAAGGACAAAGAAAATTTTAAGCCACAAGAGGGCCTTCATTGGCAACATTATGGCGGCGCTCCTGGGTGTAGTCACTCCTTTTTGTTCCTGCTCGGCGGTCCCGGTGTTTATCGGGTTCGTGGAAGCCGGGGTTCCTCTGGGTATAACCTTTTCCTTTTTGATTTCCTCGCCTATGGTAAACGAAGTGGCCCTGGTCATGCTGTGGGGCCTTTTCGGCTGGAAGGTGTCCCTGATTTACATCGGCGCCGGGCTTCTGGTGGCGGTGTTTGGAGGCCTTATGATAGGCAGGCTGAAGCTGGAGGGCTACGTGGAGGAATATGTCTACCAGGTCAAGGCGGGAGAGGTCGAAGCTGCAGAGCTTTCCTGGAGAGACAGGCTGGAGATGGCCTTCCAGTACACCCTGCAAATTCTTAGTAAGGTGTGGATATTTGTGGTCATTGGCATTGGCGTGGGAGCTTTCATCCACGGCTACGCCCCCGAGGATTTACTGGCCAGGTGGGCCGGCAGGGACAACTACCTGGCGGTGCCGGTGGCCGTGGCCATAGGGGTGCCTCTTTACTCCAACGCCGCCGGTATCATTCCCATCGTTTATGCTCTGATGGAAAAGGGAATGTCCATGGGCACGGTGCTGGCTTTCATGATGTCGGTTACCGCACTGTCCCTGCCCGAAATGATTATTTTGCGCAATGTGCTGAAGCCCAGGCTGATAGCCATTTTCGCAGCCATCATGGCAGTTTCCATCACCCTGGTGGGCTACCTTTTCAATATAATACTTTAGGGCTGATATTTCAGTCCTCAAAAGAGGTGCAAAATCCATGATAAAAATGGCCCTGATTTCTGACATACACGGAAATTTACATGCCCTGGAGGCAGTACTGAAGGATATAGAAAAGAAAGGCGTAAACACTGTGTACTGCACCGGAGATCTGGTGGGATACGGCGCCCGGCCCAATGAGGTTATAGAATTAATCCGCCAAAATAATATCCCCACCGTGATGGGCAATTACGACGATGCCATAGGCAACATGAGGCTTATATGCGGTTGCGACTACAAGGATGAGCAGTCAATTTTATTGGGTGAAAGATCGGTGGCCTGGACAAAGGAGAACACCACTGAAACAAACAAGCTATGGCTCAGGGATCTTCCATCCCGGATCAGGCTTTCCCTTTCGGGAACCGATATGCTGCTGGTCCACGGAAGCCCCGGGGCGTTAAACGAGTATTTATACGAAGACACCTCCGAAGAGAATCTGGACCGTATACTGGAAGAAAGCGGCGCCGGGATTCTGGTTTGCGGGCACACGCACCTGCCCTATGTCAAAAAGGTGAAGTCCGGTTACGTGGTAAATGCCGGCAGCGCCGGTATGCCCAAGCATGGAAATCCCAATGTCACTTACGTGATAGTTACCCTGGAAGGGAGCAGTCTTACCGGGGATATCATAGAAGTCCCCTATGACTATGAGGATACCGCCAGAGAAATCGAGAATTCCGGTCTTCCGGCCCAGTTTGCCCAAAACATCAGGACCGGGGGGAATGTCTGACCTTCTGCACAATGAGTTGTTTCCCGGTAATAAATGGAATATAAGCGGGGATGAAGATTGGCGCAAAAAATTCTTCCGGTAGAAAAGCAACAAAAAATACTTCTGGATATTTCGGGCATTACCCATTCCGGGGAAGGAGTGGGAAGGTACGAGGGCCTTGCCTTGTTTGTGCCGGGGGCGGTGCCCGGGGACACCGTGAGAGTCCAGGTGACGGACCTGAAAAAAAGCTACGCCGCCGCCCGCCTGCTGGAAATAGTTTCACCGTCCCGCATTCGCAAGGAGCCCCGGTGCCCTCTTTTTTCCTCGTGCGGTGGCTGCCGGCTTCAGCATGTGGATTACCGGGAACAGTTAATGCTTAAAACCGGCCTGGTCAGGGACAGCCTTTCCCGCATAGCCGGCCTTGCATCGGTAACGGTAAGGGAAACGGCGGGAATGGAAGACCCCTGGCACTACCGCAACAAGGCCCATTTCCAGGTAAAGGAGTCATCTGCCGGTATCGATCTGGGGTTTTATGAAGAGGGGTCCCATATACTGGCCCCCTTCGGGGACGGCGGCGGCTCAAACTGGGGCTGCCTACTGGTGGACAGGGATTTAAACCGGGCGGCCTCAGTCATTAAAAGCCTTCTGAACGGCTGCGGTGGTTCCCCCGATAACCAAACGGCGCGGTTTTTTCGCCATGTGGTTCTGCGGAAGGGCTTTTCCACCGGCGAGATAATGGCCGCTATAGTCACCGGGGGAGGGCTATGGCCGGGAGAAGAATGCTTTGCAAAAGAACTCACCTCTGCCGTACCGCGGATTACATCCCTTATCCGCAACATAAATGAAGGCCCTCCGGGGCCGGTGCTGGGCAGTGAAAGCAGACTTCTGGCCGGCCGGGAATACATCACCGACCGCCTGGAGGATCTTACCTTTATTATATCCCCTTCATCCTTCTACCAGGTCAATCCCGCCCAAACCCGGGTGCTATACCAAAAAGCCCTGGAATTCTCAGGTCTCCTGGAGGGTGGGGCACAGACCGTGGTGGACGCATACAGCGGCATAGGAACCGTCGCACTGTTCATAGCCGCCCACGCCCACAGGGTTTTAGCCCTGGAAATAGTCCGGGGGGCGGTGGAAGACGCCCGCAGAAACGCCATGATAAACAATGTCCGCAACATCGAATTTCACACCGGTGAGGTGGAAAAAATACTCCCGGCCATGGCCGCCGGGGGCCTGCGCCCCGACGCGGTGCTGCTGGACCCACCCCGCAAAGGCGCCCGCCCGGAGGTTCTGGAAGCCGTGTCAGCCATGGGTCCCGCCCGGGTGGTCTATATCTCCTGCGACCCCGGCACCATGTCCAGAGACCTGGGCCTGCTGGCGGCCAAAGGTTACCGGGTGGAAGAGGTTCAGCCGGTGGACATGTTTCCGTGGACCCACCATGTTGAGACTGTTGTCTTGATGTCACGCAAAGATAAATAAATAGGCTGAAAATAGCTTGAAATCAGAGGTTTCCAGACTTTCGGTAACAATCACCGATTAATGGAAACCTTATTTTTTTATCGTTCAAAAGTAGCCCCGGTTTAAGAGTATTGTTGGGTTGAGGCTATAGAACTGCTTTTTAACCCGCGAGACAAGGGAACTACTGTTTTCGGATAGGGTTGAAACTAGGGAACTGTTGCCGCATGAGTAGAGGTATTTTCTATAAAGAGGAATCATACAACTATAAATCTTGGTAGCTTGTAATTTAATTTGGTATGCTAATACCAAAATTCAAAAAGAGCTTGACATTATTATTTGGGTGTGATATTCTTAGTACAGTTAAAGAAGTAAATTGAACCAAAGGAGGTAAAACATGACTAATGCGACCTTTGAGTATATGAATCTTTTCAGAGGGTATATGGGGATCGACTCCTACGTTCCTGCTGCGCTTCTTGTGGCTGAAACTAAGGAAGAATGCCAGAGCAGAAAAATGTCAGATGGGTCAGAAGATCGCATCTACGAGACGATGCTCTCGGTGGCTGATAGGCTTAATATCGTAAATCCATTTAAGGACAAGGAACAATTTGTCCGAATATATAAAGCATACGGTGATTTCACTGGAGAACTCGATTGGGAAATGATGATGGCTGAGAGCACCAAAGGGTTTAGATACTCAGCAATATCTAACGCCCTATTTAAGGAGTACAATAATCACTTTAAACTTGATGCCGATGAAGTTCTTATTGCCGAAGGTGAAAAATTCATCCCTAACCTGAAAAGGCTTGTTGATGAACATCCTGGCTGCAGCTTTACCATCACGACTGAAAATACAATCAGCCATCAAGTAATTAACAGGATTTTTGCTGGTTATGAGAATGTAGAGATATTGAATGCCAGCATATATCAGTATGGCTTTACAAACAAGCGGTACGACCTCATTTTCTCTGTTCCTAACTTTGGAACAAGAAACCTTGTAGAAGATGAGAACTTCATGTGCAGAGATCAAGATGCTGTAGCACTTGAAAACCTGCTTCTTCATACAACCGGTGGCGGTGAGCTTGTAATAACGATGCCTGCAAGAATCACATACGCTCAGGGAAAGAATGGTGAGCTTAGGAGGTTTGTGCAGCAGACTTACCGTGTTAAGGAAATCGCTGAGCTTCCGGAGGGAACCTTTGAAGGCACAGGAATTAAAACCTACCTCATTGATGTTGTCAATACTAAGCCGGGTGATGATGATGTAATAGTTCGTCGTTACAAAGCTGAGAATCGTAAAAACAGACGTGACACAGCTGGAGAACTTATTATTGAAGAAGAGACATTTGTTATGTCTGATGAACTCGAGGAGCTTGGTGACTGGAACATAAATAAAATATTCTCACAGCAGGATGAAGAATGGGTTAAATTTCAGGAGTCTTCTGTTCGCAGAATGGCTCTGGGAGATATCGCAGAAATCTTCCGTGGAAAATCAGTAGCAAAGAAAGACCCGACTGGAAGTATCGGAGTTGTAAATATCTCCAACATTGGCGAGTACGATATCAGCTACGACAGTCTGGACCATTTAGATGAAGAAGAACGGAAGGTTACGAACTACCTACTAAAAGAAGGCGACGTACTAATCCCCGCGAGAGGTACTGCAATCAGAACTGCAATATTTCATGAGCAAAGTTACCCTTGCATTGCTTCATCAAATGTCATTGTTATTCGTCCGGAGCCAAAGATGCTTAACAGCACTTACCTTAAGCTATTCTTAGACAGTCCTCTTGGTGAAAAGATGATAAGCGGAGTGCAGCAAGGAATAACAATTATAAACATCAGCTACAAAGACCTTAAGGTGTTAGAAATTCCTCTTCCTTCTATCGAGGAGCAACAGCAAAAAGCTGATGAATATACAAATGAATTGAGAATTTATAAAGACACCATCGCAGCTGCTGAAAAGCGCTGGAATGAGGTCGTAAATATGTTACGAGAATTTTAATTGGAGGTGCTATTTTGTTAGGAGCTATTATCGGGGACATTGTTGGTTCCCGTTTCGAATGGAATAATAACAGGAGCAAACAGTTTGACTTCCTGACTTATAAATGCAGTGTTACAGATGACTCCATCATGTCATTAGCAATAGCTAGAGCTCTGTTGGAAAGTAAAGCTGATTACAGCGATCTATCTAAAAATGCAGTGAAGTATATGCAAGGTATTGGAAGGCACTATCCGAATTGTGGGTATGGTGGCCGATTCAGAGATTGGATACATTCTGATAATCCAAAGCCTTATAATAGCTACGGAAATGGGTCAGCAATGCGTGTCAGCGCGTGTGGCTTCGTGGCCAACAGCCTGGAAGAAGTTAAAAAGCTATCAAAAGCAGTGACAGAAGTAACTCACAATCATTCGGAAGGCTTAAAAGGTGCTGAAGCAACAGCAGTTGCTATCTTTCTTGCCCGCTCAGGAAAGAACCTACTAGAGATTCGTGATTATATAACGAAGAACTATTATCCGCTGAACTTTACGCTTGATGGAATTCGCGACAGCTACGAGTTTAACGAGAGCTGCCAAGATACAGTGCCTCAAGCACTGGAAGCCTTCTTCGAGTCAAAGAATTTTGAAGATGCAATCCGTAATGCAATATCAATTGGAGGCGACAGTGATACCCTTGCAGCTATTACAGGAGGCATCGCAGAAGCCTATTACGGGATACCTACAGAAATCAGAAAACACGCTCTGACATTCCTTGATGAGCGTCTACTTAAGATAATTGTAGAGTTTGAAAACAAGTATCCATCAAAGATGGAAAAACTCAATGTCGATGGTAGTGTTTGCATTGAAAGGAGCAAAGAAACTAAGGTAGAGACTGGAGATCGAAACGCTATGATACAGTCATCTGTAGAAACAGCAGATAAAGAATTAAAAGATTCTATTCCAACAAACAAAGAAATAACTAGCCAGCAGTTATTTAATCACCTTTTTGAGGCTTGCAATATTCTTCGTGGACCAATAAACCAAGATGAGTACAAAAGCTATGTGACTCCTATTCTTTTCTTCAAGAGAATTAGTGATGTCTACGACGAAGAAACACAAGATGCTCTTGAGCGCTCTGGAGGCGATGAAGAATATGCCAGTTTTCCAGAAAACCACAGCTTTGACATCCCTGAAGGATGCCACTGGCAGGATGTCCGTGAAGCAAGTGAAAACGTAGGTGTCGCAATCGTAAAAGCGATGAATGGAATTGAACGTGCAAATCCAGATACATTAAGCGGTGTGTTCAGCAGTTTCGATGATGCCAACTGGACTGACAAAACGAAGCTATCCGACGAACGACTCAAAAACCTCATTGAGCATATGTCCAAAATAAAAGTCGGTAATACAAACTATTCTGCAGATGTTATGGGCGATAGCTACGAATTTCTTATTAAGAAGTTTGCTGACCTGTCAAAGAAGAATGCAGGTGAGTTCTATACCCCACGTTCCATTGTAAAACTTCTTATCATGCTGTTGGCTCCCCAGATCGGAGAAACAGTTTATGACCCCGCTTGCGGAACCGGTGGCATGTTAATTGAAGCCATCCGCTATATGAAAGGTGATAAATTGACATACGGTCGCATCTATGGTCAAGAGAAAAACCTATCAACATCCGCAATTGCTCGTATGAATCTGTTCTTACATGGTGCAAAGGACTTCAAGGTAACACAGGGCGACACTCTTCGCTTTCCAAATTATCATGATGGCGGCAAATTGAAAACTTTTGACTGTGTCGTTGCTAATCCGCCTTTTTCTCTGAAGAGCTGGGGCGCCGAACAGTTCAGTTCAGATATTTATGGTCGAAACATGTGGGGATGCCCATCGGATTTAAATGCCGACTATGCATGGTTACAACACATGGTGAAGTCTATGAATCAGAAGACCGGTCGATGTGCAGTTGTTCTGCCGCAGGGCGTGCTATTCCGCAGTGGCAAAGAAAGCGAAATTCGTAAGCAGCTTGTTGAATCGGATAAGTTGGAATGCGTTATTACATTGGTAGGTGGTGTCTTCTATTCCACCGGTGTCTCGGCATGTATTCTTCTTCTTAATAACCATAAAAAGAATGAGCACAAGGGGCGCATCTGCATGATCGATGCCTCCGACATCTATACCGCACAGCGGGCACAAAACATCATGACTGACGATGATATTAACAAGGTATTCAAATTCTACGCCGACTACAAGGATGTCATCGAAAATGTGAAGGTTGCCACTATCCCCGATGTAAGAGAAAAAGACTACACCTTAGACATTAAAAATTATATCGAAAAGAAAGAACAAGAAATCGTCCCTCCGGCAGAAGTGCGCAGGCAATACTTCGAAGCCTTCGATGAAATGCTGGAAGCCGAGGAAACAATGAGAAATCTTCTCATGGAAGGAGGATATGTCAATGAGTAAGCGCATAACAATCGAAGAACTGCAGTCTTATTTATGGAACTCTGCTGTTCTTCTCCGTACTAGCATAGATGCCGGGGCCTATAAGCAATACATTTTTCCGCTACTGTTCTTCAAACGCATCTGTGACGTTTTTGATGAAGAGTGTCAAAGGATCATAAAGGAATATGGTGACGAAGAAGCCCTGGAGTTTGAAGAAAATCACCGCTTTCAGGTGCCCAAAGGCGCCCATTGGAATGATGTTCGCGCGGTTTCAGAAAATGTTGGTGTTGCCATTGTAGACGCATTCCGTAAGATAGAAAATGCAAATTTAGATAAGCTGCAAGGCATTTTTGGTGATGGTGCTTGGACAAACAAGAATCGTTTACCAGATCGCCTGCTGAAAGAACTCATCGAGCACTTCAGCACAAAGACCTTGTCTATCGAAAACTGTCCTGAGGACGAACTTGGCCAGGGATATGAATACCTGATCAAAAAATTTGCTGACGACAGCGGTCACACAGCTCAGGAATTCTATACGAATCGTACTGTAGTCCATCTGATGACAGAGATGCTCAAGCCAGAATCTGGTGAGTCAATCTATGATCCGACATGCGGCAGTGCTGGCATGCTAATCTCTGCTATTGCGTACCTACAGCAGCAGAAAAAAGAATGGCGCAACGTTGCTATTTTTGGTCAGGAAATCAACGTACTAACATCTGCTATTGGCAAGATGAATCTGTTTCTTCATGGTGTGAAGGACTTTGATATTGTAAATGGTGACACACTGAAATCTCCAGCTTTCATTGAAAACGGAAAACTTAAACAATTTGATATGGTCCTTGCTAATCCGCCTTATTCTATTAGTCAGTGGGACCGTGAAGCTTTTGCAAGCGATAAATATGGACGCAACTTCCTGGGTATCCCGCCGCAAGGCCGCGCCGATTATGCTTTCTTACAGCATATCTTGATGAGCCTAAAAAAGGATACCGGCCGTTGTGCAATACTTTTCCCACATGGAGTGCTGTTCCGCAACGAGGAAAGCAGTATGCGTGAAAAACTGGTTCGCAGTGATATGCTCGAATGTGTCATAGGTCTAGGGCCAAACCTGTTTTACAATTCCCCAATGGAGGCTTGTATAATAATTTGCCGAACAAATAAGCGTCCGGAGCGTCGCGGTCAAGTTCTCTTTATTAACGCAGTCAATGAGGTGGAACGAAAGAATGCTCAGAGCTATTTGGAAGACAAACATATTAAAAGAATTGCATCAGCCTATGAAAAATATAAGACGGACGACAGTTTTGCCCGAGTTGTCACAATTCAAGACATCGAAGGCAACAATTTTTCGCTTAGTATACCTCTTTACGTTAAATATTCTGACCAAGAGACCGAAGCAGATGAGCGATCTCTCCAGGAACGTTACGAGAGCTGGAGAACACATTCAGAAATGATGAAACTTCGCTACATTAAATTAAACAATATGGTTGGAAAGGAGGCTGAGTGCAATGAGTAAAGTGCATTTAGGAGACGTCGCCAAAGAGCGAAAAGAGACCTGTAAAGATAGTAAGAACGGATACCCAATTGTTGGTCTTGAGCACCTGACCCCAGAAGAAATCACCTTGTCTGCCTGGGAGGAAGATAAAGAGAATTCTTTTTCGAAGTTGTTCCACAAGGGAGACGTACTTTTTGGTCGCCGACGCGCGTATCTGAAGAAAGCTGTTGTTGCTCCTTTTGACGGTATCTGCTCCGGTGACATAACAGTTATTGAGGCCATCCCGGAGAAAATTCTACCAGAGCTACTGCCATTTATCATACAGAACGACGCCCTTTTTAACTACGCCACCAACAAATCGGCAGGCTCTCTCTCTCCCCGAGTGAAGTGGGAACATCTAAAAAACTACGAGTTTGAACTGCCTGATATGAAAAAACAGCGTGAATTAGCTAAAGTGCTTTGGGCTATGGATGCCACAAAGAAATCCTACCAAAAGTTACTACAGAAAACTGATGAGCTTGTTAAATCCCGATTTGTTGAAATGTTCCATGATTGTCATCGAGAAAAGCTGGGTGATATATGTCAGATTAAAGCGAGAATTGGTTGGCAAGGACTGAAAAAAAATGAATATCTCAGTTCTGGGGATTATTTACTTGTAACTGGTGTTGATTTTGTAAAAAATCGTATAGATTTTGAACACTGTTTTTATGTTGATAAGGAACGATATGAGCAGGACGAATACATTCAGTTGCAAGCAGGTGATGTTCTTATTACCAAAGACGGCACCATAGGAAAAGTTGCTTTTGTTGAGGAAATACCCATGCCGGCTACACTCAATAGTGGAGTTTTCGTAGTAAGAGATTTATATGGTAAGGTTAGCAATTGGTTTCTGTACTACGCATTCATGACAAAAGAGTTTGAGACTTTCGTTGAAGGATGTAAGACTGGGTCAACAATAGCCCACCTGAATCAGGGAGCATTTATCAATTATGAGATCCCTGTACCTAATACTGCTATGCAGGAGGAGTTCGTTTTATTCGCCCGACAGAGCGATAAATCAAAATTTGAACTGGAACAAGCGCTTGCGGAGTTAACGACAACCTATAAGAAGATAATTTCCGAGAACCTGGGCTAAGTCAAAACGGAAACTTGCTGAAGCCACATAAGATTACCCAGGCCGAACGTCCACTTGCACTTTTTATAATTGAAATAGCTCCAGCGAGATTCAGAAGAAAGAGCATTCAGTTCTCACAAGGATCACGCCGGATAAGATAATTAATTACGCTTTCTGCCCGGACCGACGTAATGAAGCTGTCCGGCACGGATATTAAAAATTTAATGATGGGAGGAAATGTTTATGTTTAACGAAGATAATACAATGGAGCAGATGGTAATCTCGACTCTTAAAGGCAATGGCTGGAATTACATCCCCGCAGAAGAGCTACCTCGAACTTATTCTGATGTCATGGTAGAGCCTATGGTCAAAGACGCCCTTATCCGCCTTAATCCAGAAATAGCAGAAGACCCGTCACGCGCTGATGAGGTCATCTATAAACTGCGCACAATCATTCTGTCGGTACAGCCGCGTAACCTTATAACCCAGAACGAGCTCTTTAAGAAGATGGTGTTTGAAGAAAACTCCTATCCCTTTGGTAAAGATGGTCGGATGATTCCGATACGTTTTTTCGGCACAATGAAAAAGGAAGATCTAGCTCTTAACGAATATGTCGTCACTAACCAGTGGGTTTATCCTCAGGCAGAGGGCGGCAAGCGACTCGATATCGTTCTGCTGATAAATGGTTTTCCTATTGCTATCGGTGAGCTCAAGACTCCGGTCCGCAATGCGATAACCTGGTTAGACGCTGCCAGCGATATAGCTTCCTACGAAAAGAGCATCCCTGAGATGTTCGTATCTAACGTATTCAACTTCGCTACTGAAGGTAAATGCTATCGCTATGGTTCTGTTGGAATGCCAATCAATATGTGGGGACCTTGGCATACTCCTGACCATAAGTCAGAAGGCAGCCTTGCCGATGTTAAAGTCAGCGTAGGTGATATGATTACACCTGAGAAGGTTATGGATATTTTCCAGTTCTTTACCCTTTTTGCAACAGACAAAAAGCATGTAAAGTACAAGATTATCTGCCGTTATCAGCAGTATGAAGGTGCTAACCTTATCGTGCAGCGTGTTGTTGCTGGTTATCCTAAGCAAGGCCTTATCTGGCATTTCCAAGGTTCAGGAAAGTCGCTGCTGATGGTGTTTGCGGCGCAGAAGCTTCGAATGATTCCTGAGCTTAAGAATCCGACCGTTGTAATAGTTGATGACCGTCTTGACCTTGAAACACAGATTACAGCAACCTTTAATGCTTCAGATGTTCCGAACTTAGTGTCACTTGCTACGAAGGAAGATGTTGAGAACTTCTTTAAACAGGATATTCGTAAGATTGCGATTACGACTATTTTCCGCTTTGGCGATGTTGATGGCGTTCTCAATCTTAGAGATAACATAATCATTATGGTTGATGAAGCACATAGAACTCAGGAAGGTGACCTCGGTGAAAAGATGCGTGCAGCACTACCCAATGCGTTCTTCTTCGGGCTTACAGGTACTCCCATTAATCGTATTGATAAGAATACATTCCGTACCTTTGGCGCAGCAGAAGACCGGAGCGGGTATTTGAGCCGCTATACCTTCTCTGACTCCATCAGAGATAATGCGACTCTACCGCTTAACTTTGAGCCAGTCCCGGTTGACCTTCATGTCGATAAGGATAAGCTAGATGCTGAGTTTGATGCTCTAACAGAAACACTTTCAGATGCAGACCGTGCAGAGCTTTCCAAACGCGTAAATATGAAGGCCATCATGTATGATCCTAAGCGTATCCGTAAGGTTTGTGAACACATCGTAAAGCACTACAAAGAGAAGATTGAACCTAATGGATATAAAGGTCAGATTGTTGTATTCGACCGTGAGTGCTGCCTTAAGTATAAGGAAGAGCTGGATAAGCTGCTCCCTCCTGAGGCAACTACAATTGTAATGGATACAAACAGCGATAAGGAAGACCGTTATAAGAAGTATCGCCGCAACCGTGATGAGGAAGGAAAGATTTTAGATCAGTTCCGTGATAAGAGCAATCCTCTGAAGCTGGTTATTGTTACTGCAAAACTTCTTACAGGTTTCGATGCCCCTATTCTTCAGGCGATGTATTTGGATAAGCCGATGAAGGACCATAACCTTCTACAGGCCATCTGTCGTACAAACAGAACTTATGATGAAGGAAAGACTCATGGACTGATTGTAGACTATATCGGTATTTTCGATAATGTTGCTAAGGCTTTGGACTTTGATGAAGCCAGCATGAAGAAAGTTATCACCAACATCGAAGAAGTCAAGAAACAGGTTCCTGCGCTTCTTAGAAAGTGCCTCAGCTATTTTATGGGCGTTGACCGTACAGTTGAAGGCTGGGAAGGATTACTTGCCGCACAGGAGTGTATTCCTACAAATAAGGATAAGGATGCGTTCGCAGCGGATTACCGTGTTCTTAATAGAGCCTGGGATGCGTTGTCCCCTGATCCATTTCTTGATAAATTCAAATTTGACTATGTATGGCTCACTAAAGTTTATGAGTCTGTAAAACCGACTGACAACCGTGGTGCGCTTGTATGGGCAGCTCTTGGTGCTAAAACGTTGGAGCTTGTTCACGCAAACATCGAAGTTGGCCAGGTTCATGATGATCTTGATATTCTTACATTAGACGCAGACCTGATTGACGAGTTTATCCGTAAGCAGAAGGATGTCAAGAAGACAACCATGAAGGTAGAGATTGACCTGGTTGCTAAGATTCGCGAACATACAAACGACCCTAAATTCGTAAAGCTAGGCGAGAAGCTCGAAGAACTTCGTGAACGGCATGAACAGGGCCTGATTAATAGCATTGAGTTCCTGAAGCTCTTGCTTGAACTCGCAAGAGAGGCAGCGCAGGCAGAGAAGGAAGTTGTACCGGAAGAAGAAATCGACCGTGGTAAAGCGGCGCTCACAGAGCTCTTTAAAGGTGCTAAGAATGATAAAACTCCTATCATTGTTGAGCGCATCGTTGCCGATATCGATGACATTGTAAAGATTGTACGTTTCGACGGCTGGCAAAGAACAACTACAGGTAAAAATGAAGTTAAGAAAGCGCTACGCAGTGTCATCTGGATTAAGTACAAGATTAAGGATAAAGAAGTATTCGATAAAGCTTATAGCTATATTGAACAGTATTATTAATAGGGGGGTCTGCCTATGAAACAATATGCTTCGTTTGAAAAATATCTTGAGGATAAGTACTATAACGATATTCACCGTGCCATCACCGGCCTCATACTCAAAAGAGGCCGGAATAATGGCTTTTATTCATATACAGTTTTAGACCCATCCTACTTCCAGGTAGATGACATACATGTGAAAACAGTGTCCTTCCATTCTACAGACGGAAACCGGATTATTTTCAACGCAGCAGTAGAGGCGGACGTTATTCTTAAGGGAATGGGTAAAAGGGATTATGACGCAGATGTGAATAATCCTTGGTACACTGTTTCTTTTACTGGTTATTTGAGTGATGGCCTTAATATGGTTACCATCACAGGTGTTGACGAATATTCTGCAGATAAGTTTGATAAGAACACGACACTATCAAAGTATCTAGTCCCTTATCTTTATGCTGAGGACATTGAGAAAGAAGCGGAAAAGTTTTTATACAAATACTGTAGACAAGCATTAAAGGAGCCTATGCCCATTCCGCTTGATGAGCTCATGATTAATATGGGACTTGAGCTTTATGAGGCACCGCTTCCTGATAACATCTTCGGTAAGACTTATTTTGCGGAAGCTACAGTTGATGTTTTTAATGAGGATGGTGAGGTGGTATCACAGACCATTGATCCGGGCACCATTCTTTTGAATCCTAACATCTTCTTCATGCGCAACATCGGCTCCCGTAATAACACAGTCGTTCACGAGTGTGTGCATTGGGACCGCCATGATAAGTTCTTTGAGCTGCAGAAGCTGTTAAACAGCGACCTCAGCTCCCTTACCTGTGAGGTTACAGAACATATGGGTCAGAAAGATACTGGCATTGAGGGAGCACTTCAGTGGATCGAATGGCAGGCTAATGCCTTGACTCCGCGCATATTGCTCCCGGCAAGCACTACAAGACAAAAGTTAAACGAGATATTGCTTCGTCTACATATTGAAAACCCAGAAAGAACTGAGTCAGATATCATGGAGGAGGCTATCCAGGAGTTGGCAGATTTCTTTGCAGTTTCAAAGTTTGCTGCAAAGCTTCGTGCCATTGAACTTGGCTTCTCGCAGGCGCAGGGTGTTTGGAATTATTTCAATGGTAAGTATCTGCCTAGCTTCTCATTTAAGGCTACGGCGTTGAAGAAAGACGAGAGTTATATCATCGACACCAGAAACGCTTGCTTTGAGGCCAGCTTAGATGATGATGTAAAGGCTGTACTTTCCAAGGGTGACTTCATTTATGTTGACAACATGTTCTGTATCAACGACGAGAAGTACATAATGGAAACCGAAGATGGCGGCTGTACTCTTACTGTTTACGCCAGACAACATGTTGATGAATGCTGCCTTAAGTTTAAACAGAAGTTCAAAGTTAACAGCGCACATGGTGATGCCTTCTATACGCAGTGTTCTCTTTGCAAGGATGTCGATGCAGCAGCTTATTGCGAATGTAACTACATCGATGATGAAGATAATCAAAATGTAGAGCAGCGTGCTATTGAGTTGAAGAAGCTGAAAGTCGAAGGAGGCCGTGTCATGGAAATTTATCGTAGCCTTCCGATGTCTTTTTCAGGAACGCTTGATGCTCACATGAAACGCCTTGAAAAAGAGGATGGCAGAAAGATGACAAATATGGAACTTGCTTTAAGAACAGGACTAAGCGACCGATACATTCAGGACCTTCGTAAGGAAGAGAAGAATATAAGTCTCGGAACCGTTTGTGCTATTTGCATTGGCCTTCACCTGCACCCTATCTTCAGTAATGACCTCATACAGAAGTCACGCAATAATTATCCTATGAATGAAGAAGGCTTCTTCGATAGATTCCTCATTGAGCATCACTACATGGACACTCTTGATTTGTGTAATGAAAAGCTTGCAGAGTTGGGTTATCACACCTGGGGTAAGGAATTATAAAAAGTTTTTGAAAAATATTAGTTTAGACCGGAACTCACACTTCCGATTTTGAACACGGATTAACAGGGCTTTATGACCAGAGATGGTTGTAAGGCCTTTTTTTTATGCCGTAAAAACCGGAACTCGCAGTTCTGCGAAGAAAAACCGCATCCGAATTATGATGTTTATAGAAGCTTGAAGCTTCAAATAAATCTAAGCCTTCGGGTGCGCAACTTAGGCAAGGATACATACGGTTGGTGGATCTCAGTAAAAAGAGAGAAACCAGACCCTGTACCCTTACTTTGTTGCGCTCATTTTGCCGAAGTAGCGGTACTGGATAAGACCTGACTGTGTCCTTGCGATAGTTCTCTCCCTTTAGGCGGGAAGGACAAAAAATGTTAAACACAGTCAATCAAGAAACTAAGCAGTATTACCTCACCATCGATGGCCAAGAGGTAACGGTAACCGAAGAGGTGTACAGAGCCTACAAACGTCCGATCTGGGCTGAACACAAGCGTAATGATCGGCAGAAACTATGTCAAGTTAGTGACGGCAAGGGCGGCCTGAAAAGATGCACAGAAGATTGCTCCAAATGCAGTCGCACTAAGGAAGGCAACGTCCTTTCACTAGACGGACTCGAAGAAGCTGGATACAGCGTTGAGGACCGCGCACAGGATGTTGCAGAGATTGTTGCAGAAAAGGTGCTTCTTGAAGAGCTTTTTAAGGCTCTCGAAGAACTGGACCCCAATAGTCATCGTATCTGCAAACTACTTATGGAAGGCTGTTCGAAGCGAGAAATTGCTAGAATCATGTCAATTCCGCAGTCAAGTTTTGAGTACCAGTTTAAAAAGTTGATGGCATCTTTAAGAGAGCGTCTGGAAAACTACATCTAAAACGTAAAAGAATAGACGGTACTGATATAAAAGTCAGTACCGCCTTTCTGTTTTAGTCTTTCTTATAAAACATTGTCTCATAGCCATCGGCTCTTAAAGCCAACCCTTTTATCCAGGGTGGCGTTCGTCCCATCTGCTCACAAACTGCTTTAAGGGAAACATCCATGCTGCACTCAATAATTAGTTCGTCGTGGACGTGACCGCAGATAAAGCAGTGGCGGAGCGTTTTCATAGCGTAGGCCAAGATATCCCGGCTGATGGCCTGCACAATATTTTCTGTAAACTTCGGCCCGTAACTTTCGATGCGTTCCCACTTCTTAGTGTTGCCGGTTCCTTCGTAGGTGACAGACTCACCACCGAACTGGTTCTGTTCGATCTTAGGCTTTACATAGGAAAGCCTTCTGCCGGAAGGAAGCTCAATAAAAAGCATACCCTTATGGTAGTAGAAATTAATCCCATGTGTTTTGGCATGTGTTCTTAAACGAACTGCCTCTTTAACATTTTTGTCAACATCCCACCACAGCTTTGTAATCTTTGGGTTTGAAGCTCTCCAAGAGTCAACCAGCGGCTGCAGTTCGTCTTCGGTAAGGCCCATTTCTAATGCACCCATAGCCTTAAGTGCTCCAACACTGCCGCCATATCCAAGTGCCAATTCTGCGATTTTACCTTTTTGGCGAAGGTGGCTGTTTACACCGTGCTTCTCAACCGGTACATGGAACATAGCAGAAGCAGAAGCGCAGTAGATATCACCATTGCTTTCAAAGACATCTAATCTCCATTGCTCCCCGGCTAAGAAGGACAGAACCCTAGCCTCGATAGCACTAAAGTCGCACACAATAAACTTGTATCCTGACCTTGGAACAAAAGCGGTTCGGATAAGCTGAGAGAGTGTATCCGGCACATCCTCATAAAGAAGTTTCACTGCATCATAATCTCCGAGCTTTACAAGGGACCGTGCATCTTCCAAATCAGGGATATGGTTTTGAGGAAGGTTCTGCAATTGTATATGCCTGCCTGCCCAGCGACCAGAGCGTGAAGCGCCATAATATTGGAACATGCCGCGAGCCCTGCCATCTAAGCAGACGGTGTTCTGCATGGACTGATACTTTTTAACGCTACTTTTTGCAAGCTGCTGACGAAGTAGAAGTACGTCCCGTTGATCCTCCGGTGAAGTCTTTATAAGTGCTGCGACATCCTTTTTGCCAAGGGACTCGGTCTCAACACCATTATCACAAAGCCACTGTTTTACTTGCACAACGCTGTTTGGGTTATCAAGGTTGGTAAGCTCCTTCATTGCCGCAGTAAGTTCTTCTTTGGATTTCTCATCGAATATAATGGCATTTTTAACCACGCCCATATCAAGCAGGATGCCTCTGTCATTGATTTCTTGATCCAGATGGTATTCGTCCCACACAAACTCAGGTACTGGATAGCTTTCTAGTCGCTTCTTAACTGCCTGTTCGACCTCAACATCTCGGATATTGTATTTCTTAAATAAGGACCATTTTTCCATATCATGTACAGGCAGGTTACGAGTACGGCCACCGTTTACTTTGGTGGGTTTGCATGGAACGCAGAAATATTTGATGAGATCTTTGCCTTCTTTTAACTTCTGTTCACCGAGCTTAAGAACTGTACCTACACCTTCAAGCGAAAGTGGTAAGCCCATATAAGCCGACCATATCATGCAGCAGCGCCATGAAGATGGATTAAGGTAACCTTTAACAGAGTCCTCTGGGATGCTGTAGCTATTAAACTTATCCGGGTAGTGCTTACGAAGCCAATAGGATAAACAGACACGTTCGAAGGAAGCATTAAATGCCCATTTGGTTATATTATCATCGACTAATGCATTTAATATCTCTTCTGGGACGATCTCCCCTAAGGCTAAGTCGATAACCTGTACATCACCGCCATTAATTGCGTAGCCCAATAGGAGGACTTCAAAGCTCGGAGATTCTGCATAGCGATAAGCTCCACACTTACCAAGGTCCACATCTGAGTAAGTTTCAAGGTCAAGAGAAAGTGTTTTTATATCTTTCATAACATCCTCCATTCAAAAGAATAAGGGCGGCAGCAGGAGTGCCACCGCCCAAGCAATTAAAACTTATCAAGTGAATCAAAGTTTTTCTTTGCTTTTTCTTTCTTATGCTTTTTGATGGCGTCATTAATTTCAGTTACGACCCAGAATAGGGCTCCGATGATAAACACGCCGTATAAAGTAATAAGTTCAATAACAAGAATAGTTTCCATATGATTTACCTCATTTCTTTGATTGTCTAGGTGGCAGGTTTTCCTACCACCCGGATTGTCAGTTACTGTTTAGGAAAGGAAGTCTTCATCATCCTCTGTAGCGAAGTCATCTTCGGCGTTAGACTTGCCGCCAAGATGCTCGCCATCACGGATCTTTTGAAGGTTATTAAGGGAACAAGCGATACCCTTATTTCCGTTGGTGTTGAATGCGTAGAAGTTAACACTGGCACGACCATAAACACCGGAATAAATCTCAGAACGCTCGATGATAGGCTGACGGTCTGCATCTACGATACCAGGCGCAGAGCTGTTGTTGGCATTCATAAAGTAGGCGTTTTTGTAAGCGGGATCGTCAGGACGTTCCACATCACCATCACGAAGAGGAGTCTTAAGGGCTGCAAGAGGAGGTACCGAACGACCATTACCTTTGAGCTTGCCTTCACCTTCGTGGTAAGCTGCTTCTATTGCGGCTTTGATCTTCTCGATGGTCTTTGTGTCAGACTTAGGGATAATGAGAGATACACTGTACTTAGGGGTGCCACCATTTATGGATTTAGGCTCCCATGCATTCGCATAGCTCCAACGGGTATCAGGGCCAGTAACTACTTTTAACGGATTAACTGTCTTTGTCATGATTTATTTCCTCCTTAATTTTCATCAAAATCTTCAAATGCTGAGTTATATTCAGGTCTCTTGTCATCAGCGGTAACAAGGACCGGTTTTCCAGGTGGCTTAAAGGTCAGCCCACCGAGAATATCTTCAAATACCTTCTTACCGAGAAGTGCTGTCATGGCTGTGATGCCGAGTAATTTCTTCTCATAAGGGTCTTTACCGGCTGCAATAACAACATCAGCTACCGCAGCTTCGTCAGTGTACTTTCTGTTGGAACGACCGGCGACTAACTTAAAGCCTTCAAACTTGGTACCGTTCAGAGCCTCCTTCAGAGCATATTCCTTGACATCATTGGCCCAAGATACCAGCTCATCTGCTTTTGTAAGGATTGCTGCGATTTCATCGTTATCGAGAGTGGCAGGTACCTCAAAGTCGTACTTTGCGAGCTCCAGATTGTATTCAGCACGCTTCCTGCAGGTTGCTTTAGCCTTACAGAACTGGCAGTGCTCGCCAGCCTTGTATTCGCCCTCGCCTTTAATAGCAAGCTGTGCAGTAGGAGTCAATACTTCCTCAGCCCACTTGATTAGTTCGCTCTTTGAGATGCTGTATTCGCTAATGTTTTCTCTACGAGGCTGATAGATGATCAAGTGGATATTGTCGATGTCGTAAATGCCATCGAAAAGAGCCAAACCTCCAAGTGCATAGCAGAACATTTGTGGATTTCTTTCCGCTGATACCTTGATTCCAAGTCCGTATTTGTAGTCAATTACGGTAAGAGTGCCGTCTGATATAATCAAACAGTCAACATGACCATAACCTTCCGGGACATATTTCGAGAAGTCGAGTTTCTGCTCAATAAGTATCTGAGGATCAGCACAGGTTTCTCTTGCTTTCTCAAGCTGTTCAATTACAAAGGCTGCGTAGTATTCAGCGTGGCTGTTCATTTCCTCATCGTAGAAGCTTAAAGATTCAGTCGGGTCCTTTGTGTTAAGTCCCAGCAATTTTTCAAGCTTGTACTGTGCGAGTGTATGGGCATCAGTGCCTTCCTGTGCAAAGCTGCTGGACGTATCTTCAAACTTCTTACTAAGTAGCGCCGATGGTGGGCAAGCAATCCACTTGTGTGCGGACGAAGCTGAAAGCAGTGCATGTTTTACGCTCATTTAATTGCCTCCGCATCCGCAAGTAATGCGGCATACTGTGACGGGTCTACGCTGGAGAGCTTCTCCGCACCGTATTTTTTCAGAAGTCCCTTAAGCGCTTCTGTGTATCCGGCTCTGGACATTTCTGCAAACTTCTTGCGAACATCTAAGAACGAATACTCTGGTTTCGGTTCCTCTGTCGGTATTGCGGGTGCTTCCATAACAGTTTCAGGCTCGTCATTTGTACTTGAGAAAATCTCTGTAAGCGAGTCAGCAATGTTAATGAGAGTCTTGCCGCAGTCCCTAAGTTCAGAAAGAACCTGACTAAGTTCACTCATCTTGCTCATTTGGAGTACCTCCTTCCTTCTTTTCTTGTTCCTTTGCAGACAAGGCTTTGATTTTCTGAGCCAGTCTCTTGGATACAACGCTTATGGCTGTGAGGGTGTCAGCAAGTTCTTCATCAAACTGCTGATCTTTTGAAGCCTCTACATTCGTCTGTGTCTGCATTGTGTTACCTCCCTTTCCGAGAGGAGTGCTCCCTCTCTAATAGTCCCAGGACAGTTTTGTGTGGTTTGAACGAAAAATCTTTTGAGATTTTTTTCAGGCCACACATTTTTCATGTCCTTCACTAATCCCAGGACACTTAGAGTAGAAATGAACGAAAAAAGACAGCAGATTTTTTAGGTCTGCTGTCACTTATATAAGGAAGGAAAAATTTATTTTCAAAAGTTCGTTCAAAGCGGCGGTTTCTGTCCTGGGACTGGTAGAGGGACTTTTATGCCGCTCGAATCTTAATAAGGAGGTTCGCTTATGAACGAACAGATGAGATGTAAATATGGTACCGGCGGAGTGGACAAGAAAAACAGTGAAGGCTATCCCGACCCTACCGCATACGAGGCGCTGATAAACATTAAAAAGGAAGACAAGGTATTCAAGCCGCTGGTGTATATCTGCTCACCATATGCGGGTGATATCAAGAGAAACACTGAAAGGGCTAAACTTTATAGTCGCTTCGCTGTTATTGAAAGAAACACTATCGCCTTTGCGCCACACCTGCTTTTTCCTTTATATCTTTCAGATGATGATCCTGTGGAACGCGAGCTTGCACTGTTCATGGATGTTGTCTTCTTAGGTAAATGCAATGAGCTGTGGGTGTTTGGTGAAAACATCACGAAGGGCATGCAGATGGAGATTGATAAAGCTAAGAAGCGCCATATGACTATTCGCTATTTTACCGAGGATATGGAGGAGGTAGAAACATGCAACTAACAATTTGTACAGCAAACTGTGTCGGCAATCAGAAGAACTGCCTCTATCCAAATAAAAGAGTTGTTACCTCGGAAGATGAACTGAAGGAAGCGGTGAAACTCGATCATGTTTGTGCTGAGTATAAGAACAACTACCGAAGTGCAGATAATTTCTTAAAGTCTGATGTCATCGTTATGGATTGTGATAATGACCATACCGAAAATCCGGATGAGTGGATAACGCCAGAGGCATTGGATGAGCTTTTAACGGATGTTTCATATGCGATTGCTCCCAGCCGCCATAACATGCTTTCTAAAGATGGGAAAACAGCAAGACCCAAGTTCCATGTTTACTTTTCTATAGAAGAGCTAACAGATGCGGAAGGATATGTGGCTATAAAAAAAGCTATCCATGCTCAGTTTCCATTCTTTGATGATAACGCTCTGGATGCAGCACGTTTTATCTATGGGGCTGATACCGGCGAAGTTATCTGGCATGAAGGCTGGCTAACGATTGATGAGTTATTGGAGAACGTTTCTGCACCTACAAATATAGGTTGCAGCAATTCAATACCTGAAGGTCAACGCAACAATACTCTGTCTCGTTTTGCTGGCCGCGTTGTAAAGAGATACGGCAGCACAGATAAGGCCCATGAGATTTTTCTGGAAGAAACCAAGAAATGTGATCCTCCTATGGACGATGAAGAACTTACTGCTATCTGGAATAGTGCTATTAAGTTTGCAAGGAAGGTGCAAGGTCAGGAGGGGTATGTTCCTCCAGATGACTACAATTCTGACTTTGAATCGCTGAGACCTTCCGACTTTTCTGATATTGGCCAGGCAAAGGTGTTGACTCGTGAATATGGCAATGAGCTCTGCTACACCGATGCCACAGATTATCTTCGTTTTAACGGTGAGTATTGGATGGAATCAAGACAGCAGTCGGTTGGTGCAATGGAAGAGTTCCTCGATTTACAGCTTCAAGATGCCCTCGGTGAGGTGGAAAGCGCCCTTAATGCCTTATTTGCTTTGGGTGAAAAGGAAGAAGATATTCTTGCTGGCGGTAAAAAGTATGAAGCTTCACTTTCAGGAGATCCATTAAAGGCACTTAAGAAGTATCAGTCGGCTGTTGCGTATAGAACTTTTGTAATGAAGCGCAGGGATATGAAATATGTCATCTCAGCATTGCAGGCTGCAAAGCCAATGCTGGAAATCAAGGTGAGCGACTTAGATAAGGATGAGTTCCTACTTAATACACCGGGTGTTACGTTTGACCTTCGCAAGGGTCTGGCTGGTGGTCGTGCTCCAGATGCAGCGGATTATATTACAAAGCAAACAACTGCTTCTCCGGGAGATAAGGGTGAGCAAATTTGGTTAGATGCTCTGAACACCTTTTTCTGTAATGACCAAAAGCTGATTGATTACGTTCAACAGATTGTTGGCCTTTCTGCAATCGGTAAAGTCTATCTCGAAGCTATCATCATTGCCTATGGTGGAGGCCGCAATGGTAAATCAACCTTCTGGAACAGCATCTCAAGGGTACTCGGCTCCTACAGTGGTGCTATCTCAGCCGATACACTTACAGTTGGTTGCCGCAGAAACGTAAAACCTGAAATGGCAGAGCTTAAGGGCAAACGCCTCATCATTGCTTCCGAGCTTGAAGAGGGTATGCGCCTCAACACTTCAATTGTTAAACAGCTTAGCTCTACGGATGAAATCGAAGCTGAGAAAAAGTATAAGGACCCGTTCAAGTTTGAGCCTTCTCATACACTGGTGCTTTACACGAATCATCTTCCCAGAGTCGGTGCCAATGATGATGGCACCTGGAGACGTCTCATCGTCATTCCCTTTAATGCAAGAATTGAGAATAAAAGCGACATCAAAAACTACGCCGACTACCTTGTTAAGAATGCAGGCTCGTACATCATGAGCTGGATCATCGAAGGTGCAAAGAAAGCTATTGAGGCTAACTACCATTTCAGTGTTCCCGCATGTGTTCAGGAGGCCATTGAAGCGTACAGAGAAAATAATGACTGGCTTGCTTCCTTTTTGGAGGATTGTTGCGAAGTGGATAAGACATACCAGCAAAAATCCGGTGAGTTTTATCAGGAATACCGTGCACATTGTGGGCGCAACGGTGAGTACACAAGAAGCACAACAGATTTCTATACTGCTTTGGAGACTGCTGGGTTTGAACGCAAAAAGACCAAAACAGGTAGCTTCATTTATGGTGTGCGCTTAAAAGAGGAAGAGTTTCTAAGTTGAGTTGCACCGAGTAGCACTGACCTAATATGGTGACGGTCAGTTACGGTCATATATAGAACTTCGCATTAGAGAAAAATTTATAAAAATTCTTTATATAAGAGGTTTATGAGTAGACCTTCACAGACCGTCACCAATTTTGATGGAGATATAGCGATGAGAGAAAAAGAAATAGAAAAGAAGTTAACTTTGGAAGCAAAAAAGCGTGGCGGGCTGGCAGTGAAGTTTGTATCTCCGGGCTTTGATGGTATGCCGGATAGAATTCTTCTAATGCCTGAAGGAAAGATGGCCTTTGTTGAGGTTAAGTCCCCTGGTAAGCGCCCGCGCCCATTACAGATTGCAAGGCACAAATTGCTTAGAGCATTAGGCTTTTTAGTTTTTGTACTAGACGACGAGAGTCAGATTGGAGGGATTTTAGATGCAGTACAATCCACATGATTATCAGAAATACGCTATCAGTTATATCGAATCTCATCCGGTGTCAGCAGTACTGCTTGATATGGGTTTAGGAAAAACAAGTATCGCTCTTACTGCAATAAATGACCTACTGTTTGATTTCTTTGAAGCCCATAAAGTGTTAGTTGTAGCACCACTTCGAGTGGCAAGAGATACCTGGCCAGCTGAAATTGAAAAATGGGATCATCTATCTGACCTGATCGTTTCTGTTGCAGTAGGAAGTGTCACTGAACGGGTTCAAGCGTTAAAGGCCACAGCCGATATTTATGTAATCAATCGAGAGAATCTTTCATGGCTCATTGATGAGAGCGGACTTCTGTTTGATTTCGATACAGTTATAATTGATGAGCTTTCTTCCTTCAAAAATCATCAGGCCAAGCGCTTTAAGTCTTTTATGAAGGTGCGTCCTAAAGTAAAGCGCATTATTGGAATGACAGGAACACCAAGCAGCAATGGACTAATGGATTTATGGGCAGAGTTCAAATTGCTTGACATGGGTGTAAGACTTGGAAGGTTCATAACTGCGTTTCGTAACAACTACTTCATGCCGGATAAAAGAAATGGCCAGATTATTTACAGTTATAAGCCTCTTCCGGGAGCGGAGAAATGCATTTACAAGAAAATTTCCGATATTACAATTTCAATGAAGTCTACGGATTATCTTAAGATGCCTGAACTGGTTAGTAGTGAATACATGGTTATGCTTTCTGAAAAAGAGGCAGAACGTTATGACGAATTAGCAAAAGACCTTGTACTGGAGATCCCTGGTGGTGAGGTTACTGCTGCAAATGCTGCAGCGCTTTCCAACAAGCTCTGTCAGATGGCTAACGGTGCCATTTATAACGATAGCGGTGAAGCTCAGGTCATTCATAATCAGAAGCTAGATGCATTGGAAGACATTATTGAAGCTGCTGCCGGAAAGCCGATACTTGTGGCTTATTGGTATAAGCACGACTACGAAAGAATCGTAGAAAAGCTTCATAACATAAAGGTTCTATTTTCTAAGCTTGATACCGCTGAAAGTATTCGAAGGTGGAACAACAAGGAAATACCAGTCGGTTTAATTCATCCGGCATCTGCAGGACATGGCTTAAATCTTCAGGCTGGTGGCTCTTGTATTGTGTGGTTCGGTCTTACCTGGTCACTAGAGTTATATCAACAGACAAATGCTAGGCTCTGGCGTCAGGGCCAAACAGCTGAAACGGTTGTGGTGCAGCACATCGTTACCAAAGGCACTATTGATGAGCGTGTCTTGAGGGCTCTTTCCTTAAAGGACAAAAGCCAGTCGGCGCTTATCGAAGCTGTCAAAGCTGATCTGCAAATGAGAGTCAAATAGAGACAATCCGTGCCAATCCGAGAAACAAAAACTTGGAGGTGCGATATGGAACCATATGAAAGTTTAGCGAATGCGATTATAGTACAGGCAGTCAAGGACTACCGGGAAGCCTTACAGCGTTTGGGCCGTCACCCAGAGAAAAATGATTACAAAGCTGAGGTTAAATCTCTTGAGCGCTTCTTCTGTTCCAGCTGGTATCAGATACTAACTGATCTTGATGGTAACCTCTTAATGCGCAAGGTACGAGAAAAACTGGAGGTGGTCCGCCTATGACTGCTAAAGAATATTTGTCCCAAGCCTATCGTTTGGACCAGCGTATCAACAGCAAGCTGGAGCAGGTTGCTTCGTTGAATGAACTGGCAGCCAAATGCACGACCACGCTAACAGGGATGCCACGTAATCCGAATCATGGTACATCTATGATGGCCGACGCTATTTGTAAAATCATTGATCTTCAGAACGAGATCAACAGAGATATTGATCGCCTTGTTGATTTAAAGGGTGAAATAATAGGAGTTATAAAAGCGGTGGACAGTTTGGAGTGCCAGACACTCCTGGAGCTGCGATACCTATGCTTTAAATCGTGGGAACAAATTGCAGTGGACCTGGGTTATAATGTACGCCACGTTTATCGACTGCACGATGTTGCCACTTCACTGATTAAACTTCCTGAAACAAGTCAGTGAATGTCACTGTTTGTCAGTGTTGTTCGTGTGTTACTATTACAATAGAGAAACTGAATTCCAAAGGCCATCGTGGAGAGATCTGCGGTGGCTTTTGTTATGCCCTGAAAGTGAGGTGAACCAATGCCCTACAAACCTAAACGTCCCTGTGCTTACCCCGGCTGCGGTCGGCTTGCTGTACGCGAGCAATACTGTGCCGAGCATCAAAAAGCAATGGATAAACAATACAACCAGTACGAACGTGATCCCGCTTCAAACAAGCGATATGGTCGTGCTTGGAAGCGTATCCGTGACCGCTACATCAAGTCGCATCCTCTCTGCGAGGAATGTGAGAAGCAAGGCAAGTTCACTCCTGCCGAAGAGGTACACCACATCCTTCCGCTTTCCAAAGGCGGTGGTAACGAGAAGAGCAATCTCATGGCTCTTTGCAAATCCTGCCACTCTAGAATTACTGCAGAGAGCGGTGACCGGTGGGGGCGGTCAAATCTCTAAAACTTTTTAAAGCGGACAGCGGCGTGGGGCTTCGTGTTAAAAAACGCGGTTTCAAACGAGGGAATAGCCCCAACCCTGCTAAGTGAGGTGAAAATATGGCGAAAGACGGTACAAATCGAGGCGGCGCTCGTGTAGGTGCAGGTGCGAAAAAGAAGCCCCTGACTGATAAAATAGCCGAAGGCAATCCAGGAGGCAGAAAACTGACCGTGATGGAATTTAAGGATACGGCAGACCTAAAAGGACTTGAAATGCCTGAGCCAAATAAAATGCTTGAAGCTATACAAAAAGACGGCAAAGCCCTGGTTGCAGGAGAAATCTACAGAAACACATGGCAGTGGCTGAACGAACGTGGATGTGCTGTTCTCGTATCGCCGCAGTTGTTGGAACGCTACGCCATGAGCGTGGCTCGTTGGATTCAATGTGAGGAAGCAGTCACAGAATATGGCTTTTTAGCAAAACACCCGACTACAGGTAATGCCATTCAAAGCCCCTATGTGGCAATGGGCCAGAATTACATGAACCAAACCAATCGGCTGTGGATGGAGATTTTCCAGATTGTTAAAGAAAACTGTACAGGAGAATACAACGGCGCTAGCCCGCAGGACGATGTAATGGAACGTCTGCTCATGGCAAGGCGGGGAAAATAAATTAGATAGGAGGAAAATATGATTACTTATAAAACAGCGGAAAGTGTCTGCATGGGACATCCGGATAAACTCTGTGACCTCATTGCTGACAATATTTTGGATGCTTGTATGCGTAAAGATAAATCTTCCCGCGTGGCCTGCGAGGTCATGGCAACCAAAGGCAAAATTATCGTGGCGGGCGAAATCACCTGCAGCGGTAAAGTGGATATCCGCTTCATCGTAAAAAATGTACTTCGTGAGGTCGGATATAATCCGTGGAAGTTCACAGTATTTGTCTTCGTACACCATCAAAGCTCAGACATTGCGGCGAGTGTAGATAATGCACTTGAAGCAAGAAATGGTATCAATGATCCATACGGTTCTGTGGGGGCTGGTGACCAAGGCACGGTTTACGGTTACGCAACCAATGAAACCCGTGAGAACCTGCCCCTCCCACTGGTGCTTTCCCATCGCATCATAAAGCGCATTGACAACTGCCGGAAAGGAAAACTCATTAAGGGTATTCTACCTGACGGCAAAGCACAGGTTACTGTGGAATATGAGGATGGCAAGCCCAAGCGTGTAAAAACAATTGTAGTTTCAGTCCAGCATGATAAGGGCAAGACTAAGGAAGAATTGAAATCGGATATCTGGAGTAATGTACTTTGGCAGTGCTTTGAAGATTTCCCGTTAGATGATGATACTGAAATTCTTATTAACCCCTCCGGAAGATTTGTCGAAGGTGGTCCCGCTGCTGATACAGGTTTAACCGGCAGAAAAATCATGGTTGATACTTATGGCGGCCTTGCATCCCACGGTGGCGGTGCCCTTTGCGGCAAAGACCCAACCAAGGTTGATCGAAGCGGCGCATATATGGCGAGATACATTGCAAAGAACATCGTATGGAGCGGTCTTGCAGAGAAATGTGAGGTCGCTCTTTCTTATGCAATTGGTAAGGCAAACCCTGTGGCAGTCGACGTGACTTCCTTTAGTACTAGCAAACTCACCGATGAGCAGCTTGCCCATATTGTGCAGGAGGTGTTTAATCTCCGACCAGCTGCAATCATCGAAAAACTAAGGCTGCGAAATTCCATCTACTCCGATACGGCTGTTTATGGACATTTCAATTCTTGTCTGTTCCCGTGGGAGGATGTAAACATGTACACAAATTTAAGAAAGGCGGCTGAGAAATATGCAGATAGAAAAACTGAAAACTGAGCTATTGATTCCAGCCGACTACAATCCTCGTAAAGACTTGAAACCCGGTGACCCGGAATACGAAAAGCTGAAACGCTCCATCGAGCAGTTCGGCTATGTTGAACCTGTTATATGGAATAAGACCACATCTCGTGTTGTAGGTGGCCACCAGCGTTTGAAGGTGCTGCTTGATATGGGCATCACCGAAGTCGAGTGTGTGGTTATTGAAATGGATGAGGATAAAGAAAAGGCACTCAACATCGCCCTCAATAAAATCAGTGGTGATTGGGATAAGGATAAGCTGGCTCTCCTCATTGCGGATTTGCAGGGAGCGGACTTTGACGTGTCCCTCACCGGCTTTGAGCCTGCCGAACTTGATGCGCTTTTTAAGGATTCGCTCAAGGACGGTATTCATGATGATGACTTCGATGTGGATGCTGAACTGCAAAAGCCCGCACTCACCAAGCAAGGCGATGTTTGGATGCTTGGGCAGCACAGGCTAGTCTGTGGTGATTCTACTAAGGCTGACACTTTCATTCTATTGATGGACGGGAAACTCGCAAATCTTGTTGTAACCGACCCTCCGTACAACGTCAACTATGAAGGATCGGCTGGTAAAATAAAAAACGATAATATGGGAAATGAAGCATTCTACAATTTTCTGCTTGAGGCGTTTAAGAACACCGAAGTGGCAATGGCGAAGGATGCTTCTATTTATGTGTTCCATGCAGATACTGAAGGTCTGAATTTCAGAAAGGCATTCTCTGAAGCAGGTTTCTACCTTTCCGGTACTTGCATCTGGAAAAAGCAGTCGCTTGTTCTCGGCCGTTCACCTTATCAATGGCAGCATGAGCCTGTTCTTTTCGGCTGGAAGAAGTCAGGAAAGCACAACTGGTATGCCGATCGTAAGCAGACCACCATCTGGGAATTTGAGAAGCCGAAGAAGAATGGTGACCACCCCACCATGAAGCCCGTGGCACTGGTAGCATACCCGATCCTCAACTCAAGCCTGACCAACTGCATCGTGCTCGATCCCTTTGGTGGTTCAGGTAGTACGCTCATAGCCTGTGATCAGACGGAGCGTATCTGCTACACCATTGAATTGGATGAAAAGTACTGCGATGTCATTATAAAAAGGTATATCGAGCAAGCCGGAAACGCAGATGGTGTATTTCTTTTAAGAGATGGTATGAAGTATAGGTATTGTGATCTGCCAGAAGTAAATGCTGAGGAGTAAACTCCGATCCATACAAAACACCGCCGATTAATCGGAACAGTTTCCCTACAGAAATATGCTTGAATCGACTTGCTATTTACAGCGTTCAGAGTGATATATGTAGTACCGAAAAAGAAAGGCGGTATGAAAAATGCAGATTAATTATAATGTAACAGGCGCAGAACGAAAATCACTGGTAGGCGCAATCAGTCAGGAACTAAATGCTCCGACAAAATACCTCGGTGCACCAACCTTCGCATACGAGGTAGGCGGCTACCATATTGACAAGAACGGGATACTCAGAGGAGATGACAATCCCGGACTGGTTGCTGACCTGCAGGGATTGCACGACTTCAAAGCTATTACAGAAGAATACGACACTCCACTCCCGGAAGCAGAACAAGTACCAGAGGATGTTCAAATTCCATACGAAGCCGCTCTTGGTGGCAGGGTCAGCCCTTACTGCGATTACGAGGAGCCCCCTGCATACGAGGAACCCGAGCAAGGGGATGCGTTCGAAGCTAACCGTTTGACCATCGAGATGCCGAAGTCGGCTTTTACCGATATGGCTCTTGAAAACCTCAAGCGATTGGTTGAAAGCAAATCGTCCCTAATCCAAAAAGCTCTTGGTACTGATTGCAGCACTATCATTACAGGTGAAGAAACTATCAGTTTCCCTTGGTTTCAAGGTGAGCTAACTTCAGATGAGGTCAAAGCCTACACTCATTTTATTACTGCCCTTTGCGAAATGGCAAAAACACAGCAAAGAGTCAATGCTACCGAAAAGCAAGTGGAAAATGAGAAGTACGCATTTCGCTGCTTCCTCATCCGGCTTGGTTTCGTGGGCTCTGAATACAAAACGGAACGCAAAATTCTGCTAAAGAACCTATCAGGTAATAGCGCCTTTAAGAACGGCGCTCCGCCTAAAGCTGAGGAGGTAACGGCTGATGAATAACTTTCCTTCGAAAGATACAGTGGAGCGTCTCCGTAAGCAGTATCCGTCTGGCACACGAGTAGAGTTGGTACACATGAATGATCCTTATTCCAAGCTAAGGCCCGGCGACCAAGGAACCGTGGACTTCGTGGACGACACGGGCACAATTTTCTGCTCCTGGGATATCGGGTCCTCCCTCGGCGTTGTGTACGGAGAGGATGCGGTACGAAAGCTTTAGTGATATCTGTTTTGCAGAAACACACCCATAAATTGATGTGTTTTATCTCTCGAATTTCGCTTGCTATATAAGCCTTTTAGAGTGATATATGTACATGCGGAAAGCACAAAACATACACATTCAGGAGGAAAACCACATGTTTACAAGCAAATTCGGGATTGAGATTGAGTTTACAGGCATCACAAGAAACGAAGCGGCTAAAGTAGCTGCCGACTTCCTTAACGGGACGGTTATACACACAGGCGATTATTACGACACCAAGAAGATAACGACCCGAGATGGACGGGTTTGGAAGTTTATGAGCGACAGCAGCATCTCCTGCCAAAAGAAACAAGGACGCCAGAAGGTAGCTGCCACACGCGATTATAGCGTAGAGTTGGTCAGCCCCATCCTAACTTACCGCGAGGACATTGAAACGCTGCAGGAACTGGTCAGACAGCTTCGCCACGCCGGTGGATTTGCAAACAACTCCTGCGGAATTCACATACACCTTGACGGCTCAGACCACACATCGAGGAGCATTAGGAACTTCGTGAACATCATCGCCAGCAAGAACGACCTTTTTTACAAGGCTTTGCAGATAGCACCTGAACGAATGAGTTACTGCAAAAAGATGGATAGCCTCTTGGTCGAGAAATTAAACCGACACAAACCGAAAACGATGGAAGCCATCGAGAGCCTTTGGTACGAGGGCTACAGTGAAAGCACCAGCCGTCACTACCATTCAAGCCGATACCATTTTCTTAACCTGCACAGCTTTTTCACTGGCAACCATACGGTCGAGCTTCGAGGCTTCAACAGCGAGCTACACGCAGGTAAGATAAGAAGCTACATTGTTCTCGCTCTTGCTCTCAACCATCAGGCCCTCACACAGAAATGCGCCTCGGCAAAGAAACCGCAGGCTGAAAATGAAAAGTTCGCAATGCGGACCTACCTCAATCGCATCGGTTTCATCGGCGAGGAATTCGCAAACTGCCGAGAGCACTTGACCGCACACCTGGACGGCTCGGCGGCTTGGCGATTTCGGGCAGCCTGAACGGTTGCCTCGCAAAAATAAGGAGGACAAAGACTATGAATAAAACATTCTATCTCGCCTATGGTTCAAATCTCAACCTTGAGCAAATGGCGCATCGCTGCCCCACAGCGAAGCCTGTCGGGCCGGTGGTTTTGAAGGACTACCAGTTATTGTTTCGAGGCGGACACGGCGGCTCTGTGGCGACAGTGGAACCTTTTAAGGGCAAGACAGTGCCATGCCTGCTGTGGGAGATTACCCCGGCTGACGAAACGGCACTCGACCGGTACGAGGGTTTCCCATTCCTCTACCGAAAGGAAAAAGTCAAAGTCAGACTTGGAAAAAAGAACGTAGAAACTATGGTGTATATCATGAATGAAGGTCGACCGCTCGGTACTCCAAGCTGTTATTACTACAGCGTTATTTTAGAGGGCTACAAGAGTGCGGACTTCGACATCAACATTCTAAAAGAGGCTGTCGAGGATTCTAAGGAGGACATAAATGGATAAGAAGATAAAGGAGCAGATTCTCGCCATCCGCGCAACAGGTGAAACAAACATGTTCGATGTGCCGAAGGTGCAGGAAATCGCTATGAGAGAGGGATATGATGAGTTGCTTGTTTACCTCGCTGATAACACTGGTGCATATGCCCGTTTCATTCTGACAGGCGAAGAGAAATAAATAACTAAACACAGGGAACAGTGCCGAAGATGGCTCTGTTTCTCGTACAGATAGATTTAGAAGGCTTGCTTAATGCAGGTCTATTTTTATGTTCGGAAGGAGGCGGCGGATATACGAAAACTCAAGAAATACACACCAACCCGGTTTAAGTCGGCTGATTCGATCTACGATAAGTCATCCGCCGATTATGCCGTTGCTTTTGTTGAAGCCCTCTCACATACCAAAGGCACGTGGGCGGGAAAGCCTTTTGAACTAATCGATTGGCAGGAGAGGATAATTCGTGACGTATTCGGAACCCTGAAGCCAAACGGTTATCGGCAGTTCAACACAGCTTATGTAGAAATACCTAAGAAGATGGGGAAAAGTGAGCTTGCGGCGGCTGTTGCCCTGTTGCTCACTTGCGGAGATAACGAGGAACGCGCCGAGGTTTACGGATGCGCTGCTGACCGTAACCAGGCATCCATCGTTTTTAACGTTGCGGCGGATATGGTACGGATGTGCCCGGCGCTATCCAAGCGAGTGAAAATACTCGACTCAATGAAGCGGCTTATCTATCAACCGACAGGCAGTATTTATCAGGTGCTTTCAGCTGACGTAGGCAACAAACACGGCTTTAACACCCATGGTGTGGTGTTTGATGAACTTCATACCCAACCTAACCGAAAGCTGTACGACGTTATGACCAAAGGCAGTGGTGATGCAAGAATGCAGCCACTGTATTTTCTTATAACTACTGCCGGGGACAACCAAAACAGTATCTGCTGGGAGGTACACCAGAAGGCCCTTGATATCATAAACGGCAGAAAAAGCGACCCCACCTTTTATCCTGTTATATATGGGGCCGATCCTGAGGACGACTGGACAGATCCAAAAGTATGGAAGAAGGCAAATCCATCTTTAGGAATCACCGTCAGCATGGATAAAGTCAAAGCAGCGTTTGAATCAGCAAAGCAAAATCCTGCCGAGGAGAACAGCTTCCGGCAGCTCAGGCTTAATCAATGGGTGAAACAGGCTGTACGCTGGATGCCAATGGACAAATGGGATGCCTGCGCTTTTGCAGTTGATCCGGAATTATTGCGAGGACGCGTTTGCTATGGCGGACTTGACCTATCAAGTAGTACGGATATAACAGCGTTTGTTCTGGTGTTCCCACCTGAAGATGAAGCGGATAAATACACAGTTCTAGCATTCTTTTGGATACCAGAGGATAACATCGATTTGCGGGTACGGCGTGATCACGTAAACTACGATGTGTGGGAAAAGCAAGGATTCCTACAAACCACCGAGGGTAACGTAGTACATTACGGCTTCATCGAATCGTTTATTGAAGAACTCGGAACAAAATATAACATTCGAGAAATCGCCTTTGACCGTTGGGGTGCTGTACAAATGACGCAGAATCTTGAAAACCTCGGCTTTACGGTTGTTCCATTTGGCCAAGGCTTTAAAGATATGTCTCCACCGACCAAAGAACTGATGAAACTGACCTTGGAACAGAAAATAGCTCACGGAGGTCATCCGGTCCTTCGGTGGATGATGGATAACATATTTGTCCGAACCGACCCTGCCGGAAATATAAAGGCGGATAAGGAAAAGTCGACTGAGAAAATCGACGGCGCGGTGGCAACCATTATGGCGCTCGACCGTGCTATCCGATGCGGCTCCGGTAACGGTGGCGAGTCGGTCTACAACGAAAGGGGGTTATTGATACTATGAGTATGTTTTCAGGACTGTTCCGTTCAAGGGATAAGCCCCAAAACCGTGTGGGCAGCGCGTTTTCATTCTTGTTTGGCGGCACCAGTAGTGGCAAAACAGTAAACGAGCGAACGGCTATGCAGACCACTGCGGTATATGCCTGCGTAAGAATATTGGCCGAAGCAATCGCTGGACTGCCTTTACATGTATACCGATACCGCTTGGATGGTGGGAAGGAACGCATCGCACAGCACCCACTGTACTATCTTCTTCATAACGAACCTAACCCTGAGATGACTTCATTTGTGTTTCGAGAAACACTGATGAGTCATCTTTTACTTTGGGGCAATGCTTACGCGCAGATTGTTCGAAATGGTCGTGGCCAGGCTGTTGCGCTTTACCCATTGCTACCAAACAAGATGGAAGTCGGCCGAGCTCAAAACGGCGAGTTGGTCTACACCTATTACCGTGATGTTGACGAAAGCGGACTAAAGCCTAGAGGCGGCTATGTCACGCTCCGCAAGGATGAGGTGCTTCACATACCCGGTCTTGGTTTTGATGGACTCATTGGCTATAGCCCCATAGCGATGGCCAAGAACGCCATCGGCATGTCGCTTGCCACCGAGGAATACGGTGCGGCGTTCTTCGCTAACGGTGCAAATCCCGGTGGTGTATTGGAGCATCCCGGTGTAATCAAGGATATCCAGCGGGTCAAAGATAGCTGGAACAGTGCCTATCAAGGAAGCGGTAATGCACACAAGGTTGCCGTACTGGAAGAAGGCATGAAGTTTCAGGCCATTGGTATCCCACCGGAGCAGGCGCAATTTCTGGAGACACGGAAATTTCAGATCAACGAAATCGCCCGTATCTTCCGTGTGCCGCCACACATGGTGGGTGACCTTGAGAAGTCCAGTTTCTCCAACATCGAGCAACAATCGCTGGAGTTCGTAAAATACACACTCGATCCATGGGTAGTTCGCTGGGAGCAGAGCCTTCAGCAATCGTTAATCCTACCGTCAGAGAAAACGTCGCTGTTTATCAAGTTTAATCTGGATGGATTGCTTCGTGGTGACTACCAGAGCCGTATGAACGGTTATTCAGTCGGAAGGCAAAACGGATGGATGTCTGCCAATGACATCCGCGAGCTCGAGGATATGAACCGCATCCCAGCTGAGGAAGGCGGTGACTTGTATCTTGTGAACGGCAATATGCTCCCGCTTTCACAGGCGGGCAATTTTTATGAAAAGGAGGCTAATGGCCAATGAGAAAATTCTGGAACTGGGTGCGAGATGAAGCCACCGAAGAGCGCACCCTTTATCTCAACGGAGAAATCTCCGACGAGACCTGGTGGGGCGACGAAGTAACACCAAAGTTATTCAAAGATGAATTGATGGCTGGCTCCGGTAATGTCACGGTGTGGATCAACTCGCCCGGCGGTGATGTTTTCGCTGCTGCACAGATCTATAACATGCTAATGGAATATACCGGAAAGGTCACCGTGAAGATCGACGGATTGGCAGCAAGTGCGGCATCAGTTATCGCTATGGCAGGTGGCGATGTATATATGTCGCCCGTTTCTATGCTGATGATCCATAATCCTTCGACCATTGCTATCGGCGACAGTGAGGAGATGCTCCGAGCCAAAGCCCTGCTGGATGAGGTCAAGGAAAGCATCATCAACGCATATGAACTGAAATCCGGGCTATCCCGCGCAAAGCTATCGCATCTCATGGATGCGGAGACTTGGATGAATGCGAACAAAGCCATTGAACTTGGCTTCGCTGACAAAATCATGTTTGCGGAAGATGAAGATCGTATCCCTCTTGATACAGGGCAAGGACTTATATTTTCCCGTGCAGCTGTGTGCAACTCCCTACTTGGGAAAATACCCAAAAAATCAAAACCGAAAACAGGTACCCCCATAGAGTCGCTGGAAAAGCGGCTCTCTTTAATTTCACACTAATTTGAAGGAGGAAATTACAATGAGTAAGATTCTTGAATTGCGCGAAAAGCGCGCTAAGGCTTGGGACGCGGCAAAGGCGTTTCTTGATACGAAACGTGGCGGCGATGGGCTACTGTCCGCCGAGGATACCACTACTTACGAGAAGATGGAAAACGACGTCGTCGCATTAGGTAAAGAAATTGAGCGCCTCGAGCGTCAGGCCTCTATCGACTTGGAACTTTCCAAAGCTACCAGCAATCCCATTACAAACGCTCCATCCAAAGGAGCTGAAGAAAAAACCGGTCGTGCATCCGCCGAATACAGGAAAGCGTTCTGGAATGCTATGCGTACCCGTGCAGGAGAAGGACTTGATGTAAACGTAAGAAATGCCCTGCAAATAGGTACAGACACCGAGGGTGGTTATCTCGTACCTGACGAGTTTGAGCGTACGCTGGTGGAGGCCCTCGAGGATGAGAACATCTTCCGTTCACTGGCCAATGTTATCACCACATCTTCCGGTGATAGGAAAATTCCAGTCGTAGCTACCAAAGGTACTGCTTCATGGGTCGATGAAGAAGGCATTATTCCAGAGAGCGATGACAGCTTCGGTCAGGTGTCTATCAGTGCCTATAAACTGGCAACCTTGATCAAAGTCTCCGAGGAGTTGCTGAACGATTCCGTGTTCAACCTCGAAGCCTACATCTCCAAAGAGTTCGCAAGACGTATCGGCAATAAAGAAGAGGAAGCTTTCTTCACCGGTGATGGCTCCGGTAAACCGACTGGCATCCTTGCCGCTACAGGTGGTGCCCAAATCGGTGTAACTACAGCAGGTGCTACAGCAATCACCATGGATGAGGTGCTCGACCTGTTCTACTCACTTAAGGCTCCTTACCGTAACAGGGCTGTATTCGTTATGAACGATGCTACTGTAAAGGCAATACGTAAACTAAAGGACGGTCAGGGCCAGTACCTTTGGCAACCTTCACTTCAGGCAGGCACGCCTGATACCATCATGAACCGCCCTCTGTACACCTCGGCATATGTGCCAACTATTGCTGCGACCGCCAAGAGCATCGTGTTTGGTGACTTCAGCTATTACTGGGTAGCCGACCGTCAGGGACGTATGTTCAAGAGATTAAACGAGCTTTATGCAGTCACCGGGCAAGTGGGCTTTGTTGCTACCCAGCGTGTTGACGGAAAGCTGATCCTGCCGGAGGCTATCAAGGTTCTCCAGCAGCACGCATAAGGAGGGCTGACATATGAGTTATAGTTCAAAGAATTATATGGAACAGGGCGGCGAAAAGTGGATCATCGGTGGCACATTGGAAGTCCTGCCGGGAGCCTCGGTAACGGGGCTTCCTGCTGCAGAGAATCAGGCGGACAGCACGGCCACCGATGTTGCTGGTCTGGTCACGGATTTCAATGCCCTTCTCACCAAGCTAAAAGCGGCGGGTTTGATGGCGGCAGACGAATAAGGACCGGAAGGAGGCGGATGGCATGACAACAGATAATCTTCTCCCCAAAGTAAAAGCGAACCTGATCCTGGCACATGATGCAGACGACGGCCTACTGCTGCATTACATCAAAGCCGCCGTCTCCTACGCGGAGAGCTACCAACATGTTGCTGAGGGTTATTACACTGAAAACACTATGCCGCCCACTACTGAACAGGCAGTAATCATGCTGTCGAGTCATTTCTACGAAAGCAGAGATGGCTCGACGGCTGGTTTCTTTGCCGATAGCGCGCAGGCAGGTCAACAAGTTTGGAACACAGTAAACTTGCTACTCCGCCTCGACCGGGATTGGAAGGTGTAGATTATGAGCTTTGGAAAGATGAACACCTTTATAGATATTATTGAGACCGTAACTATAAAAGACTCGGAGGGTTTCAGCACTGAGGCTGACAATATTGTTGCTTCCATCAAAGCATATCGGGAAGGACGGCACGGTACTGAAATATGGGCGAACAGAGCCGCATTTTCAGAAGCCACCGATCTTTTCCGTTTCCGCTGTATTCCTGGTGTCAATGTTACGACCGCAATGCTTATTGCTTGTGAAGACGGAAGATTTGAAATCACTTCGGTGGAGGACGTCAAAGGTCGTGGAATGTACATTGAAGTACTCGCCAAGGAGGTGAAGTCCAGTGGCTAAAGTAACTATGAAAATGCCGGAGGACTTTCTCCAGAAGGTTTCACGGTTGAACGATAAAACTGATGAAATTATCCCTCGTGTGCTTAAGGCTGGCGGTGAGGTTGTGCTTGATAAGGTAAAGTCTAATCTTAATTCAGCGGTTGGCCGTGACACAAAGTATCCTTCACGTTCCACCGGCGAGCTTTCGGCTGCATGGGGAATTTCATCCGCTTTACAGGATAGAGATGGCAACCATAACGTTAAAGTTGGTTTTTCCGAACCACGTCGTGATGGAAGCAGCAATGCAAAGATAGCCAATATCATCGAATACGGAAAATCGGGTCAACCGGCAAAACCATTCTTAAAGCCAGCGAAAAGCACCAGTAGAAAGCCGTGCATCGAAGCGATGAAAGCAAAGCTGGATGAGGAGGTAAATAGGATATGAGTCTACTTTCAGATTTGAGCGAAGTCCTGGAACCACTTAATATTCCTATCGAAACTGGTGTGTTCAGCGGTGTGCCACCTGACGAATATCTGGTCTTTACCCCTCTGACGGACATTTTTGAAGTTCACGCGGATAACCGCCCCGGCTTTGATGTGCAGGAAGTGAGGATATCACTTTTCTCAAGAGGCAATTACTTAGTGCGGAAAAGGCAGATCACTACGGCTTTGCTGAATGCGGATTTCACTGTGACTGAACGACGGTACATCGGACACGAAGACGATACCGGATATCACCATTACGCCATTGATGTGGCAAAAAACTATGGATTGGAGGAATAACACATGGCAACTATCGGTCTTGACAGACTGTACTATTCAAAGATAACCGAAGATTCTAGCGGTGTAGAGACCTATGCTGTACCTTCGGTGCTTGCTAAAGCTATTACCGCCGAGCTTTCGGTGGAATTAATTGAGGCGATTCTATATGCGGACGACGGTGCTGCAGAAGTTGTAAAAGACTTTAATAGCGGCACGCTCACCCTCGGCGTGGATGACATTGGCCCAACTGTCGCGGCAGATCTAACCGGAGCATCAACCGATGACAACGGTGTGCTGATCTCCGCCAGTGAGAATGTGGGTACACCTGTTGCTGTAGGCTTCAGAGCGCAGAAGGCCAACGGCACATATCGTTATTTTTGGCTTTATCGCGTAAAATTTGGCCTACCCGCAACAAACCTGCAGACAAAGGCGGATTCTATCACCTTCTCTACGCCAACCATCGAAGGAACGGTTATGCGTAGGAACAAATTGGACGGCATGGGCAAACATCCATGGAAAGCAGAGGTCACTGAAGGCGATGCAGGCGTATCTTCTGCAACTATAACCGGTTGGTTCACTGAAGTTTACGAGCCTGTCTACACACCGGAACCGTAGGAGGATTGAACTATGGATAATGAGAGAAGCGCAGCAATCAACATCGGCGATAAAGACTATGAACTGATTCTGACCACACGTGCGACAAAAGCGATTGCCGGTCGTTATGGCGGGCTTGAAAACCTCGGAGAAAAACTCATGAAATCCGAGAACTTCGAGATGGCCCTGGACGAGATCGTTTGGCTAATCACACTGCTGGCAAACCAGTCAATCTTAATTCGCAACCTTAAAAATAAGAACACGCCAGAGGATTTGCTCTCCGAAGAAGAGGTGGAACTTCTCACTTCACCGCTTGACTTAGCGGCATATAAAAATGCAATTACCGAGGCGATGTTCAAAGGTACAAAGCGCAATGTAGAAAGTGAGGAGGAAACTCCAAAAAACGTGGAAGTCGGGTAACGGACGCTGAAGTCTTTACCCGGCTTCTTTATTATGGAACAGTTCAGATGGGTATGGATGCGGAGGAATTCTGGCTCATGCCAATCGGACTGTTCTTTGATTTATGGACCTGCCACAAGCAATGGCACGGAATTGAAAAGCCGAAGAAAACCCGGACAATTGATGACATTATCCCGCCGGGTATATAGGAGGAGGTGAAGATATGGCGGACAATTTTGGCTTAAAAATCGGCGTTGAGGGTGAGCGTGAATTTAAGAACGCTCTTTCTGAAATCAATCAGTCATTTAAGGTGCTCGGCAGCGAAATGACCCTTGTTACCAGCCAGTTTGATAAAAACGATAAATCCATACAATCGGTTGCCGCTCGGAATGCGGTTCTAAATAAAGAAATTGACGCGCAGAAAGAGAAGATTTCCACCCTTAAAGCTGCTCTTGATAACGCCTCCTCCTCTTTTGGTGAAAATGACCGCCGCACGCAGAACTGGCAGATCCAGCTGAACAAGGCACAAGCTGAACTCAACGGTATGGAGCGTGAACTTGCACAGTCCACTATCGAAGCGGATAACCTCGGTGCAGAATTAGACGATTCTGGCAAAAGAGCAGAAGATGCTGGTGGCAGGTTTGATAAACTTGGTGGCGTACTTAAGGGCATTGGTTTGGCGATGGGCACAGTTGCCGTTGCCGCCGGAGCTGCCGCAATTAAGTTGGGCAAAGAAGTGGTCACTCAATTTGGCGAGTTGGAGCAAAACCTGGGTGGTTCAGAGGCGGTTTTCGGTGCATACGCTGCGTCGATTCAGAAAACCGGTGAAGAGGCCTATAAAAACCTCGGTGTCTCCCAAAGCGAGTATCTCGCTACTGCCAACAAAATGGGTGCGTTGTTCCAAGGTTCCGGTATACAGCAACAGAAAAGCCTTGAACTAACCGAAAAAGCCATGCAACGTGCCGCAGACATGGCATCCGTTATGGGAATAGATATGTCTACTGCGATGGAGGCTGTCACAGGTGCTGCAAAAGGCAACTTTACCATGATGGATAACCTCGGTGTTGCTATGAACGCTACCAACATCCAAGCCTACGCTCTCGCAAAGGGTCTGGATTTCACCTGGAATACCGCAACGCAAGCAGAAAAAGCCGAAGTTGCAATGCAGATGTTTTTCGAGAACACCGAGCAGTATGCTGGCAACTTTGCAAAAGAATCGACTCAGACCATTTCTGGTTCGATTGGGTTGTTACAGGCTGCGGTTGGCTCTTTTACAGCAGGACTTGGCAATGCTAATGCGGATATGACAAATCTGACCGAGAATCTTGTTGATGCTTTCGAGGCAGTTGTCACTAATATCGTACCGGTTTTAGAGAATATAGTAGCAGCACTACCGACAGCGACGGGCGCAATTTTAGCAGCGGTGGCAGACTTGCTTCCAATGCTTCTTGAATTAGTGACAAATATATTCCAGCAGGTTCTGGAGGCTATTTTGAACCTTTTACCTGAACTTATCCCGGCGGCGGTTAGTGCTCTAATGACAATTGTCGGAGCGCTGATTGATAATCTTCCATTGCTCATAAATGCAGCAATAGAACTGGTTACCGCGCTTGTTGAGGGTATTGGCATTGCTTTACCTAAGCTCATACCCGCAGCAGTTTCGGCAGTCACAAAGATTGTTCAAGGTTTGATTGAGAACCTGCCAATGCTGTTGGATGCGGCTTTGCAGTTGATTATAGGATTAGCGCAAGGATTGGTAGACGCGATACCTCAGCTTGTTTCTGCCTTGCCTCCCATCATCGAAGCACTGGTGGATTTTCTGATTGAATCCATTCCAGAGATTATCGATGCGGGTATTCAATTGCTGACTTCACTGGTGACAGCATTGCCTACCATCATTACGGCAATTGTGGAAGCAATCCCGCAAATCATCGACAGTATTATTAATGCAGTCATTGGATCGATTCCCATGATTATTGATGCAGGCATCCGGCTTTTGATATCGCTAATTCAGGCACTTCCTCAGATTATTACTACTGTTGTAGCCGCAATTCCAAAGATCATAACCTCACTGGTAAATGCCATTGTAGGTAATATAGATAAGATCATCCTGGCCGGTGTTCAGCTGTTTGTGGCATTGATTGCAAACCTGCCAAGGATAATTGTGGAGGTTGTTAAGGCAGTTCCACAGATCATCTCAGGATTGGTTAGAGCCTTTACCGGTTATATAAGCTCAATGGCCCAAGTGGGTGGCAATTTGATTAAAGGATTGTGGAATGGTATTTCAGACGCAGGTGCTTGGCTATGGAATAAGATTTCAGGATTTTTCGGTAATGTGGTATCGAAGATTAAGAACTTCTTCGGTATCAACTCCCCTTCAACTCTATTTGCTGGAATTGGTCGCAATATGGGCGAAGGCATCGGTGTGGGCTTTGAAGATGCAATGACAGCAGTTTCAAGGGATATGCAAAATGCGGTACCCACAAATTTCGATTTGAATTACAGAGGTTTGTCAGGACAAGGCAGTGCCACCGGCACAAGCATCACACAAAATCTCTCGGTGGTGACACCAAAGGCTCTGTCCGAAAAAGAACTGGCACGGGAGTTCAAAAACCTCTCCCGCAAGCTGGCACTTGAATTATAAAGGAGGTTTGACTATGGAACTTACTTATATTAATGCAGATGGCAGGAGCATCACGCTCAAACAAAGCCGCCCGTATTTTCTTACCAAGATAGACGGCACAGGCAACATACGTCAGACCGTTAACACCTTCAAGGCACCGGATCAGGACGGTGCTTTTTATATTTCCTCTACACTGGATATGCGAAACATCATACTGGAGGGTACAGTCGTAGCAGATACACCTGACGATGCCTATGCATGGAGACAGCTTTTCCTTAAGATATTTAGCCCTAAGCTGAATGGAACACTCATCTATCGTGAACGGCAAATTGCCTGCGTTGTAGAGGAAGCGGGTTTTACCGTTTCCACCAGGCAGCGCATACCTAACTTTTTTGTCAGTCTGCTTTGCCCGTCTCCCTTCTTTGAGACGCTTAATGAAGTGCGTGAGGAACTGGCATCTTGGATACCTTTATTCGAGTTTGAACTGGAAATACCTGAGAGTGGCATGGAGTTTGGAATGCGCCAGCCCAGTCAGATCATCACGGTGGACAACATCGGCGATGTTTCCTGTGGGTGTGAGATCGTATTCCAGGCACTGGGAACGGTGTCGAATCCAGAACTCTTAAATATTGATACCGGGGAATACATCCGCCTTCTCACTACAATGAATGCCGGAGATGAACTTCGTGTATATACCCATTTCGCTGGTAAGCGAGTAGTCAGCATCAACGGTTCTGCGGTAACAAATGCTTTCTCCCTGCTGGACACTAATTCGGTATTTTTCCAGCTTGCAGCAGGCATTAACACTTTGCGCTACGATGCTTCAGTCAATATGGAACTGCTGGAAGTTAGCATTTACTATCGTCCGCAGTTTCTGGGGGTGTGAATATGCAATTATATATCTACAATCCAAACCGGGAGCTTACGGGTATTGTGGAGTCTTTTGAGTACCTGCGTTGGACACGGCGTTACTCTCAGTGTGGTTCATTTGAGCTAAAAGCCATTGCAACACAGGAGAACACCGCGCTCTTAAAAGAAGGGAACATTATTTGGAAGAACGATGATGAGGAAGCCGGGATTATTGAACATCTGGAATTGTCTCAGACCGAGCAGGAAATTATCACGGCGACTGGTCGCTTTGCTACCTCTTTCCTCGCCCGTCGTATTTTGTGGCAAACCGAGATACTTTCCGGAGATCTTTCTGTCTGTGCCCTGCAGCTGATAAATAATAATCTCATCAACCCTACTGATACAGCCCGGCAGATTACTGGAATATCCTTCTCGTCTCCTAACTTGGGTATTCCTGTTAGTACCCAGATATCATATCGGAATCTGATGGATTCAGTAACGGAACTATGCGCCGCTTCGGATATTGGCATTAAGACAGTGTTCACTCCTGCTACAGGTATTTTTACAGTGACGCTGTATAACGGGTCCAACTCCCAGGCGGTATTCTCTAAGGAGTACGAGAATCTGACTGAACAGATATATACAGAGAGCGTAGCGGATTACGCCAATACCGCACTCATCGGTGGTGAGGGTGAAGGGGCAGACCGTACATTTGTTGCAATCACAAGCGGTTCTGGGGAGACTCGCCGCGAAATCTTCGTGGATGCCAAAGACTTACGGGCTGAGGACTTTGGAACAGATTACGTCAATACTCTGACTTTTCGAGGTCAGAGTAAGCTGAATGAGCAGGCAATACGATATACATTTGACACATCGGTCAATCCGCATGGCAACTTGACTTACAAGATAGACTTCGACCTTGGGCAGACCGTCAAAGTGATCTCCAAGGCATGGGGCGTATCCATGACTACGCGAATCACCGAGATCGAAGAAACATATGACGCAGATGGGCAGAGTATCAGCGTAGTGTTTGGAAAGGCTGAGCTAACTATAGCGCAGAAAGTCCGCTCTGACATGAGCGAGGTTAAAACAGCACTATTGGCCCCTACCGGTATATCCGAAGTTGCCGAAGCTCTAAGCGTCGTGGAAGGAACACTGGGTGACTTGACGCAGGTGGACCCGAAAATTCAGGGTGATGACGTCGCGGATACCTTCAACAACCTGTTTGGGAAGCTTCCTACCCTCGAAATTTTTGTAGGTGCGGGTACCATATCGATCGGTCAGTATGCCTTGTACAACATGGTACCAGGAGATACTTTATACTTCACCTCGTACAGTGGTAACAAGTTCAGCGACCAACCAAGTGAAAACGGACACGTATTTTTAACAAAGCATAATGGAGATAACACGGGCTATGGCTATCAGCGAGCAATGGGTTTCTTTATCAGTAGGGACACTATGACGTTTTATGTAATCTCTGTTTTCGTATTCAATAACCTATCTGGGCAGGCGAACTGGCTCAACATCAATAATGAACCAATAACTACGACTAGGCTTGCAAACGGCGCAGTCACCGGCGTAAAGATCACAGATCGTACAATTACCGCTTCTAAAATTTCATCTGCGTTTACTGACTACTCTACGACAGAACAAAACACAGGGCGTTTATGGATTGATGGTAAGACGATTTATCGCAAACATGTGAATCTTGGGTCACTTACTAATGCGACACCGAAAAGCGTAGCTCATGGCATATCAAACCTCAGCACTGTTGTCAGTTTAACAGGCTTTGCGACAAACGGAACCGTATTCTTGCCGCTGCCACTTGCTCGTTACAACAACTTTGCCTCGCAAATCGGTCTGTATATGGATACAACCAATGTCGTTGTCGAACCCGGCAATGACCGGACAACATATACAGGTTATGTGGTTATAGAGTATACGAAAACTGTTTAATAAGGAGGAAAATAGTGTATGGAGAAAAGCGGATTTTTTAACTCATCGGACGGAGACAGAGTCTATGATGCTGCGGATTTTGCTGCATATTTCGGAAGCCTCGTCTCCAACGGTGTTTTTTATATGGCAGCAACAAATCTACAGGTGTCGCCAGCAATTGGCTTGGCTGTGAATGTGGCTGCAGGAAGCGCATGGATTAACGGATACCGTTATGAGAATACGGATGTCTTAAATATACCACTGACAACTGCAAACGGAAGCAATCCCCGCATTGACCGGATTGTGATCCGCTTGAGTCAGATCAGTCGTAGCATTCAGCTTGCTGTTGTTGTTGGTACTCCCGCTGCAACGCCTGTGGCCCCTGCGCTGACAAGAACCAGCGACGTCTACGAACTTGGTATCGCAGATGTGCTTGTACCTACAGCCGCTACATCAATAGTCGCAAACAACATTACTGACACCCGTCTGAATACCGACCTTTGTGGGTTGGTGAATTCGCTGGTTTCAGCGGTATATGAGTGAGGTGAATTTCTATGGCAACTTATCAGGCAAATAATGCGTGTACATGGCGTAATGGTAGCTGGATTGCAGGTGTAACGGATTATGTTCGGCAAGGGGTTTATCCTGATGCTAACAATTATGAGAACGTGGGCGCTATGCTGTTTGACCTTGCCAGCATCCGGAATACTTACGCAAACTATTATCCAACATCGGCCAGCATTCACCTTGTCAGAATAGCTGCGGGTGACTGGGGCTCCGCCAGAACTATGACGCTGTATGCAGGAAACGCTTCTGGCATGCCAGCACCCAGTTCCAGCACAAGTGTGTCCGGGAGCAGGCCCACGAAGGTTACCTCCGGGTATAACTACACCGTTTCCGCCGGACAAGGCGCAAAAGATATCGCCATTTCTACCGCGCTCATAGATTCCATCGGTAGTGGTGCCAGCAACTGCCTATTCATGGATGCAGGCTCAAGCACCTTGAATTACATGGGCTTTGGCGCAAGGGATGACCTGAGCCAGATCGTTCTAACTATTAATTGGGCAAGTCGGACAACCGCTTGCAGCGCACCTACTTCCTGCTCAGTTAACGCGACCCTCTCAGAAGGTAATGTCACACTATCGTGGAGTGGCGCATCTGGCGGCGTAAATAATACAATTTCATCCTACGAGATACAGTACAGCGATTCAACGGATAACATCACCTGGGGAGCATGGACAGCACTGACCACGGTGACTACCACGGCCACTAGCGGCAGCGCTTCTGTTGCGCCGCCTTCGACGCGAGGTAATTATCGTAGGTTTCAGGTACGAACACGTGGTACTGCAGGAGCAAGCTATTATTCGGGCTGGAAGGTTTCGACGAATTCCGTCCGTAGAAATACGGTACCAAGTCCGGCAACCACTGCAGTCGCTTCCCCCTCAAACTATAGCGACGAAACCATTACGCTGACATGGAGCGGAGCTTCCGGTGGAACAAGTGCCATCAAGGGATACCAGATTGCCAGCAGAACATCCACTGATAACAGTACATGGAGTTCATGGAATGTTCTTACCACTCTAACACTCTCGGCAAGCGGCGGTAGTTACAACCCAAATGTATCAAGAATTCCAGGAACCTATACTCAATTTGGCATTTGGACGATAGATACTCTTGATGTTTACTCTTCAGAGGTTATCAGTAACAGCATCTACTGCGATATTACTGCCTGCGTAGCGCCGACCGCTTGCTCAGTAAGCGCAACGTTGGCCGAAGGAAACGTAACCCTTTCATGGAGCGGAGCAGCTGGTGGTGCGGGAAATGCTATCACATCCTATGAGATACAATATAGTGATTCGACAGATAACAGCACATGGGGAGCCTGGACAGCACTGGCTACGGTGTTAACTTCAGCGACAAGCGGCAGTGTAATTGTCAGTGCACCGACTACACGTGGAAATTACCGCCGATTCAGAGTAAGAACACGTGGTGCAGCCGGGGAGAGTTTCTACTCAGACTGGACTGTTTCCAGCAACACTGTCCGTAGAAATACACTGCCTACACCACCGACTTCCTTTACCGCCGCTCCTGCCATTTACGAATCCAGCACCGTTACTCTTACATGGAGCGGAACGATACCCGGAACCAGCGCTATCAAGCAGTATGTCATTCAGCGTTCAACTTCAACGGACGGGATTAACTGGTCGGCATATGAGGCTCTGACAATCGTCGTTTCAAGTGCAACCTCTGGGACATATATAGCGAACGCTTCTCAGATATCAGGAATGTATACCCGCTACCGTATCAGCGTAACCGATACATTGGATGCAGTTTCTGCCTATGTAGTAAGCGGTACAGTAAAGAAAAATAGTCCGCCGACTGCCCCAGCAATCATATGTCCCGTATCTGGCAGCTCCAGTTACAATACCACCCCGCGTTTCATGATAACAACGGGCATTGAGCCAGATGGTCAAACACAGATTGTAGAAGTGAAAATCGACGCGGGTATTTGGATTAACAGCGTAGATCACCCTGAGATGTTTTCAGTAAGCGGCTATCTGGGCAATGGTGCAAAAACGGTGTATCAATCGGCAGCGCTGGCCGCAGGGAACCATACTGTGACCGTCCGCTGCATTGATAGTGATATAGGGTCGTCAAGTCCGGAGGTTATGCGTACTTTTACTGTATTGCCACCGCTATTTGAGACGATCACTGCGAACGAAACACATGTAAAGGCAATTCATATCCAGATGCTCCGAACTGCTGTAAATACAGTGCGGAGCTATTACAATCTGTCTCAGGTGACTTGGAGTGAGGAGATTGTTGCTGGAAAGAGCACCATCAAAAACTGGCCTTTCCACATCACTGAGCTTAGAAAAGCCATCGAGTCGGTTATTACAATAGTAAACAGCTTTGATTCCTCGTCTACTTTTGATATCCCGCCCATAACCTGGTTGCCCATTGGAACTGGGCGACCAAAGGCGGATGTGATGCAACAGATTCAAGACCTGATCTTGGAGCTTTAGACACAATACAACCAATAGCGCTCTCGTAATGTATGGGAGCGTTTTTCTATACACAAATTCATGAAATGGAGGTATTTCATATGAAAGAGATTTGGAATTGGATACAGCTGGTTTTTGCAGCTGTTGGTGCTTTTCTTGGGTGGTTTCTCGGTGGTCTGGACGGATTCCTTTATGCGCTCCTAGCATTTGTTGCTATTGATTATGTGACCGGAGTGCTCTGTGCCATTGTAGATAAAAAGCTGTCCAGTGAAATCGGCGCGAAAGGCATCTTTAAAAAGGTGCTTATTTTTACATTGGTGGGTGTGGCGCATATCCTTGATACGCAGATACTGGGTAGTACTGGGGACAATGGTGGTGTCCTTCGGACAGCAGTAATTTTCTTCTACTTGAGCAATGAAGGTGTGTCTATTTTAGAAAATGCCGGACATATTGGGCTACCAATACCTGAAAAACTCAAGGAGGTTCTAAAACAGCTACATGGGCGTGATGATGAGCCCCCTAAATCAGGTGATGGAATATGATTGATTTAACTAAAGCAGCAACAGTGTTCATCGGTAGACGAGGGGAACATTACTTTCGCCACCTTGAGTTTGACGTTTCCAGTTTGTTGGATGGTACCTACCCCGGCACTTCCCTAAATGCTATATATAAAAGACCCGATGGTATTGCATACCCTGTGATCGCTACCTATGCCGATGGAGTCCTTACATGGTCGCCCAGCGCAACGGATACACTGCTAGTCGGTGTCGGTCAGCTGGAGATAAGGGTTACTTATGGTGATGTGGTTGGAAAAAGCGTTCGGATACTGACCATCGTCCAGGAGGCCCTTGCAGATGGTATCGCTGAACCACCAGAGCCGCCAGCACAGGAATGGCTCAATCAAGTGCTTTCTGCTTTAGCTGAACTGGATATTGATGAGATAAATAATCTGCTAAATCTCACTTATAATCTGTTAAACACTACACACGACTTGGTCGAAGATACGCGCGACAATCTGTATATGCGGACTGGGGTTCTCCTGAACCATTCGCATCCGATAGAAACTGCCACAGCACCGGATATGATAAGCCGAAGAGCGTCCATAACATTTAATGGCATAGCCAATGGCAATAACGTAGTAATCGGCACGGTAACTTATACATTTGTTACATCCTTGGGCAGTCCAACCGCAAACAATGTGCAAGTGTTAATCCAGGGCACTCTCCGCAATACCGTCAAGAAACTTGCCGAAGCTATAAGGGGCATCCAAGATGTAGCGAACATTGCTTTTGGGTCAGGAACATCATCAAACCCGTCTTGCACAGCCTATTGGACGAGTCAAATTTTCTCCATTGGTGATGTTACCATTCCTTCTGGTGAGAGTCTATTTTTATTGGAAAGAGCAGAAAATGCTACAACAGCATTGACTCTTACCTCTACTGCAACAGCTACTATCAACGCATTCACAAGAGCAAGCTATTTGAGATATGTGTTAAGCGGTAATGCTACCGGAGCGGGCGGTATTAATAGTGTCCGAGGACCTTTGCACACATTATTGCCCATTGGTAGTGTGGTTATAGGTGGACAGGGCGGATTGCTTTATCCGACGGCTTATGATTGTCATTTGGTTACCCTTTGCCGTCAATCGGATACAAGCGAAAAAGAACTAGACTTATATATCTCAAATGATGAAGTGAACTTTACCAGAATCTCACGCAGCACGCCTATCGGTGCTGATAGTTCAAACGCTGGGTTGCATATTCATATTCAAATGCGTCAAAGTCGAGTGCCTTCTGGATATGGGCTGTATATCAGTATGGGAAGTGATGGCACATCGGCGAGTGCTTTCTGCGATTTGAAGTTTACCTACCACCTATACCCTGTCAGTCTTGCAACAACCAACATGTAAATTAGAGGTGATTTTAATGAATTTACGCAAGTTAATACTTACGAATAATGCCTGCTTCAAAGCAGGCAAAACAATAATTCCCAAAGGCATCATGGTACACTCTACTGGGGCAGATAACCCATGGCTGAAGCGCTATGTTGGCCCGGATGACGGCTTGCTCGGAAAGAACCAATACAACAATCATTGGAATCAAGAAAAGCCCGGCGGCCGTCAGGTTTGCGTTCATGCCTTCATCGGTAAGCTGGCAGATAGAACAATCGCCACATATCAGACTTTGCCGTGGAACCATCGAGGCTGGCATGCTGGTGGCAATGCTAATGATACCCATATAGGCTTCGAGATTTGCGAGGACGGTCTTTCGGACAGCACCTATTTCAACAAGGTGTACCGGGAGGCCGTTGAACTTTGTGTATTTCTTTGTAGGGAGTTTGGTCTTACTGAAAAAGATATTATCTGCCATAGCGAAGGATATAAGCAAGGTATCGCCAGCAATCATGGTGATGTACTGCATTGGTTTCCTAAACACGGTAAGTCGATGGATACCTTCCGCGCCGATGTAAAATCCGGTCTTTCCTTTGCCGCTTCGGTCGAGACGACCCCATCGAAGAAATATTACCGAGTCCAACTTGGATCGTTTTCTGTTAAGGCGAATGCAGATGCCATGCTCAGCAAGGTCAAGGCAGCTGGCTTCACCGATGCCTTTATTAAATACAGCGAATAACAATCAGTTTAATGCCTATCGAGAGATCCGTCTTTCGGTAGGCATTATTTTTTTTGGCTTTTTTCGTTCATTCGGCTGATTTCTGTCCTGGGACTATTAGAGGGTGTTGATTGATATGTTCCCTCGGAAAGAGGTCGAGAGAATGAAATTAACAAAATTAGAAGCCGTTGAATCCATAAAGTATGAAGCAGAAAAGCCTACAGAGGCTTCACTTAAAAATGAGCACGATTATTTGGTGGCAGAAAAACTTACAAAAAAGCTCTTAGAAAAGGGTCTTATTAGCCAGAGTGAATTTGACAAGATCATGGCCAAAAACCGCGAAACTTTCTCTCCGTTTTTAGCGGAGATTATGGCCTAAAAGACTTGATAAATAAGGCACTTAGAGTGATGTATAGTACTGCAAGAAAGGAGGTTGAGACAATGAAACGAATAACAAAGATTGAAGCAAATGAGAAACTGCAGAAGGCACCTAAAAAACTGCGTGTTGCTGCCTACGCTCGTGTTTCAACAGATAGTCGCGAACAACTCGTCAGTTTGGATGCTCAAAGAAGTCATTATGAGACCTGCATTAAGAGCAATCCCGACTGGGAGTATGTCGGACTTTACTATGATGAAGGCATATCCGGTACAAGCATGGCCAAGCGTGATGCACTTCTAAAAATGCTCGATGATTGTGAAGCCGGTAAGATTGACTTTATTATTATCAAATCCATCAGCCGCTTTGCAAGAAATACCACAGAGTGCCTTGAAGCGGTTAGAAAGCTTATAAAGCTAAAAGTGTTCATTTACTTTGAGAAAGAAAACATCAACACCGGCGATATGGAGAATGAACTGCTGCTTACGATTTTTAGCAGCTTGGCAGAAAGTGAGTCTATTTCCCTTTCGGAGAATGAAAAATGGTCCATCGAGAAGAGATTTCAAAACGGAACATACATTGTTGCCTCTCCGCCTTACGGGTACAAAAACGAAGATGGCTTGATGGTGATCAATGAAGATGAGGTTGATGTAGTAAGGTACATTTTTGCAGAATGTTTAGCTGGTAAAGGCGGTCATGTAATCGCTAGAGATCTTAATGATAAAGGAATCCCAACCAGGCGAAAAAGAGAATGGACTCCGGGCACAGTAAATGCGATCCTTCGAAATGAAAAGTACAAAGGTGATGTGCTTTTTCAAAAAACATTTACCGATGAGACTTTCGTTAGGCATATCAATAATGGTGAGAAGGCGCAGTACTACGTTACTGAGCATCACGAAGCGATAATCAGTGTTGAGGATTTTGAAGCGGCGCAGGCCATGATTGACCAGCGCTCCAAAGACATGAAAATCAAGCAAGGCGATGCAAAGTATCAAAACCGCTATCCCTTTTCTGGAAAAATTGTTTGCGGCGAATGTGGTGCTACATGGAAAAGGAGAACTCATAGCGAATCGAAAATAAAATATTACGCTTATGCTTGCAACACACATCTTAAGAAAAAAGACCAATGTAGCATGCAGTTTATACGCGAAAAGAGTTTTGAAGTGGCTTTTTTGAATATGATCAATAAGTTGGCATTTACTAAGAAGGTGTTGTTGCAGCCGCTACTTACAAGTCTTAAAGCCATTAACCAGGAAGCAGCAATCGCCCGAATTAATAAGTTGGAAGCGGCTCTTGAGGCCAATTTCAACAAAAGGCAGCAGCTTATGAATTTATTTGCAAAGGAATATTTAGAGCCAGCTGTTTTCAACGATCAGAATTCAGGTCTTCTTGCTGAGGCTAAAAATTTAAGTGATGAAAAAGAAGCCCTATATGCTTCGGTGAATCATGAGTACGAGCATGTTGAAGCTTTGAATAAACTCATCAAGTACGTCAACAGCTCAAGGATTTTTTCTGAATTTGATGTTGATGCATTTGAGGAGCATGTTGATTACATTATCGTTTTCAAAAGATATGAAATAGGTTTCGTATTAAAGTGTGGATTAACGCTAAGAGAAAGGTTGTGAGATTATGCCAATTCCATATGGGTACAAAATTGAGAAAGGCAAAGCTGTTATAGATGAAGCTCAAGCCGAGCAGGTTAGGATGATTTACAAAGGTTATCTTTCCGGCCTCGCCTACGTTGCTGCAGCAGAGGCCGCTGGGCTTACGATTCTACATCCAGGTGTAAAGAAAATGCTACAAAATAAACGCTACCTTGGTGATAAATACTATCCTGCGATCATCGATCAGGAGACTTTTGATAGAGCTGAAGCAGAACGAATCAAACGTCAAAGAAGGCTTGGTAGAGTATTTGCGGATAAGCCGGTAGAGGAATGCAAGCCAGCGACAAAATTTACTATGCCGAAAGCAGGAAAGATTTTCATTGACCCATTTAAGCAGGCGGAGTACATCTACAGCTTGATAGAAAGTGAGGTGGAGGTATGATCTCCTTAGCGAGTAATGTAACGGTTATTCCAGCAAAGAAAACCATCGGGACACAGAAAGCAACCGACAAAAAGCAGAAAACCAGAGTCGCAGCATACTGTCGTGTCAGTACTGACAGCGATGAGCAAGAAACCAGCTATGAAGCCCAGATCCAGCATTACACCTCATACATTGAAAGTCATCCGGATTGGGTACTAGCCGGAATTTATGCCGATGATGGCATCTCTGGAATGAATACGAAGAAGCGTGATGAGTTCCAGCACATGATTAACGACTGCAATGACGGCAAGATAGATATGGTGATTACCAAGTCCATCAGCCGGTTTGCAAGGAATACGGTGGATTGCCTGAATTACACCAGAGCCCTTAAGAATAAGAACATTGGCGTCTATTTCGAGAAAGAAAATATTAATACGCTCGATGCTAAGGGTGAAGTGCTCATGACAATTATGGCTTCTCTTGCACAGCAAGAAAGTGAGTCATTGTCGGCCAACGTTCGTCTGGGCTTGCAGTTCCGATACCAACAAGGAAAAGTTCAGGTCAATCACAACTGGTTCTTGGGATATACCAAAGATGCAGACGGTCACCTCATCATTGATCCAGAGCAAGCCGAAGTCGTGAAGCGCATTTATAGAGAGTACCTTTCCGGTAAGAGCTTCTTACAGATAAAAAGGTCTCTTGAGGCCGACGGTATTCTAAACGGTGCGGGTAATGAAAAATGGCATGAAAGTAATATAAAGCAGATACTTACGAACGAGAAGTACATCGGAGACGCTTTGCTCCAGAAGACTTATACGGTGGATATTCTTGAAAAGAAGCGTGAAGCTAATAAGGGTCAGGTTCCTAAATATTATGTAGAGGACAGCCATGAAGCTATTATTCCAAAGGATATCTTCCTAAAGGTACAGGAGGAAATCGCACGACGCGCAAATCTTACTAAAGGCACCACAAAGCGCAAACGAATCTATAGTGGCCGTTACGCTTTATCTGGAATAGTTTTCTGCGCATACTGTGGCGACATCTTCCGCAGAATTAAATGGAACAATCGCGGGTGTAAGTCCACCGTTTGGCGCTGTGTCAGCAGAGTTGAAAAAGACGGCCCTGATTGCCCGGCAAGAACTGTTCACGAGAAATTGCTTCAGGAGGTAGTTATCAAGGCTATAAACGAAGCGTTCCGTGAAAAGGAAGCAATCCTGCCACTTTTACGAGAGAATATCGAGAGTAGCCTTGAGGAAGTCACCTCAAATCAGATTGCAGCGATTGATGAACAAATGAAGTCAATGCAGCAGGAGCTAATGGCAACCGTTAATTCAAAGAATACCGGTGATGAGCTTGGTCTGGAGATTAGGAGGCTGCGCGATGAGAAGCAGGCCCTACAAAATGAGCAGGCATCCCGTCAGGATCTGAAAAAGCGAATTGATGATTTGATGCGTTTTCTTAACGACCTGCCTTGTGAGCTGATTGAATATGAAGAAGATTATGTGAGGACTCTCCTGGAAAAGATAACGGTTTACGACGACCACATCATAGTTGAATTTAAGTCCGGAATTGAAATCCAAATTGACGAATAACTAAGTAATGCTAAATCACCCGCAGCTCTTGTCAGAGTTGCGGGTTTCGTTGTTTATAAAACAATTAATGTGTAAATATTGTAAATTGAAACCAAATGGTTTACAATGTTCCTATTGAGGTTTGGAGGAATTATAATGAAAACTTCGGACATGATACGACAGCTTTGTGAACAAATGAACATGAGCGTTTCCGAATTGGCTAGGCGGTTAGGCCAGTCCCCACAGAACTTCGGGAAGAAGCTAAAGCGTGAGACTATTACATTAGAAGAACTTAAGGCCATAGCAGATGTGATGAATGTTAAGTTTGAGCAGACTTTCATTCTGCCCGATGGCAATGAAATAAAGACAGGAAATGAGTAAAGGAGGCGGCCTAACATGATGATTAGCCCGGAAGGATACTATGAAGAGCATCTTAAAGGAAAAAATAAAGAACAGATTCTGACCGTTATACGTGGGCTTAAGCAAGAAATAGGTCGTCTTAAGAATACAATGGAAAGCCCCGACTATGGCGTAAAACCTATTATGCATCCGAGTGAAGATACACGCCTTCACTGGACTCGTGAATATTTGGAAATAGCCAAGCAAGCCTTTGCTGAAGCTGGTGGAACTTATACCTTAACAAAGTCAGAAAAAAAGGTTGCTGACTTTGATGCAAATATGGATGCCATCTGCAAGATTACCTTTAGCATTGGCGGTTTCTTTGGTGGCTACCGTAGTTATGTTGTAGAACTATCAGATGAATTGAAAGCCTATACAAAATTATGGGATGATGAAGAACCACTCTTATTGTTGGATGGTGATAACGAGGAGTCATTTACAAAGGACACTTTTATAGCCGCACTTAGGGATCTTCACATCGGTGAATGGCTCAGACGATATTCAACTAAGCGTTTCGGATACACGGTGTGTGATGGTACACAGTGGGAGTTGGAATTTGAATATAGCAATGGCCATAAACCGGTAAGATTTGATGGTGATAACTCATACCCGTATAACTTCGATAAGTTCCAGATGTTATTTGGCATTGATGAAACTGAGGAGGACGAGGATGAGTAGATTTGATATTTTGGTGAAATACATACCTATAATTCAGGCGGATGGCATCGGTGAATGGGTTGTTGATAAAGAAAACGATGGAACACCGGAACATCCGATACAGATGCCTTTTGTAGATTATTCCGAAATGGTACATAACTTTATCGATGATGTTTATGCCTTTGAAGAAAGCAATAAAGATATGGAGCTTACCCGTTATGGAGATATTCTCAAAGATAACGGACTTGAATGGGATTCAGAATCTATGGAAAATGCTGATGTTTCAAACTTGAACGCACAGTGTGTTCTTGCACTGATTATGGGTGCAGTAAGAGCTGAGCGTTTTTGCGATGGTGCATTATTAGATTTCTTCAAGAATGGCTGCATATTGAAGTGGCTTGAAAGATTAAACAGTATTGAGTAAAGGAGGTTTGACTTTGGATATTAACAAAATTAAAGCTCTACCGTATGATGAACTGCGTGCTTTATATAAGAACTTCCTACATAGCCAGAACATTTCGATAGCAACAATCAATACTGCTTATGTGGACACCTTCTACCTTTGGAGGAAAGGAAGCAAAGATCTGTTCTGGAATGCGGTGAACGCTACTGATTTTGAGACTGAAGCAAAGAGTGCATTGATAAAAGCTCTTTCTGAGAACTCGACCGGTAATGTCAATTCACTTGTTAGTGGTTACTTGTCTCATCTAAGAAGGTTCCGCTTGTTTCTATCGTCAGATGAAACCATTGCTCCGGTTGAATATAAACAAAAAACCGCAGTAAAAGTAAAGCCAACACATATGAGCCGTGAAATAATAATTAACAAAATGTATGTTGGAGCATATTTGTCAGAGGGCGATAATATAGGTCATGAAATCATAAATCTCTATAAGGCAGATGATGGGAAAAACTATATTTATCTCAATTCACAAGGAACAATAGAATTATCTCATGGAGAAAATAGAATAACTATTCTGTTGGTACGAAAATTTGCCTCGAAAACATATAAAGTACTAGCCAAGGCAGAGGGGGTTACAATTCTTGATTTTGCCGACAGCAAACTTCCGCGAGAAGAGAGATATAAAGGACAAGTTGCATTAGGACTGACCTATGGCGGAATAAGTCTTGTAGATTTATTTAATGAAAACTCGTATCATGGAAGTCTTCAAGAAGAAAAGAATGCTTATACTACCTTTGTTGCAGATAAGGTTATCAAGCCCAAAAATCAGATATATATTACAGATGATGCATCTGTAAGTGGTGACAACACTTATTTCATCCGTACTAATAAAGGATTTGGCAAACAAACATTAAGGGAATTCTACAACGAAAATGAAAAGCCGGATTCTTTCGCTGATTTGAATCAGATAATTGAAAACAGAGAGTTGTGGGAAGATGCTAATACGACACAAGCAATTTCTGAATTGCCGGAACTTCAAAAAGATCCGTATTTCAATTTCCTAAAAATAATCAGGCAGGAAGACAATGAACTCGCTTTTTCAAATATGTTAGCTTACTTTTTTGATATAAACAGAGAAGCTTTTTCCCGTTTTGCAAGAGAGGTTCTAAATATAGAGGTACAAACAGATTTTACTATTGAGAGAGAAAAGAGAAACATTGACCTACTTATTTCTGACAAAAATAATGCCGTTGTAATAGAAAATAAAATCAAATCGAGCATCAATGGTATTGATGACCGACATGATATCTACAGTGACCAAGTACAGTCACAGCTAAAAAAATACTATCAATTTGTTACATCTGATGATGAGTATCGCAATAAAACAGCGAGCTGCTTTATTTTTTCACCTAATTACAATCGCATTGACCTAAGTAAGTTTTCGTGCGGTGAAAAATATACTATTGTTTATTACAGAGAAATCTATAATTTCTTTGTTGAGAACAGAAGCCGGTATGATGGGGTGCTTTACTTTGATGATTTCATTAAAGCAATGTATAAGCACACCAAGGACTACGACAATGATTTAGAGGAAGAAATGCAAAGAAGATTTCAAAATACTATTTGCAATGCGAAAAAGGGGTATGGAGGCCATCAATTATGAAGATACATTATTTCCAAAGATACCATGAGAAAGAAAATGTAGCTACAGCTAATACAATGCTGTTGTTATCTCGTTTATATCAATATTCTTCTGATAAGTTCTTTCGGTTTTTGAAATCGGAATTCTTCTCTGATTCCTTTGAACCGGAAATTGCATTTAACTTACAAGAGAAAAGTGTTGATAGTATCCCTGACGCAACCATTACTCAGGAGAGCTTCAAGATTGTAGTTGAGACAAAGATGTCCGACTGGTTTTATTCCGATCAACTTATGAGGCATCTGAATTCCTTTAGTGGTGAAAAGTATAAGGTAATGATTACTCTAGCACCAGAACTGATGGCAGAAGACAAAAAAGAGACCTTTGAAAAGCAACTCAAAGAATATAATGCTACACAAGACCATCCGGTTATCCACATAAATACTACCTTTGAAGGCATTGCAAATGCAATTCAAGAGGTTATCGATGATAAGGATTATGATATGCAAGAAGTACTCGATGACTACCTAAATTATTGCTATAACGATGGTCTTATTGCGGTATCTGACTCATGGAAATACATGAGAATGCAGCTTGCAGGTACAACACTTGATTTCAATATTAGCGAAGACATATACTATGATAATGCTGAACGTGGTTTTAGAGCACATGATTATTTGAGTTTATATAAAAATAAGAGTGTACGTGCAGTGGGTAAAGTCAGCGCTAGAATTACAGCAATTGAAACCGAAAACGGTATGCAATATGAAGCTGAATTTGGCGATTTAACTGATCAAAGAAAAGAAAAAATTCTCAAGGCTATCGCAGACGGTGATGAACATGGCTATGATTTAAGAACAATTAAGCACCGGTATTTCTTTGTGGAAAAATTCTATGAGACGGATTTTAGAAAGATAACGCCTCGAGCACCAATGGGTACACGAGTATTTGACTTATCACAAGTTTTAGAGACAGAGCATCTGCCTGATACTCAGGGAATAGCAGAGTTGCTTAAAACAAAGACATGGAGTTAATAGATGGGAGGATATAAGATGGCTAATTCAAAAGTTCCTGTTGCTACAGCGATTCCTCTATCCCCGATGGATGGAGAGGATTTTTATGCAGTTATTACTCAGGAAGAAAGAAGTAAGAAAAAGTGGAATTTAATGTGGTTGTTCCGAAAAGGATGTGGAGTGGCACACTTTTGCGTGGAGACAAGCGCAGATAATGATGATGGTACCATGACACCAGATGGAATTAAAGCTTTGGATGCTATAGGGCGTTTTGATGAAAACAAAGAAATGCTCCTCGAGGAAAACTAATGGCTAAAAGAGATCGTTATGATGTTCTAGTTATACTTACAAATAATGCGGCTCTCATATGGAAAGAAGCTCGTGGGATAGCACCGGATTCGGCAGCCGATAAGCTGGACGATGCTATGCTCGAATGGCAAAGCAAATTGACAAAAACATTAAAAATTTGGATTGATAAAGGTCTCACAATGACTACAGGTGAGCTGATTCTTGCACGTGCAAATCTTGGTGCAGTCGTTGAGTCATGGCTTAAATTCTTTTACTGTGTTTACTATGAGGATTATTGTAAGAGCCCGATTACAAATAACAAAGGCAAAATGATAGAGCCGGAAAAAGCTTCGTTCGATAATCTTAAAGACTTTAGTAGTGGAAAGCTATGGGATGATGTAAATTCACCGGAGTACGCTTGGGTTGATTCTGTTCAGCATAAAAGGAATGCAATTCATTCGTTCAGATATAGAGATATTGGAACTTCACTAGAATTTTTGGATGACATTGATCATCTTTATAATTTTGTAGAAAATGTGCTTTCACATTTTCCACCACTTGAGGATTATATCGAGGCATATCCACCTGGTTATGTGATGAATCCATATTCTAATTGATATGTTCCCACGAACAGTAAAACCGTTGATATATTTCCACATACCTCGAAAATGCTAAAAAACGGTTGACCTGTTTCCACTAACGTATGGTTCAAAATTTCAGCGGTTGACATCATTTAGGCTAACTCGGCCCATGTGGAGACAGTGTGTCTGTTATCCAGTAAAATCAAGGGTTTGAAGTAATAAAAATATCAACCCCTGTTGATTTGCTTACTATTTGCCAACGTAATTTTTACTTGGTAGGCAAATTATGATTGACTGCTTTTTCAAATATATCAACTGACTGTTCAGCCATTTTTTCAGTTGAATGTGTGTATGTTCCAAGGGTGGTTTCAATATTGGCATGACCAAGCCTGTCTTGAACATCCTTAATGTTTGCACCATTTTCAATCAGGGTGGTTGCGTGGGTATGGCGCAATGAATGAAAGTTGAACAGTATACCCAAGCTATAATGAATCACCCTGGCAGCATATTTGAAGGTGTCAGGTGTTATCATGTCACCATCTTCTTTGGTGCAAACCATTTGAATTGGTTTTATGATACCAGCATCAATTGAAAGTGACAGTGAATAAATCCTTCTTAATTTTTCATTCCCATTCAATTCTTCAACTTCATATTGCTGAATGAAGTGCTGACCATATTTCAATCTGTTTTCCAGTTGCCATTTCTTATGCTGCTTCAAAGCTAAAATTAATGTTTTACCAATCTTGATGGTTCTTACTGATGATTCTGTTTTAGTAGAACCAAAATACCAGTCCGGTTTGCGCTTATAAATGAGTTTGTTAATATTAACAGTTCCTTTTTCAAGGTCAATATCATCCCATGTCAAACCCATGACTTCACCAATTCTGCATCCAGTATAATATCCAATCATCAGCGCAATATGAAAAGTTGTTCCGGCTGGAAATCTTGAAATTATCTTTTCAAAGTCATCTTTTGAAATAACCTTGTGGTCAATTTCAAGTTTTGAATGTTCATATTTTGGGTACTTCACATATTGCATGGGATTATCCTTGATGAACTTGCATGGATGCACAGCATATTTTATTGACCCACTTAAAACAGTCATGATGTTGGTCAAATGATGTTTACTAAAGCCGCTTAAATATTTTCCATTGATAAATTCCTGAAGGATTGCGGGTGTCAATGACTTCAGCTTGTAAATTCCCAATGCTGGTTTAATATGATTCCTGATGATAATTTCATAACCAGTTTGGGTGTTGTATTTACAATTAAGCAACACATAGTTCTTCATCCAATAATCCATATAATCTGATACTGAAATTTCAGTTGGTTCAAAATGTAACCCGGCATTGTTGTACTCTTGAAGTGCAACCCTCAAAGCAGCTTCAGCTTCCTTCTTTGTTCTTCCTCCAACACGTTCAATTCTTTTCCTTTTTCCATCCACATTGGATGCTTCAAAGGAAAAATACCACTTGTCACCACGTTTTCTTACATGACCTTCCATAATAACTTCATCCTTTCTTTTATTTTTTAGTTCAAGATGGTTCAAGATGAATTGTTTTATCTTGAACTGCTTTAAAGCCTTTATATATAAGGTTTTTTTCAATATCAGTTCAAGTTCAAGATTGTTTTTTCTTCTATACATTATTTCTTAAGGATATATAAACATTTTTAATGTAATTTTAAAAATGTTTAATAAAATATCAATTCATCTTGAACCATCTTGAACTTTCCCATAAATACAAGGTTTTCATCTTGAACCACAATCTTGAACCATCTTGAACTTATCTTGAACTAAATTATTTTAATTCAACAAGTATGTATTTCTTGATGTACTGAATCCACTTATTAATCCCTTCAATATAATCATGAAGTTCACCTTTGATGTTTTGACTATCATATAAATTTTTCATTATCATCATCCACTTTGTTCTGCCTTGTAATTTTATTTTTCCAATAGGATATGAAGCATAATCAACATTGATTGTTCCATCTGACAACCTTGTAAATTTAAATACTGCTTTTAACCCGCTTTCTTCTATCTTCATTTTAAGAGCATTAAAAAACATAATTTCATCTTCAATAACTTCATAAGTTTTTCTTGGATTAGTTGAATTTTGTGCAATTTTAAATTCCATTTTATCAATCCTTTCAGTTACAACGTATATTCTGATGGTGCTGCACAGTGCATGACTTCTTCCCTGAAATTTAAGACCTGATTCATTGTCTTTGCGCTTACATCCCAAAAGGCAAGATGTTTTGGTTCACCTGCTGAAGATGTGTACTTAAATACATAATAAAACTTTGTTCCAGCTTTACTGGTAGTTCCTGCGGTATTGTGGTACTGAACCAGGAAATTATTTTCAGGCATTGCATCAATAGAAATCACTTGATTAAATGGCAGCTTCACTATAAGGTCAGGGTTTATTTTCTTGATAACCAGTGCATCATTTTCCAGAATAATGGTGCAAGGGAAATCCTGAATGAATCCCGGCAATCCTTCATAATACATAACATTCAAAGTGTTAGTTTCTTTTTTCTTTCCAAACATAAACACACTTCCTTTCTTTAAAATACATTACTTTGAAATGCAATTGCTTTTCCTAAAATTCTGACATAATTAAGTTCTTCGTTTTTATAAACCATAGGCTTATAAGCTGAATTTTCAGCAACCAAAATGATTTCATTTTCTTTTTTATATACTCTTTTCAGGGTTGCTTCATCTTCAATTAAAACAGCGGCAATTTGACCATCTTCAACATCAGATTGCTTCCTGATAAAAACAATATCACCATCACAGATTCTTGCATTTACCATGCTGTCACCCTGAATCTTCAAACAAAAATCAGCCTGAATATTTGTACCAGCTTCAACATAACTTTCAAATTGTTCATCAGCAAAAATTGGTACACCAGCAGCAATTGTTCCCAGCAAAGGGAACTTTTTTGTTTCAATCTTTAAAATGTTATCAGGGTATTTGGTAGATGTTCTTTCCATTGGCACATCATAACCCATTAACCAGGATTCACTTACATCTAAGGCTTTTGCAATCAAATAAATTCCCTTTTGTTTTGGTTCATACTTCCCGGAATAATATTGGCTTATTGCTGATTTTCCAAGACCAGTTTTTTCAACCAAGTCAGCTTGTTTCATATCTCTAATATCCATAGCTTTTCTCATCCGGCTTGCAAAAGAATCTTTCATTAATACACACCCTTCCATAATTAACCTTATTCAATATTATACAGAAAAGTTCAATTTATTACAACAGGATTTGAAAAATAGTTAAGAAAACTGAAAAAAATATATTGACAAGTTTTTCTATAGGGTGTATCATAAAAATAGTTCAAGAAGCTGAACCGAAAAGTTCAAGAAAGGAATGAAGAAATTGACCATAATGATTTTGTTACATACGCAAGATTTATGGATGAAAGTAATATAAAGAAAAATTATCCTTGGACAAAGGAAATGTGAAAGGTGGAATTAATTATGGGAAGACGTGATGTAAACAAATTGGTTGATGCAATGGTAGCAAAACGGAAAGTACGTTTGGCAGAAGAAGCTGATAATGACTTCAATTTTTTGATTGAAGTGCTGGAAGGAAATGTTAAAATTGGGGAACCGGAAAAACAGAGGTTCATTCGCCTATATCGTAAATTATTAGAATCCGGTCAGTATATTGGAATGAGGCAAGGCAAAACAGTAATATCAAACAAGTTCCCAGAAAAAGTCACAAAACAACTTGAAAACTTTGATGACCTTATATTAAGGCGTGCTTCGAGGCCTGTCCCTTAACATATTAACTTATTGTTGATGGAACAAACACTTTCTGTTAGAATATGGCAGGAGGTGTTTTTTCTTTGGTCAGGCGGGCTCGAGTGGAGTATCCGGGTGCTATATACCACGTCATACAGCGGGGAAATAACAAGGAGGACGTGTTTGAAAGTCCGGAAAAGAAAGACTATCTTATCAATCTTCTCAGTAAATCCGTGGCGGTGAATGGCGTTGAATTATATGCCTACGTGGTAATGAGCAATCACTACCACCTCGCCCTCAGAACATGCAGAGAAACGTTGAGTAAAGTAATGCACCGGCTAAATACAGGATACGGCATTTATTACAACCGACAAATGAAAAGGACCGGACACGTTTTTCAGGGAAGATATAAAGCCATACCCGTGCTGGACGAGAGCTATCTCATGGTATTGGTGAAATATATTCACCTAAACCCGGTGAGGGCTGGTATTTGTAACGACTTACGTAACTATCCCTGGTCCGGCGACGGTTGCTACCGGACAACGGAATCCGGCATAGTGGAGACTGGATTTTTACTGGACATGTTATCCAAGGACAGAAAAAAGTCTTATGCAAAATATAATCTGCTATTGGGTCAAGAGTATGATCCAGGCACAATAGAATTGATTACAGCAGAAAACAAAAACACAGAGGGCCAGATTGAACCTCAAAAGGTTACCGGCGGCAGAAAATCACTAAACGAAATACTAAAAGAAACAGGCATCAAACAGGAGGAATTAGAACAAATAAAAAGGGGGTCCAGGCTGAGAAGGTTTTCTCCGGTTAAGACAGTATATGCAAAATCCGCATGGGAGCACGGTTATTCACTAAAAGAAATAGCCTGCCACATTGGAGTCTCTTCTGTGGCTGTGTTCAAGTATATTAACAAGACGATCAGCAAGCAATAAGTTAACAAGTTAAGGGACAGGCCCCGATATCTCCCTTAAATTTTCTAAGCTATTTGCCATATCTTTCATGCCAAGATAGTTTGTGCGAGCGTAATCTGCTACTTTTTCGGAATGTTTTATTACTTCATGGTTTTTACCTAATATGGAACGGCATTTTGCTATAACCTCTATAACAAAAGGAGCAATATCTTTGTCGTAAGAGTGTTGTAATCTCATTCCATGAGATAATACATTTTCTCTATATTTTTCAAAATTAGGGAATGTAAATAATTTTGTGTAAATGGAATTATTACCCTGGGGCTTGATGGATATTATTGGTAAACAGCCATTTGTCTTTGATGAATTCACCTGCCAATACTTGGTTATAATAACTCTGGCTCTTACTTGCCGGGAGGGTAGGGCAATGCTGGAGAGCAACCCGAGCGCCCGGTAGGGTTCTGCCGGAGATAGCAGGATGGCCGATTCAGGTTACCCTGCTATTTCTACGTTTTACCCTGCTATCTCTGCGGAGAACTAATGCGATAAACTCATATGTTTTATATTGCCATTTCTTCACCCAATCTATCCTCAAAGTATATGGCAAATTGCGAGATGCAGCTCTTCCATTCTCTTATTGGCATGGTCCATTTCTTTGAAGCCTCAGCTGTGGCCAGGTATATTATTTTGACCAGGGATTCGTCTGTCGGGTACGCTGTCTTAGTCTTGGTTGTTTTCCGTAATTGCCTGTGGTAACCCTCAATGACATTGGTGGTGTATATCATCCTGCGTATCTCGTAGGGATATTTAAAGAAAGCTGTCAACTCTATCCAGTTATTCTCCCAGGAGCGGATTATAATCGGATGTTTTTTGCCCCACTTTTCTTTGAAGGTAGCGAAAGCCAACTCCGCTTCCCCGATTGTCAGCGCCTTGTACACCATCTTTAAATCCACCAGTAATTCTTTTTGCTCTTTGTAGGAAACATATTTCAGTGAATTGCGGATTTGGTGGATGATGCATAATTGTATTTCTGTTCTGGGGAAAACGGTGTTAATTGCCTCTGAAAATCCGGACAGGTTGTCCTTACAGGCAATCAGGATGTCTTCAACACCCCGGTGCTTCAGGTCATTGCATACGCCCAGCCAGAAACTTGCGCTTTCGTTTTCCCCGATCCAGATACCCAGTACTTCCTTCTGGCCGGCCATGTTAATGCCCAATACGCTGTAGGCTGCCTTGTTTACTATTCTATTCTCCTTACGTACTTTGAAATGTATGGCATCAAGGAATACTACCGGATAAACCCGGTCTAGTGGCCTGGACTGCCATTCAGCAATCATGGGCAATATCTTATCTGTCACCTTGCTGACCATGGTCGCAGAAACATCAATACCGTAGATATCCCTCATATGGTCTTCTATATCACGGGTTGACATGCCCTTGGCATACATGGCAATTATCTGTTCTTCAAGCTGGTTTGAAGTTGTCTCGTATTTCTTGATAATTTGGGGTTTAAACTCACCGTTACGATCTCTGGGGATTTTAAGCTCTGTCTGGCCAAACTTTGTTTTGATAGCCTTTTTGCTAAATCCGTTTCTGCTGTTTCCGGAGTTATTACCCTCCACACTGTGTTTTTCGTAGCCAAGATGGGCATCCATCTCGGCCTCGAATATTGTTTGCAGGGTGTTCTTGAATAGGTTCTTTAAAAGATTATGAACGTCTTCTACTGTCTGGCAATTTTTAGCAAGTTCCCTTATTGTCTTATCCTGCATGTTTTCCATAAATGGCCAACTCCTTTTAGTTGAGTTTAACCATTTACACAAATCTTAATACGTCCTC
>LOEZ01000032.1 GCA_001516055.1 Gracilibacter sp. BRH_c7a
CCAAAATATTTTCCCACATCACTGTACTTCCCTTTAAACCGGATCGCCGCAACTGTCAAGGCCTCAAATTCCTTCAACTCAACTTTGTAGTTCATACTACCTACCTCCATCTCATTAGGTTGAAGGTAAAGGTCAATTCTTTGAATCAGTTCTTTTTGTTTTTTTATTTGTTGGGTAATTATGTCTTGTTTTTCCGTCAAATAATATGAGAGATCATCCGGACTATCGCAATGGGCTATGATATCTTTCATCTCCGCAATGGAAAAATCCAAATCTCGCAGTAGTATAACAACCCTTGCCCTTTGAAAATCCTTATCATCATAATACCGATAGTTGTTTTCGGCACGGTAAGACGGCTTGAGAATACCCTCATCGTCGTAATATCTAAGGGTCTTAACAGTTAAACTGGTAATCTTGGAAAATTCACTGATTTTATACATGACCTCACCTCCTTGTAAGTAGTATAAACCCTCCCTTGCACAGGAAAGTCAATAGTTATATTTCTCTATTTGTTTCTTAGTTCCTGTCGGTGAAAACAAAAGCCCCAACAAAGTACAGATATACCCTCTTTATTTGCGGCTTTAATTAACTTTGCATAACCTTACTAAAAACACCTACAAGATAGGGATCAAATTGTTTCCCAGCCCACTTGTTAATCTCCACAAGCGCATCCGCCCTATTCATCGTTTGTTTATACGGTCTGTCATGGGTCATCACATCATAGGAATCTACGATAGAAACGATTCTTGAGTAAAGAGGAATTTCCTCTCCTCTTAAACCCTGGGGGTAGCCATTGCCGTCCCACCATTCATGATGGGCGAGGATGGCTTCGGAGATATGAGCAAGTTCACCAGAAGACTGTGTAATTCTGTAACCTATCTCTGAGTGCTTCTTCATGATATTCCACTCCTCAGCTGTCAAGTTTCCTGGCTTGTTTAATATTTCAACCGGAACGCTGATTTTGCCTATATCATGAAGCATTGCTACCTGAGATAAATCAACTATTTCTCTTGCCGACAAGCCAATCTCTCTGCCGATCATACCGACCAGGCTATTCAGCCTCATAACATGTTCCTCGGTTTGATAATCTTTTTCCCAGAGAAGCTTTTCCAAAAACTCAATAATCGCCATCCTGGTTTTCTTGCTTTCATTGAGTTTGTTGCTATACATTCTGTCTTCAGCTTGTTTGATGATGTCTGCAATTACTTGGTCTTTAGTGGTAACGACGGATAGACCAAAGGAAATATCCAAAGGAATGGTTTTGGGACGAAATGACTTTAATCCCGCTTTGATTTTTTTGATTAACCTTTCAGCTTCATTCAGGTTTATACCCGGCATAATCAGAATGAACTCGTCTCCGCCCCACCGGACAATAATATTTTTATCACCGATGGATGCTTGCACGGCTTTTACCCCATCAGCCAGCAGTTCATCACCTTTTTGATGTCCAAATGTATCGTTGATCAGCTTTAGACCGTTAAAATCACCCATTCCTAAAACGACCGGTAGGGTAAATATTTCATAAAAATCTTCCAGTGTTTGTTCGAAATAGGCACGGCTAAAAGCTCCTGTTAATTTATCATAAACAACTAGTTTCCTGATGTTCGCTTCCTTTATTTCCAATTCTTCTCTGATGCTTTGGAAATACATGGCTTGTATAGTTATAAACGCGATTAAACCTATAAGCCCGATTAACAAATAGCTTATAGAAGTCGGAATAATCTTCAGGATATGACTCAGGGGGTATATGAGCGAAACAAGAGCCCATAAAAAAAAGGTATAACTTAGCGATATCCGAATAGGGCTTTTGGGACTGGGAGCATTAAGACATGTTATCCCGGATTTAACTAGTAAAGCCGCAGTATAGCCAACCGAGGCCAGTAAAACACCATCCGCCGGTAGGGTGAGGACTGTTAAAATGGAGAAAACCAATACTAGAAGACCTGCACCCATGTTCCAAAACAAATGATTTTTTATGCCGAAAAAAATATTGGTTCCTTTGAAAATCAACCAATAACCTACGATGGTAGAAGTAAAGTTAATTATCAGGAGGATGGAATATTCTTGGCCTGTCTCAATCATGATAATTCTGGAAAGATAAGCTATCAGCAATAAGGACAAGGAAAGTATCCATGTTAAGATACAGGACTTTCTTTCAGAGATATACAAATAACCATAGGATATAAGAAGTGCTATAGTTACCGAACAACTTGCAATAATCATAGAATTTTGCGCCACAATTAACCCACTCCATAACAAAAATCGCGACTAATAGTAGCCGCGATAAACTTTCGATTTCTTACCGGCAACCCGACTATCAATATGCATAAGCACTTAGACTCGTAGTTTTGCGTCCCTGTTTTTCAACAGGTTTGCTATTATCAGCATGAATTTGGATAATTAAGTTTTACTCAAATTGACAAATCCTAATTGATTATATAAGAACAAGTAAAATCTGTCAATTAATGTTTATTTTCAGTGTGTTTTTTAAGAAAATATTCTTTACTCTTGCTTATCGCCTGAGACCAGTAAATCAGTTTCTTTAGATATCACAGGTACTTCATGTACATCTTTTAATTTCCTTTGAATTTGCCTAGTTCTGGCTCCTACAAGGTCTTCGAGCTCTTTATCTGCCTGACGCAGTTTTTCTTGTGTCTTACTTAATACTACGCCAAACTTATCAAACTCTGTTTTTACAGCACCTAATACTTTCCATACTTCGCTGGATCTTTTTTCAATGGCCAAAGTTCTGAATCCCATCTGCAGACTGTTTAATAACGCAGCCAGAGTAGTCGGACCAGTTATGATAATCCTGAAATCTCTCTGAAGAATTTCTATTAATCCTGTTCTTCTAACCACTTCAGCATATAATCCCTCAATCGGTAAAAACAATATCCCGAAGTCTGTTGTACTTGGCGGTTCCAGATATTTATCTCTGATATCTTTAGCACACTTTTTAATACATATTTCCAGATGTTTAGTCGATTCTTCTATACCTGAGATGTCAGCCCTATCATAGGCTTCTAATAAATGATGGTATACTTCCAGCGGAAATTTTGAATCGATTGGCATGTATACACTATCTTCGGTACTTTCCTTGCCTGGAAGCTTGATAGCGAATTCTACGACCTCTCTGGAACCCGGTTTGGTTGAGATATTCTTCTCATATTGATCAGGTGTCAAAATTTGTTCCAAGATGTTCTCAAGCTGAATCTCGCCTAGGATACCTCTTGTCTTGACATTAGATAAGACTTTCTTTAGATCACCTACTCCGGTGGCCAGGGTCTGCATCTCACCAAGTCCTTTATATACTTGCTCCAGACGTTCACTTACTAATTTGAAAGATTGTCCGATTCTTTCTTCCAGAGTTTTATGTAGTTTTTCATCAACTGTTTGCCTCATTTTTTCTAGCTTTTGACTATTGTCGTCCTGAAGTTCTTTTAGTTTAAGCTCTATGGTTTCTCTCATCTTCCCCAGTCTCTGTTCATTCGATGCAGTTAAATTTACCAGTTGATTAGAAAAAGTATCCAATTGATTTTTTTGGAAGTGGGCTATTTCGTTCATGCGAAGTAATTGTTGTTGTCCAAAATTACTAAGTGCTTTATTGAGGTCTTCCCTAGTCTCTCTTGCATTTTTATTTATCTCTTCCCTATTTCTGGTGAAGTCTTGTCTAATTGATTCTTCATTTCTGCCAAGACAAGATTCGATAAATATTAGTTTATTGATAATATCCTGTTCACTCTTATTACTTCGGCGATTACCTATTCTCAGAACAATAAAGATATTTACTAGAATTAAAACAATAATTGCTGCTAGCATTATTTCTATCAAGTGAATTCCCTCCAATTAATTAACAAAACAACAGTTAAAATTAATATTTTCACTTATATAATACTATCATACCTGAAGGATATCCAAAACGGATATAATCCAGAAAATAAAAATAGATTAGCCAGTGCTAACCTGATTAATCTATTTCTATTGTTTATTCTACTTTATAATTAATCGATTTTCCAATTTTTCAATATAGTGGTTTTATATTCAGTTAACTTTCAAATAATGTCTTTTTGCTTGAAAATAACTCTCTTGAGTTTCCGGTCTTACTTGAGGCTGAAAGTAGTAATTATTAAGTGGGTCTGTAGATAATTCAGTGTTGGTTGCAGCTTTTGGGAAGATAGATTCATCTCCCAATCTAGCGATCGAATTAGCCGTGACTAAACCATAAAGGGCATTGCACACCAAATAAGATAAATTACTAGAGGAATCTTTAGGTCTTAGCTTATTCTTGGGAAGTGCACTTTGGATTACTGATATTATACCGCCATACGCTGTCCCATAAAAAAAGCCTTTCGTATTGATATTATCTTTTCCTCTTTTAGATATCATTTCTGTCATAAGTAGACTACCAAACATACTTGATATTAAGGACATTGATATCCCTAATACTGTCCCTGTTTTAGATTGTGCTTGACGTTTTTCCCCGACCCACGTTCCAGCGGAAGCATCGGTATAGATTCTTTTCGATATATGGTCGGCAGCTAACATCACTATTCCACCAACTATTCCACTGATAACTCCGAGTGTATGTTTATCCTTAATTTTTCTCATCTATGCTCTCTTCCCTCATTTCTGGATAAATACTAGACCAATTTGTAAATGCTCTATTACATGTATTGTTCGAATAATAGTCAGTTTTTATTACACAATTAGATAGTAAAATTTGTGTAAATATTTTAAATATCTATTGAATAATTTCTTTTATGCAATAACGAAAATTATTAATCAATAATAAAGAAAAACCTCTCCGTCAAGCGAAGAGGTGATTTTATATGAGTTATTAATCCCGCAGAGTCCCTCTGAAAAACACGACTTAGAAATCTAACAAAGGTCACCTACTTCATGATCAAGAGACACGTTACGTTACAAAACCAGTCTTAATAGATTTTTAACTTGCCATGTTCTTAATACTTATCGGATTCTCGAACTATTGAACTCGGATAGGAAATTTTAACTTAATTATTTGGTCTCAAAACACGTTTACTATGTGGAAATCCATTGTTTCTGAAACCTGAAAAGAGATAGAAACTTAGTTTGATAGACTCTGCGGGAAACTTTTCTAATATTAAAAGCCATCCTTAGCGGGTGGCTTTAATCCGGTCGGTCAACATTCAAAAAACTTTTTCTCTGACCCGAGTCGGATTATAAACCAGCCTTTGTCAGGGAATATTGCTCAATGTTTAAACCATTATTTATTACATCAACTAATTATAGTATAAATCTGCCTGATTATTCTGTCAACCAAATAGCACTTTGTAAAATATTCCATTCTTCTTGTAAGGCTGCGTTTCATAATCCTGAGCTACAAATCCCCATAGCAGACTTTCACCACTCATAATTGCCATGCAGTGTACTAAAAAACCTTCTCCAATCATGAACTCATATTGGAGAAGGTTCAGTGTTATTGCGGTGGTTACTTATCAGAGCAATGGGTGCATTGGGAGAATTCGGAGGATGGAGAGGATAAGGAGGATTCTGAGCAGACGCTGCACCCGCTGCACCCACAACTGTTGACACCTCTTTTTCTGTCTCTGACTATTTTATATGTGGCAAGAGAAATAACCGCAACGAGAATAACAACAACAATTAAATCTACTGTGTTCATCAAATCACCTTCATCTTTTTACTATTGATTTAGTCTCATAGTTTTGCTCCTTGCATTCCGACAGATACCTGGGCGCGGCGGCCATTACCTTTTCTCATAAGGTAACCAACATAGCCTACGATGATCATCACAACGATAAGTCCGCCCATAAATCCTTGACCTAGGGTGCCGACTGTTACTAAAGTACCGATCTGGTAAACAAAGAAAGCTAATGTATAGCCCATTCCCAGCTGGAAAGCAATTGCTCCCCACAGCCATTTCGGTGATTCCATTTCCGAGTTCATGGCACCAATTGCCGCAAAGCACGGTGGAGTAAAGAGATTAAATACCAGATACGACAGTCCTGCAACTGCAGTAATACCGAATATCTCATTTACGTTCGCGCTGCCGCCGATGAGTGCTAATTCTTCCGTATTGATAAAGTTCGTTACGCTAAAGGTAACCGCTAAAGTTCCAACGACATTTTCTTTCGCGATAAATCCGGTTACGGCTGCTGCTGCAAACTGCCACAGACCAAAGCCCAGTGGAACGAACAGTACCGCGGCCGGGTTCGCAATGCTCGCCAGGATACTGGTTTCCGGTGCATTCTCTGCAACAACCTGAAATTGCCAGTTGAATGTTTGTAAGATTTGAACAACTGCGTTGCATACCAAAATAATGGTACCAGCTTTAATAATAAACCCTTTTGCTCTCATTAACATGGAGATGGCTGCTTTTTTAATACTTGGCCACCTGTATTCAGGAAGTTCCATGATAAAATAGGACCTGGAATAATCTCCTGTAATTTGCCTGATAATTAACGCCCCGATAATGATTACGATAATTGCCAGGAAGTACATGGTAGTCCCGACCCAGGCGTTTTCACCGAAGAAAACGGCTGCGAAAAGGGCGATAATCGGTAGTTTAGCCCCGCAAGGCATAAACGGAGTTAACATTGCCGTGGTACGCCTTTGTCTTTCATTTTTAATCGTTCTTGTAGCCATCACACCGGGGATACCGCAGCCAGTACCCACAATCATTGGAATAATCGATCTGCCGGATAATCCAACTTTTTTAAAGAATCGGTCCAAGACAATCGCCACACGAGCCATATACCCACTATCTTCCAATAATGCCAGGCAGAAAAACAAAACCATAATCAAGGGTAAGAATCCGATAACGGCACCCACGCCGCCAATAATACCATCCAGAAGTAACGCACCGATAACTGGGTTTACGCTTTCGCCCAGCAATGAGGCTACCCCTTCATACAGCAAGTCTATCCAACCGACAAATATATCCGCAAACCAGGGTCCAACCCATGCTTGGGAGATGGAAAACACCAGGTAGATGATAGCGGCAAAAATCGGAATCCCCAACCACTTATGGGCAATAATCCGATCAACTTTATCTTGAGCGGTTTGTTTTTCCGAGCTTACCTTTCTTCTCTCTACTTCGTCGACAATATCGTTGACAAACGTATACCTTTTATTATCCGCTTTATCGAATTCTTCCTTAGTGGAAGCTTTATTAGCACTTCTAATACTCGGAGCAATTTGCTTTTTGCCGGATTTACCTGCCATTATGACAGTCTCCATCAATTCAGACAAACCGTTATTTTCGGATTTTGTGGATATTGTTTGTATAGCTGGGCACTTCAGGGCATCGCTTAAGGCTGGAACATTAATGATAGTTCCTTTTTTGTCAATTAAATCACTCTTATTCAGTGCAATAACAACAGGTATCCCCAGTTCCAATAATTGGGTAGTAAAGAATAAACTCCGGTTTAAATTTGTGGAATCAACTATGTTAATGATGACATCAGGATTTTCATTTTGAACAAAATCTTTAGTTATGGACTCCTCACTTGTGTAAGGCGACATAGAATAGGCACCGGGTAAGTCCACAACAACTAAATGTTCATTTTTGGGGTTAAGGCTCTGTTTGACATCACCTTCTTTCTTTTCCACGGTAACTCCTGGCCAATTTCCTACATGTTCGATTTTACCTGTAATAGCATTAAACAAGCTGGTTTTTCCGCTATTGGGGTTTCCCGCTAGTGCAATTTTCATGATTTCCTCCTCAAAATAATTTATATATGTTAGGATAACCTAACTTATAAGCAAAAAAAATTGCAAGATAAATATTGCTTATGCCATATGGTTATTTATACCATGATGGCATTTGCTAAATCCTCGTCAATACTGTACCTTGCATTTTTAATGTTAATAATATAATTCGATGGCAGTTTAGAAATAATCGTTACTTTCTCACCCGGATAGCAGCCAAGCGTAAATAAAAACTTGCGCATATCCTCGTGCTCGGTATTAACAGAATTTACGATATATGGCGTATTTAATTTTCCTTTAGATAATGACATCATAATCATCCTCTCGTTGAATTCGTCTAAGCCGGTTCATACCTGTCGTTGATACTCCGTCATCAGTTTCTAAATTAATAGTACTTTTATTGATAATGATTGTCAATACCATTTTGTCTTTTTGTAATATAATTTTTTTATAACCTAATATAAAAGACATCTTTCCAGCTTTCAAGCGATATTGCCGAATCAAAAATTATAAAAAAAAAGATGCCCCTTACTTTGGGGAATCCTTAGATTATAGACTAGGAAAAGTGGTTATAAACACAATTCTTTCTTTTGGTAAACAACACTAGTTTGAGTCTCGTTCTCCGTGAACATTGCCTGAATATATATTTACCCCTAAAAAAGCCCTTTATCTATAACATCTTCATAAGAAGCTGGTTTTTTTAAGAGTTGTTTTTTGTCTAGCCATTCTATGACATTTTCTATCTCCTCTTGTTTGGGTAGTTGGGGTTCGGGATACTTTTGAATGGTATAGCTTTCTGCAATCGGTTCAGGAATATTAACGTTATCCACAAGCAGGTCTTTAAAGTCGGCAGGATTGGAGTTGATGTCCTTGACAGCTTTGGCGTAGGCAGAATAGAAGAGTCTCAAAGCTTCGTTTTTTTCTTTCAAGGCCTCCGGAGTCATGATTACAACTGCCTGAGATAGATTTTGAGTAACAGTATCTTCCAAAATTATTTTAGAACCTTTGAATTCTGCAAAACTAACCAAAGGATCGGGTACATTTATCGCATCGATTTGATTATTCAGCAGCATCTCTACCCTGACTGGTATTTTTGGAACGGAGGTTTTTGTTACTTCGGATGGATCGATACCTACTTCTTGTAACAAGCCATCTGTAACATATTCTATAATTGAATTATTTGATATACCTATGGTTTTACCTTTCAAATCCGCTGGTGAATTAATATCACTTCCAGGAGCAGCAACGATGGCAAATCGCCCTTCTTTCGGAGTGGAACCAAGAGTTAGAGAAGTTATCTTTACATCGAGACCTGAATTATTAAGCAAAATGGCTACGATAGTATCTGTTATCATGCCATCGAGTTGTCCCGCTTGAATCGCACTTTGACTTTCAATTGCACTTTGGAAAGGTATGAGTTCAACCTCCACTCCTTCTTCTTCAAAGTAGCCTTGCCTTTCGGCAACTAAAATAGGTAAAATGTCTTCTATAGGAAGAGCACCAATTTTCAATTTAAGATTCGAAGAATCTTTCTTAGTCGGCGCAGAGCATCCTGCTGCGAAGATCAAAGACAAAATTGATATTATTAAAACTACCTTAGATATTTTCCTCCTCATGATACCCTTACCTCCAAAAAATGAATTGCTGTTCATATCTTGTTTTATTGTAAATTCTTGTGCATAATAAGTCAATAGTATAAAATACGTAGGGGTAAATATTTTTTACTCGTTGTTGTCTTTAGTAATCCTATTTTGTTCGTAATACAAGAAAGTAAATGTGTTTATAATTAAGGAGTACATCGTATGCATCCTGATGATAAAAATCGAAATCTAACCGCGTTTCAAATATGGTATTTGGCTATGCGCCCTAAGACCCTGCCTGCGGCTGCCGCTCCAGTCCTTGTGGGGATAAGTCTCGCCTTGGGTGACGGGGTTTTTCGATTGCTCCCTGCTCTAGTAGCTCTGTTAGGTGCTCTTCTTCTGCAGATTGGCAGTAATCTTGCCAACGATGTTTTCGATTTCAAGAAGGGGACGGATACGGCGGAAAGACAAGGTCCTGTGCGGGTTACCCAAGCTGGTCTGCTAACACCTAAACAGGTAATGACAGGGATGTTAATGGTCTTTGGTTTAGCAGCCTTGATAGGGCTTTATCTTATCTATGTTGGAGGTTGGCCCATACTTCTTGTAGGATTACTTGCTATCCTCGCCGCTATTGCTTATACGGCCGGCCCTTTCCCTTTGGGATATAATGGCTTAGGTGATATATTCGTTTTTATTTTTTTTGGCCCAGTTGCCGTTATAGGGACATATTATGTACAATCAGGAGATGTCAGTACTCTTTCTTGGTGGGCTTCTTTACCTATGGGTTTTTTAATCACGGCTATTCTAGTTGTAAATAACCTTCGTGACATTGATACAGATAAGAAAACCGGTAAAAGAACTCTGGCCGTTCGCTTTGGACTAAGGTTCACTCAACAGGAATATCTTTTGCTCGTTCTATTATCTTACCTTGTTCCTCTTATTATACAGTTCCAAGGTGTGTCCCCCTGGGTACTATTGACATGGCTCTCTCTCCCACTGGTCTTGCCTTTAATCAGGGAGATTTATAATCAAAAAGGAAAACCTCTTAACAAGACCTTGGCAGGTACTGCTCGCTTAGCATTGGTCTATGCCGTTCTTTTCTCTCTAGGGTATATTCTTTAGTGGCAATTTCTTAGGGGTTAAGCCAGGAGCAAAGATACCTCTCACAGCCGTCAAGGAAGATGTATAGAAGAAAACCCATCAAACCCATAGCTATAATGCCTGCGAACATCTTGTCATAAGCCATACTGCTCCAGGAGTACATAATAAAATATCCAATACCTTTTGACGTGGCATATGTTTCGGTAAGGAAGAGAACAGCCAGAGCTGTCCCTAATCCTAGTCTTAAGGAAGTAAGTATGGCCGGTAAACATCCTGGCAAATAGACATGTCTATATAGTTCTAGAGAGTTGGCACCTAGGGATTTGACAGATACGATGTATTCCGTTTGCAGATTTCTTGCGGCATCCCGAGTGGTTACTAATATTTGATAAAAGACTATTAATGCTATTAGTACAACTTTTGAGAGATCCCCTATTCCCAGAAGGATAAGGAGTACAGGAAGAAAGACAACTTTGGGAATCGGATAGGTCAGATAAATCACCGGTGAGATGTATTGGTCAATATGAGGATTTTTGCCTAGAAATAGTCCAGCTGGAATGCCTAGAACAGCGGCCATTAATAAACTGGCGGCAACACGGTAGAAGCTAATTCGTAAATGTAATAACATATCGCCTTGCATACTCTTAAAAAAGCTGGTAAAGGCTTCTAATGGCGGAGGAAAAGCTGGAGTTTCAAGCAGGAGGGCGAATATCCACCAGCTCAAGAGGATAAAAACAATGGCTAAGAAGAATTGAACCGTTTTCCACCCGATTTTAGAGATTTGCATGGTTTAATTCTCCTTTCGTAAATAGGAACGTAAAGTATTACACATTTCCAAGAATTCTACTTTGCCCCGTGAAGAGTAATCTCCCGCAATATCATTATCAAATGTCTTGATGATGGTACCAGGACAGGCTGACATAACAAATATTTTTTGTCCAAGGAATACTGCCTCTTCAATATTGTGAGTTATTAATAAGATAGTGAGGTTGGTTTCCTGCCAAAGATGCAGAAGGATATCCTGCATCTCTTCCCTATTTAGGGCATCAAGGGAAGAGAACGGTTCATCCATCAACAATAGTTCTGGTTCTAAGACAAGTGATCTGGCGATAGCTACTCTCTGTTTCTGCCCCCCGCTCAATTGAGCGGGGTACCTTTTTTTCAGGTCGGCAATCCGCATTTTGTTAAGTATAGCTTGATTTCTCATTTTCGAATCTTCTTTAGAAACTTTTCTTATATCCAGACCTAGCTTGATATTATTCCAAACGTTCTTCCAAGGAAGAAGGCCATAATCCTGTAGAATCAAGGCTGTTCCCTTATGTTCTATGGGTAATTGACCATTAATATTGACTCGCCCCTGATAATCCTGGTTAAGATTAGCTAACACATTTAGAAGGGTGCTCTTTCCACAACCAGAAGGTCCTATAATCACCCCAATCTCTCCTTGAGGAAGTTGAAGATTGACGTCGAATAGAACGTTATGTTTTTTGTTCTTTTGCCGATAATCCACTTGCAGGGATTCGATATCTAGATAGGTCATATCATCATTCCTTAGGAGATTTTGCCTAAACCACGCATATTATATTGAATCAAAGTCTGACAAGCTTCTTCGAGATTTTCAGGTTGTCCTTCCTGAAGCCAGCTTAAAATAACCTGACGGAAAGTTCCCACAAAAGCTGTGGCACTAATGGATGTGTTCTGCAGTGGAATTAAGCCTTGTTCCTGTAATTCATCAAGGTCTATCCGTACAAGGTTAATCAGATCTTTTTCAATCTCTGTAAATTTGTTGTTAAATGCCATATTAATCTCGGGGAAATGTTTGAGCAGCAATCTAGCTATTCCCTTCTCCCTGATAAAGACCTTGATACATACTTCCATGGAAGCCTGGAGCTTATCGAAAACGGATTCATAGTTAGATCTTTCTGTTTTAATCAGCCCCATCAGTTCCTTGTACATTTCTTTGACTACGGTTTCAACCAAAGCCTCTTTATTCGTAAAATATAAATAGAAAGTACCTGTTGCGATACCTGCTTTCTTAGCTATAGCCTTAATAGACATATTTTGAAAACTGTCTTCAGTGAAAATCTCCCTGGCGGCTTTTACTATTCTTTCCCGCCTGCCTTCCATCTTATCTTTAACTTTTTGGGTTTTGTTATATACCATTTTTAGCCTTCCTTTTATCAAAAAATGAATACCCATTCACTTAACGAAAAAATTTTAAGCTTAAACTAAGATTAAGTCAAGCTTTTATAGTCGTAGGATTCTTGCTATTAAAAGAAGCAGTTATTAATTTAAACAGGTCATCCTCTTAACGTGCTTCTTATATTCATCCATAATTAAATTCAGCATCTTACTTTGGATTTTTTTGGGTTGGTTATCAATCTGTGATACTGGCATTATCCCCAACAAAGCATTGGTCAAGAAAACTTGGTCAGCTTCTCTAAGTAACGAGTGTTGATATTTTCCTTCCTGAACAGAAATACCTAAATCAGAGGCTAGTTGCAAGACAACTTTACGTCTTGTTCCAGCTAGACAACCACAATCCAAGGAAGGTGTATAAAGTACATCTTCTTTTAAAAAGAAAACATTGCTTATTGTACCTTCCGCGAGATATCCTTGGGTATTGATCCAGAGACCTTCTTGAGCCTGAGATGTGAGAGCTTGTTCTCTAGCGAGGATGTTTTCCAGATAGTTAGTCGATTTTATTTTATTTAGTATAGAATTCTCTGAACGAGGGGCAGACAAGAAGATAACACGGAAACCTTGTTCATAATCTTGCGAAGTGTATGGTATTTCCCGAGTATTGAAGAAGAGTTGAGGTTGTATCTCATGAGCAGGTGAGCCGCCACTTAAAGTGACTCTTAGAGCATATGGATATACGCTAGTTTGCTGGCCGAGGAAAGCATGTATCTGGTCTAGCCATTCTTGATAAGGCGGTACCATCAGGCCTAGCAGTTGACCTCCTTGATTCATCCTTTGCCAATGGGAAACAGGAAGTTCTATCCCTGATGAAGTAACTTTCAAAGTCTCGAATAAGCCATAGCCGAAAAGGAATAAACGGTCGTTCTTATCCATTGTTATCTTAGTCATCAGTAATCGTTACCCCCAAAACATCGAAAAGAGCTTTTGCCTTCGTTAGCGTTTCTGCATATTCGCTTCTGGTTTCAGAGTCTGCCACGATTCCTCCTCCGACATGAACATAGGCATTTCCTTCTTTAAGCACAATAGTACGGATTACTATGTTCAGGTCCCAAGCTCCATCAAAACCGAGGTAGCCAATACTTCCAGTATATATTCCCCTGCTGAATGGTTCCAGCTCATCTATGATTTCCATAGACCTGATTTTAGGTGCCCCTGTTATCGAACCGCCAGGAAACAGACCTTCAATGATATGACTAGGCGATATATCCTCGTTTATCTGTCCCTTTATAGTCGAGACCAAATGCCACACTGTAGGATATTTTTCCAATGACATGAAGTCCTTGACTTCAACCGAACCAAAGCTACATATTCGGCCCAGATCATTTCGTTCCAGATCGACGATCATAGTAAGTTCGGCTTTATCTTTTTCACTATTTAATAGTTCGTTTGCCAGTTTCAAATCTATATCCTGAGTCTTACCACGTGGTCGGGTTCCTTTGATAGGCCTGGTTTCTATCTTTCCATCCTTATCGATGCGCACGAAACGTTCAGGCGAACTGCTCAATACCTGGAAATCTTGATAAGGCAAAAAGGCTGCAAAGGGGGCTGGATTTCGTCGATGAAGTTGCTTATAAAGCTCCCAAGGGTCTCCATCCCATGCTAGACCGAATCTTTGAGAAAGATTGGCTTGATATATATCCCCTGCGTATATGTATTCTATAACTTTGTCTAATGCTTGAAGATAATCACCCTTAGCTATTTTCTCTTTAAACACAGCTGATGGAAGCGGTGATATAGTATTCTCCAGAGATAATTTGCCATGTAAGGTATTACTTTGAATGTATTCCTCAAGTAGGGTGTGCAGACGATTTAAACGAGATTCAGCCAATTCTTTAGTACATTGTCCATGTTCGTCTATACCACAAGCCGTGAGCGAGTATTGATTAGTAGTATGATCAAAGACAATAATCCCATCATACCAGGCAAACCGCCATAAAGGGATATGCAAATCATCCTTGGCAGTTTGAGGAAGCTGTTCTATTTCATTTTTCAAATCATAGCTCAAATAACCTACCGCGCCTCCGGCGAAAGGAAACGGTGTAGTGTTTGGAACCTTTAGTTTAGCTAAAATGAAGTCTAATATCTCAAGGGATCTATATGTATTATTTTTAGCGGATATATCGACATCTATGATCTTTATGTTATCTATGTTATCTGTCTTGTTATCGATATTATTATAATTTTTATCACTCTCGGGATAAGTCACTTCTACCCTATCACTAAAAGCTGTCATACAAAGAAATGGAAATGCCCCCATAAAAGAATACCTTCCAAGTTCAGGATAGTCGTCCCCACTATCTAAAAAGAAAGGCATTGTACTTAGACGAAATGCAGGAAGAAGTTGAATCGGACGAGCCTTATAAGATAAAGTGCGTATTTTCCAAGGAGAAGAATCTTTATCAAGTGAATTTTTCTTTAACCAGATCCTGGCGTTTTGGACAGCGTTTCTTAATAGATCATGACCCGACTCGGTCAAAATTGCTTCGGGATGGAATTGTACCCCTTCCAAAGGAAGATATTTATGTCGGATACCCATAATCTCTCCATCTTCACTTTGAGCGGTGATAATCAAATCTAAAGGAAAATTATTATGGTCAAGGGCCAAGGAATGATAGCGTACTACCTTTAGGGGATTAGGTAGTTCAGTAAAAAGGCCCTGACTGTCATGCTTGATTCGCGATACTTTGCCATGGACGGGAACTTGAGCTCGAATTACTTTCGCACCAAAAACTTGCCCAATAGCTTGATGACCAAGACATACTCCCAGAATTGGAATGCGCCCTTGAAAATGTTCAATCACTTTCAAAGTGAATGGAGTATCGGTAGGAGCACACGGCCCAGGAGAGATAACAATTAAATCAGGGCGTAACTTTGCAATATTCTCAAGCGAACATTTGTCGTTCCTAATTACCGTTACTTTTTCACCCATTTCCCCAAAGTATTGATATAAGTTATGGGTAAATGAGTCATAATTGTCAAGAATAAAGATCATTTGATTTCTCCTTATCTAGACATCATTTTGTATCATCATTTATATTATTAGTTAGTTTTTTGTACTTCTTTCTATTCTTTAAAACAAGCCAAAGAGATATATAAATCATGCAAGCTGCCAGAAAAGCATTGGTGATAGATCCAATAACAAAATCAATTGACAGAGAGTGAAACATGTCATATAAGAAGTATAATTTGGGGTTAACGATTACTTCATCAATACCAGTTACGGATTGCTCAATAGAATTACCCAGTGTGCCTCCAATCTCATCAAGATTGACTGTAAACCCTGTTAATATTCGACCTGTAATAAGATTTAACGTATAGAAAAAAGGGATGAAAAAACCGGTAGCAAGGTTGGCTGTTGCAGCTATTACTACTCTTACCTTTAGCAATTTTGCAAATAAGATGGAAACAAAAACTCCTAGTCCTATTGTCGGAATAAAGTTCCAAAATACACCGATTGCAACACTCAAAGCTATAGCATTAGGTGTATCCTCCAGGTGCAATATTTTGACTAATTCTGTGCGAATGTTTCGTAGTTTCAATTTATTCCACCCTTTAGTTTATTGTATAACTATACTATTTTATCATATTTTCCCCTAACTAAAAGGATTATTTGTCTAAGACATCAACTTTTATATCTTTATTGCAAACTTCTATACTACTCAATATATGTTTATTGTTGTTACTTGCGATTCAAAGCTGTATTTGTTAATCTTAAGCAATAGGATTGAGCTATTTGGAGGTATTGTTACGTGCCGGACAATTCAATGACTAAAGCTATTCTTGCTGAAAATTTAACTAAACGTTTTGGTACATTCACTGCTGTTAATGAGGTGAATTTTTCTGTCTTTCGTGGAGAGTGCTTTGGTCTGCTGGGCCCCAATGGAGCAGGTAAAACATCTATCGCACGGATGATTTTTGGTTTCTCTCCACTTACTAACGGTAAACTTCTAGTTTTTGGTAAAGATATCCAAACAGAGGCTCGGAAGATTAAAGCAAAACTTGGAGTGGTTGCTCAGGAAGATAATCTTGATCCTGAATTAACAGTAAAAGAAAATCTGCTTGTCTATGCAACATATTTTGGTATTCCGCCATCCGCTGCACTCCAGCGTACAACTGATATACTTAGTTTTATGGATCTATCCGCTAAGATTAACTCTATTGTAGATGAACTATCCGGTGGGATGAAGCGACGTTTAACCATTGGTCGTGCCCTCATTAATCAACCCGAACTTCTTATTCTTGATGAACCAACTACTGGACTCGATCCATATGCCCGACATATGGTGTGGCAGCGTCTTAGACAATTAAAAGAAAAAGGAACAACGATGTTGCTGACAACCCACTACCTAGAGGAAGCGAGTCAGCTTTGCGATCGTCTGATAATAATTAATGATGGTAACATTCTTGCTGAAGGGACACCATCTGCCCTAATTGAGAGTTATGTTGGTCATTCTGCCTTAGAGTTAGAGACAGACAACTCTAAGTATACAGAAATAGAACACTGGTGTTCTCCTCTACTCAAAACTTCTCAAAATATCGGAAATACTCTTATCCTCTATTCGGACCAAGGTCAAAATTTGGTAGACAGACTAACTACATTTTTAGGCAATAATAGGCTTACTCCAAGTTATCAGAGACTTCGTCCTACTAATCTTGAAGATGTGTTCCTTAAACTTACCGGTAAGACCCTGGAAACAGGTGATTTACAATCAGATATCTCGGAAGAAGGAGGCTATTACCATGGTAAAGCTTAAAAGCTTCCTACGAGCTATGATAACCAAACCGGACCTTAATTTACGTTCATCTTTCAAGGTATTTAACCGCAATCTTAAAGTCTTTCGCAAAACCTGGAAGTCTAACTTAATGTTTAACTTTTTAGAACCTGTACTCTACCTTTGGGCTATGGGTTTTGGCTTAGGGATCTACATTAACGAAATCAATGGGTTATCCTATTTAGAATATCTTGCTCCCGCCCTTATCGCTTCTTCTGCCATGTTTGCAACTACTTATGAGATGACCTATAGTAGTTTTACCCGAATGGGCTATCAAAAAGTCTTTCACGGTATAGCTGTTACACCAGTAAGTATGGATGATATCGTGTTAGGAGAAATAATCTATGGAACTTTCAAGGGAGTTGTGTATGGCCTTGTATTCTTTTTGGTGGTAGTAATTTTTGGGGTAGTCGAATCACCATTGGCCCTATTAATGATTATACCTCTTAGTTTAATGGCTTTAATCTTCTCTAATCTTTCTTTGATATGGACAAGTATAGCTCCTAATTATGACTCGTTCGGTTATTTCTTCACTTTGTTCATCTCTCCTATGTTTCTCTTTGCAGGGGTGTTTTTCCCAATAGAAAACTTACCGGAAGGAATCCATTTTCTTGCCTTATTAACTCCTCTTTATCATACGGTTGCTATCATCCGCCCCTTAGTCTTAGGACAGCTATCTTGGGATTTTATTAGCCATCTAATTTGGTTAACTGCCATAGCTTTAGTCACCCTGCGAATACCTTTAATCATGGTAAAGAACAAACTTATAAAATAATTCTTAAAGTTTTATGCTTAATTTGTTAATAAACAATCCTGTTTTACCTACAGGATTGTTTATTAGTGAGGATTCATTATTTAGGTGTATTTTTTTCCCTAGCCTAACTTTGTTTGTGAAAGTAATCTATCCAGATAAACCGACTTCATCTGCTTACTAGCCATTAGCTGTTTAATAGGAGGCATTTTTAGAATCGCTGAAAGTATAGCCGCCATTGCTCTATGACTTCCTAGTACTTGATTATCAAAGATGAGATTTTGAAGTAGTCCTTTTTCAATAGCCATCAATACTGTTCTATGTACTGAATTAGCAGGAGTGATGATCTGGTGCTCACGTCTCTTTAGATACATACTTTGGGTGCTACAGGACCGAACACAAATGCCACATCCCAAACAGATATCCAAATCTATTTTAGCAGTTTTCTTTTTATTTTCCTTATCCGGCTGTAAAACCATCCCAATCGCATCTATTGGACAAGCATTGACGCATCTTCCGCACCCGGTACATCTATCTTCAATAATAACGGGAAAGTAATGTGTCGTATGCAAAGGTTGCATCAGACCAAATTTTTTAACTGCTATTAACCCCTCACAGCAACAACCGCAGCAGTTGCAAATAAAGCTCACTTTATTTCTAACGTTTTCTCCACACTGCACTAGGTTTTTTTCCTGACATTCTGCTAGAATTGATAGAGCTTCAGGTACATCTACCTGACGTGCATGGCCGTGCTTGATCAACGAAGCAGCTGCATTATTTAAAGTCATACAAACATTTTTGGGAGCTTCACATCCTAGATTTATGTGTTCCATCTTCTGACGGCAATAACACGTTCCGATAGCAATATGGGTTGATTCCCAAATTACATTACTTGCTCTTTCGTAATCTAAGATGTGAATTGCACCTTCATTAGTAAGGACAGGCTCCTGAACAAATACCCTTCCTAACCTAGTTTCACTACCTAGAAACAAATCTTTGATAAAATCCTCTTCAACATTTAAGTACTGATGTAAAAGTTCGCTTAAGGCTTTCTGATCTATATCTTCTCTAATTCTCATTAATGAAAATTCAAAGAAACCTGCCATCGGTGGCGGCAATAAGTATTCCTGTTCACCATTATTATCGATATCTAACAGGATAGCCCTCGAGGCCAGTTCATCTAGTATTTTTCGTGCTTCTACCTCTTCCATCTTCCAAATATGACTGGCTGTTTTCACCTTAAAAGGTTTAATAGGAAGTTGAGCCACGAGGCCAGCTTCTTTTTCACTAAATAAATGACTTAAAATTTTGTAAAGAGCTTTAGATGGAGGAACTCTTTGGGGAAATTTATTTAAACGTTTCTCTAGTCTTTCATAACTCTCCCCTTCTGGATTATTCGACATACTGTCCATCTCCTAATCTGTATTATTGAGTTTATTTATTACTTAATTCACACAGTTGTTACAGAGTTCTGGATCAGATCCAGATGGGTATTTACTATTAAGCCAACTTTCTTGGAAAGAACAAAACCATTATTGTAAAAATTTCTAAACGTCCAACTAACATTAACAAAGACAAAAAATATTTTCCCCCAATAGGAATTTCAGCATAATTCATGGTTGGTCCCACTGCTCCAAGACCGGGGCCGATTACGCCAATACAAGCCAGAACAGAAGTAAGAGCAGCTTCAAGGTCCAAATTGAAACCTGCCATAACAAGCGTACTAAACCCTACAATGAACATATATGCGAAGAAAAAAAGGAGTGTATTGCTCACAATTCTATTATCTACCGACATTCCATTAACTCTAACAACTTGTACCAATTTGGGTTGAGCAAGGCGATGTAACTCAGATATAAAATACTTAATCAATACAATAAAGCGTCCAATTTTTATTCCGCCTGCTGTTGATCCAAGACTTCCTCCAACGAAGAGTAAGATAAACATGATACCTCTTGAAAGATTAGGCCACAAGTCATAATCTACCGTTGCAAACCCTGTTGTGGTTATAATCGAAACAACTTGGAATAATGCCGTAATCGGCAAGAATCCTTCGCTTTCAGGTTTAGCTAAATAAAGGCTTAAAATTATTATCAGTGTTGCTATGATGATAGTTTTTATATATAGTTTGAATTCATCATTTTCTTGAAATACTTTAAGTGTTTTTTTATACCATGCTAGGTAAAAAAGGGTAAAGTTTGTTCCTCCTAAGAACATAAAGAGAATTATAATTAGTTGAATCCAATTATTATCAAGATAGAAGCCAATACTTGCGTTTTTAGTTGAGAAACCACCGGAAGCGATAGACGTAAAGGTATGCGCCATCGAATCAAAAAATGTCATACCTGCAAAATTGAGAAGAATCATCTGAATAATGGTAAAAACCATATAGAACATCCATAATTTCTTAGCTGTATCACTGATACGTGGCGTAACCCTTTCTACTACAGGACCTGGTGACTCTGCACCAAATAGCCTACTCGCTCCTGATCCGAAGTGTGTTGTGACTAGTGCTACAAATAGAACGATAATGCCCATGCCACCGAACCACTGTGTCAAAGCACGCCACATAAGTATCCCCGGAGGTATAGACTCAATATCAGTAAGGATACTGGCTCCCGTTGTTGTAAAACCGGACATGGTTTCGAAAAATGCGTTAGTAAACCCCATCGTTCCCGAGAATAAGTATGGTAGTGTACCAAACAAAACCACTGTAATCCAACTACAAGTAACAATCAAATATACCTCTATGTAACGCAAGCTGATATCCTCTAAGGGAAATTTGTAGTACAAGATAATACCAATAATAAAAATGATACTCATCGCGTATATAAAGGCAGACCAACTTCCGTCACTATAGTATAAAGACCAAGATAATGGTATTATCATCGACAGACCAACAATGATTAGAAGCCTAGATATTGATGCGATAACAACTTTCCATCTCATCTTATACATTACGTCCTTTAATTAAATTATTGCGTTAAATAGTCTAATCAATTCTTATAGTAAACTCTCTTAGTATTTTCATAAGCTAAAGTTTCAATCCAAGTGGACATCCATTTCAGGCAAGGTCAGGTAAGTATATACTATGCATTTAATTGATTTCCGCAATACTTACAGTACTGATCATCATTAACTTCTAAAGTTGCCTGACAATTACTACAGAGTACTTGTTTTAATCTTGGTCGTGATAACTCAGCTGAGACAATCCCTGTAGGAACAGCGATAACACCATAACCAAGAAGCATAAGGAAAGAAGCCACAAATCTCCCAAGTGGTGTGATTGGAGCAATATCGCCAAACCCTACTGTAGTTAAGGTTACAATAGACCAATAAATAGAGTGAGGTATACTTTCGAAGCCACTTGCTTCTCCCTCAATCAAATACATCATCGTTCCGATGATAACCACTACGACTAAGACACCTTCGAGGAAAACGATAATCTTAAACCTGCTGGCTTTAAGGGCATTCAACAAGACAAATGATTCTCCAATGTACTTGCCCAGGCTTAGAACCCTAAATACCCTTAGTAAACGGAAGATTCTCAAAACGAGAGCAAATTGCGTTCCAGGAATAAACAAGCTAAGATAAGTAGGTAAGATAGCTAATAAATCAACTATACCGAAAAAACTAAATATATATTTACGCTTACGTCTGACAACAGCTATTCTCAGAATATATTCAATTGTGAAGATAATTGTTATTACCCATTCAAAATAAGACAAAAGCCCGCTGTACTTCAGGTTAATACTTGAGATAGATTCCATACTAATGGTTACAATACTGAGGATGATAAGGATAAGAAGGGCTATATCAAAAGCCTTTCCTAGTCTTGTATCTGCCCTGAATACTATAATATATAACTTATCTTGCCAATTATTTACTTGCTCTTTCTCTTTCATAAAAGGCCCTATTTGCTTTCACTAAATTTATTCAAGTAATCTATTCAACTATTATTCATGTTATAATCTTAATGCTTCTAAACAATAATATAGTAGAGATTACCTTTTAAAGGAGGAGTATATATCATTGAAGTCGGAAAAACTCATCAACTAAAAATTGCGAATTTTACTTCTTTTGGTGTTTATCTTGATGCAGAAACCGGTAATAGAAAAGATAACATTTTGCTACCCAAAAAAGAGATACCTTCAGGAAGCGGAGAAGGTGATTCCTTAGAGGTCTTTATCTATCGGGACTCTGAGAATCGTATTATTGCCACTACTAAAGTTCCTTATGCTCAAATTGGTGACTTAGCCTACTTAAAGGTTACTGCTAATACCAAATTAGGTGCTTTTTTAGATTTTGGACTCGAAAGAGGTTTATTCTTGCCGTATAGTGAGCAACGATATCCTCTCTTTATCGGAAAAAGATATTTGGTTTTTCTGTATTTGGATAAAAGCGGACGAATCTGTTGTACCACCGACATCTACAAGCACTTGTCCTCAGATAGTCCTTATGGGAAAAATGATAAAGTTAAAGGTACAGTGTACTTAAAGAAACTTGAGACTGGAGTCTTCGTGGCTGTCGACAACAAATACCTCGGACTTATACCTAACAATGAGTTTTTTGAAGATCTCATGGTCGGAGATGTTATTCAGGCAAGGGTAATTAAAGTAAGAGAAGACGGTAAACTTGATCTGTCCACTAAAGATCTCTCTCATAAGCAAATGGATACAGACTCCAAGATACTATATGAGGCTATGTTGGCTAATAATGGTTTGTTACCTTATGATGAGAAAGCTAGTCCTGACATTATTCAACGTAAATTTAAGATGAGTAAAGCAGCTTTTAAAAGAGCAATCGGTGGCTTATTAAAATCTAAGAAGATATCTAAAACAGAAAACGGCTTACGGATTATTAAAAAATAAACTGTCAAAAGTACTGTAAGTAAATTATTAATAAACCTTAAGCTAAAAGATGCTCCAGATCTAAAATCTCTTCTTCAGTAAGGGAAGTGAATCTTTCCCCTTCTTTACGACAGAAAAAGCAAGAGCCGAAAATAGGGTCTTCCTGAATGACTCGGTTTAAGTCCAAAGCTTTGGTGTGGCCTTCGTCGTTGAAAACTAGACATATGCCGTCTTCTTCCAGAACCTTTATCCCTAAACGACCCTCTAATAATTCTTCCATTACCTTAACTTCATTGTATATTTCTATAAGCTTAGGCTTGGATCCCGGTGGACATAACAATACGGTAATTTTATTATTCACTTACAGCCCTCATTTCTTAAAGCTACGCAGCAGACAATATTGCAATATATCAGCGTAACAAGATTAAAATAGAGTAAGGAATTATCCTTACTCTATCACTATATTATTAAGATAATACAATCCTCAAATGAAGTCAATTTGCTTAGCAAGATCTACTCAGATACCAGTCTGTTTCTAAGTTCTCCAACCATAGTAGGGACTTCAATCTTCATAGGACATCTTTCCACGCACCGTCCGCATCGCAAGCAGGTATATAGCATAGGAGCAGCTTCTTCAACCCCGCCATCAACAAAGGATGTCCACACAGACCCGATACCGCTTAAATATGTCCTCCCATAGTGACCAGCAGTTACTTGGAAAACCGGACATTCATACATGCATCCACCACAACGAAGACAACTTAGTGCCTGTCTGCATGTGGGGTCTTTCAGCATTTCTGACCTTCCATTATCAACGAAAATTACGTAGAATTCTTTCGGCCCATGTGCACCATAGGTAGTAACCTTTTCAATATCTCCAGTCTTACTCGGGCCACTGATAATGTTCACATAGCTTGGTGAAGCATATTGGGCATATCTCCAGGTGACTTCGGCCACCTTCATGGAATCGAGGAAAGACGGAACGAGCTTCTCGATTCCTACAAGGACGATATGAACTGGCGGAGCACCCGTGCACAGTCTAACATTTCCTTCGTTTTCAATAATCACGATCTGGCCTGTGTCTGCTGCGACAACGTTAGCACCACTTATCCCTACATCGGCTGTAAAATATTTTTCTCTTAAGAATTCCCTTACCACTGCAACTTCCTGAGCGATGTCTGGGGGTATTTCCTTCTTGAAGAACTCCGTGAAAATCTCAGCAACCTGTTCCCTAGGCACATGAATTGCAGGTGAAAGAATATGCATGGGGCGATCGTTCTTGAGTTGAAGTATAAACTCTCCTAAATCTGTTTCCCAAACCTCGTTGCCTGATTCTTCTAATCCGTGGCGTATTTGCAACTCTTCTCCCAACATACTCTTACCTTTAACTACTGTTTTACCAGTGCCGATAATCTCATTGGTAATTCGTAAAGCCTCTTCCCTATCTTTAGCATAGAAAGCCTTCCCTTTATTCTTCTCAATTGATTGCATGGCTTTCTCTAACAGTTGCTGATTGTTCTCCATAGAATATTCTTTAATCCGGCGTACTTCCTCAGCAAGTTCAGGGGTGTGGGGATGTCTTTCCATTGTATCTTCCACAGTATCACGATAAGCTTTTACTGCTCTGGTTATAGCTCTATTGATATTAGAATCCTTACTTGCTTTATTTAAATTCTTGGTGTATTCGCTTAACTCTTTATTTAAATCAGACATTAGTTTTTAAACCCCCTATATAAGAATTCGACAATATCATCTAAAACAAAATCATTATCTTTGACTATACCGCTTTGTAGTGCGGAAAGACAATACGGGCAAGAAATCAGTGCTTTCTTCGAACCAGTATCACTGAGTTCATTTATCCTACGTTCAGCAACAATCTTGGATATTTCAGGAAATAACATCTTACTAGGACCACCACAACATGTCGTCCACTCTTTATTTCGAATCGGCTCAATATAGGTTACACCTACGCTAGTTAATATATCCCTGATCTCTTGAGTGATCCCTAGTTCCCTGGCCATTCTACAGGAATCATGAATAACGACAGGTTGATTATAGTTTATCTGAGGGAGTAAGTCTCTTTTTTCCCAAACCATTTCAATAAAAGTCTTAACTTCTACTTTGGGAAAATCCACTAATTTGGGATAAATAATTTTAAACATTTCGGCAGCATGTGGTGATAAGCAGACAATCGTTTTCGCCTCTGTCTTTTCTATGCTCTTAGCTACCTTACCGGCATATTCTTTAAGTTCTTTCCAGAAACCAAGCTCATATAAAAGGGCACCGCTATAAAGTTCATTCTTGCCATCATAACATAGATCATAACCTAATTTTTGCAGAATAGTAGCTGCCTGGTAGTTTATAGAAAAATATCTCTCTTTGTCTTTAGCCAAAATTGAAGCGTAAATTTTTTCAGCATTGATACCAGTCTTATTAACGATTTTACGCGCTTCCATAAGCCATGAGAAAATATTACTGGCTGGATCTACATAAGTTAAAGTCTTTACCAACGAGTCTATATATGGCAATAATTGGTACTCACCGCCTGTATAGTACAATATTTGACCCTTTTCTGGTAAATCTAATCCTTTAGCCCAAGAAGATAATTCCTTGGATTTCAAAGCGAGAGGATTACCATGTTCAACTATATTATCTCTCAGTATTTCTAGAACAGGTGGCAATGTTTTCTTTGTAGCCATATTAGGATAGTCACAACCCTTCAGAAAATATTTAGGCATACTACAATATTAAATAAGAGATCTAAGGCAGAGTAAATAGATATATTAATTGTATTTTGTATACTTTTTATAAACTTTTAATATTTTTTAAATTTATACGAAAGAATCGTTTCCTTAGAACCTTTGATTCAATGTTTAAACCTATAATATCATATAAATGAATTAAAAATAAATAAGTTTATAATACTTTAAAGTTATAATAATAAAAGTTTGATTATTTAAAAAATTCTTAAGCCCTAAAATAAGCCCGAAAAACAAATCATAAATAGTGCACAAAAATGATTGCTAAGAACATAACAAGATTGAAATCAAGTCTTTTTTGGCTTAAGATTAGCTTATATGATAAACTATAAACAGAAATGTTCATATCTTAAGAAAAGAGGAGATTCAATGGTTGAGAATGTTGTACCCAAGAAACCTGGACATGCCTTGTTAAAAGGGATTATCGTGTTATTTGTAGTTGCCCTTATCGCAGCTTTAATAGTCTTCAAAGCCTATGTAATTATTGATCCCGGTCATCGAGGGGTTGTTGTACAACTCGGAGCTACCAAACCTGTAGTATTGAATGAAGGCTTTCATTTCAAGATACCTTTTATCCAAGAAGTCGTCCCAATTGAAGTTCGAGTCCAAAAGGTTCAATCGGAACAAACTACCTCATCTAAAGATTTACAAGTTGTTAATACCACCATTGCTGTGAACTACCGCCTTGAACCCGACTCAGTAAATAGATTGTATCAGGAAGTAGGCCTTGGTTTTCAGGACCGTATCGTTGACCCTGCTATCGGAGAAGCACTAAAAGCTGTCACCTCTCAGTATACAGCAGAAGAACTTATTTCTCGGAGACCTGAGGTCAGTGCTAATGTTAAAGAGACTCTCAGCAAGAAACTAGCAACATACTATATCAGATTGGATGAAATAAACATAACTGAATTCAATTTTAGTACTGAATTCAATGAGGCTATTGAAAAGAAACAGATTGCTGAACAGCAAGCGCTTAAAGCTAACTTAGATTTACAGAGAATCGAAATAGAAGCTCAACAAAAGATAGAGCAAGCCAAAGCTGAGGCTGAATCGTTAAGGCTGCAGAAAGATCAAGTCACAAGTGAAATGGTGGAATTGCGTAAAATAGAGGCTCAAATCGAAGCTATCAGAAAATGGGATGGCAAACTTCCTACCTATACCGGTGGTGGAATGATTCCTTTCATTAATATCGACCAACTTCAAAATAATCAGCTGCAAGAATAAAAGTTTAAGCTCATCTTAGAAAATAAAACAGGGGGCGTACCGAAACCATAGTTTCGCTCGCCCCCTGTTTTATCATTATCAAGTGTTCAGTAGTCTTGGGTAGAATACACGCTGTCATTTTCTTCTGTTAAAGTTTGACTTGGCCTAGGAAAGAAAGTATGACATTCCGTTTGAACAGGAACTGTTGCTATCCCACCAAGAATTTTTACATGAGGAGCATGGCATTCTTCTCCCTCATTATAGATACAGTTTTGTGCAGAACAAGCTATTTCAGGACTAGTAATAAAGTAATTATCTTTGGTATCCTTACTGAACTCCTTTAATACTGCTTCACTATCATCAACATCTACGGAGAAAGTATTACAGTAAGTAAATCTCCCTCCCATGGTATCGTGTCCATTAACATGGATTTCAGGAGCCACACATAATTCTTTTAAGTTGAATACACACTTTTCAGCTTCACATTTTAGTTCTACTTCCACTGTATATCCCCGCTTTCGTATAATGATTTATACTAGTATTTTTAGCCTTTTTTTAAATCTTATGCTCTCTATCTTACATTTCTATCTTAAGGATATGTGTTTGTCCATCGTCTATCAACGATACTGGGAAACCATCTGACTCCGTTTCATCCATTACAATTCTAATCTTTTCTTTTCTTCCAAGTTGGACCTCGATTACATAGTCTGTATTTTTATAGCGATAGTTAATTGTATATCCTGGCCAGCTTGTAGGTACACACGGTGAAACAGTCATTTTATCGTTGTTAATAGAGATTCCTAGTATTCCTTCAATAGCTGCCTGGTACATCCAACCTGCAGCACCCGTGTACCAAGTCCAACCGCCTCTTCCCACATTAGGATAAACGTCGTAAACATCAGCTGCAATTACATAAGGTTCAACTTTATATTTGGCTACTTCAGCCTTGGTTCTGGAATGGTTAATCGGATTCAGCATGTTAAAGAGTTCCATAGCTTTATCCTTATCTCCAAGTTTTGTGTAAGCTAATATGGTCCAAATTGCTGCGTGGGTATATTGACCACCGTTTTCCCTTACCCCTGGAATATAACCTCTGATATAACCGGGGTTATGTTCTGTTTTATCAAATGGAGGAGTGAATAGCTTTAGAATTCCTTCTTCTTTATCCCATAAATAGCGCTCTACAGCCAACATTGCATCTTTTACCCGATTATCTCTGCCACTTTCAGAGATAATAGCCCAGGACTGTGCTATAGAGTCTATTTGACACTCGGAAGAGGATATCGAACCAACAGGTGTTCCATCATCAAAATAGGCTCTCCGATACCAAGATCCATCCCAAGCATTCTTCTCCATATTTTCAAGCAGTTCTGTCATCACTTGCCCATATCTCTGGTATCTTTCATTATCTTCAAACTTTTGACAAATGGGCATAAACCTCTTCAGGGTTAAGAGAATAAACCATCCTAACCAAATGCTTTCTCCTTTTCCTTCCCTACCAATTGCACTGAAACCATCATTCCAGTCTCCGGTGCCGATGAGAGGAAGCCCGTTACTACCAAATTTCAGGCCTCTGTCGATTGCTCGGACACAATGTTCATATACTGTAGCATAATCCTCCGTTACTTTAGGAATTGCATATCGTTCATCTTCCTCTTCCCCGAGCAATTCTTGATCAAGAAAAGGAGTTTTTTCTTCCAGAACACTATAATCTCCTGTATGTTCTATATAATCTGCGGTGACGAAGGGCAGCCATAACAAGTCATCAGAGAATTTGGTTCTGATGCCTTTACCTTTTTCAGGATGCCACCAATGTTGAACATCTCCTTCGGGAAATTGTCTTGAACTATGAAGAATAATCTGGTCACGGGTCATCTCCGGTCTCAAGATGGCTAAGGACATGACATCTTGTAATTGATCCCTGAATCCGTAAGCACCACCTGATTGATAGAAAGCTGAGCGGGCCCAAATCCTACAGACAACTGTCTGATATATGAGCCAACGGTTTACTAAGAGATCCAATGATTTTTCGGGAGTGCTTATTTGGATAGTTGTAAGAATCTCGTTCCAGTAATTAATAATCTCTGTATACGCTTGTTTAATTGTTTCCTGATTGCTATATGTTTGGGCCAGATCTCGTGCTGCCTTACTGTCTACATCATCACCTATAATAAAATAGATGCTCTTCTCTTCTCCAGGTTCAAGATTCGCTTCCAGTTGAAGGACAGTACACGGGTCTAGCCCGCTGCCGTATCGCCCTGAAAGCACTTCATTTTCTAAGCTTCGAGGATGTTGAAGAGTTCTATTTATTCCAATGAATTCTTGTCTGTCACAGGTGAATGATTTAAGTCTCCCACCATTCCCTTTAATAAAACTAACCCGCTGAGCAAATTCTTCTTGATAGACATTACGACAGAACACAGCATCTTCATCAGGCTCGGTTACCAGATAGGGGCTGTTCTGTTCTCTGCTTGTCCCCAGGGTCCACTCCATATAATAATATACTGCAAGTTTTTTGGAGGCTGGAGATAGATTCGTTAATTTGAGCTCCACTATCTTGAGAGAATCGTACAATGGAACAAACATCTTGGTCTCTTGTTTGATATCGTTAGAGATGTGCTCAAAGACGGTATAACCTTGACCATGCCTAATAGTATACGGTTTATTATCCCGAGCTGGTTGAGGAGTGGGAGACCAATAGCGGCCTGTAATCTCATCTTTGAGGTAGAGGGCTTCTCCACTATAATCCAATAATGGATCGTTCGACCATGGTGAAAGCTTATATTCTCTACTATTCTGCGACCAAGTATAGCTTGAACCTCTACCTGTAATCAAAAAACCAAACTTTTTATTGGCTATCACATTCACCCAAGGTAAAGGAGTCATTGTTCCTTCTGTCAGATAAATAACATATTCCTTACCGTCTTCTGAAAAGCCACCATAGCCGTTATAATACATAAGACTATTGTCCGGAGAAGTATCCCTATCCTCGTTCACTACTTCTTTGGAATATACATACTCTTTCTTATCTCCTTGGTCAAGAATATTCTGTTCTCCTAATTGTACATATTTGGCAATCTGATTGTTTAAGGAACCTTTATCTGCAGATAATCTCATTCGAGCTACAGTTCTGAGTAAAATAAGAATCTCAGGAGATAATTGGTCTTTCTTCAGGATGAAAACTCCTCCTGGTTTATTTACCATCATTCTTACATGGCTTATTCCTATCTTTTCTTGTATGGCATCCTGGATGGATTGGAAATACCCCGTTTTATCCTCATTAATAATTACCAGATCTACAAATAAGCCTTTAATCTTCCAGAATTCATGTATTCTGAGCATCTGGTCCACCATTTTTAAATTATTACTATCTTGAATCGAAAGGAGAACTATTGGCAGATCACCAGGTACACTGAATTGCCATAAAGCCGACTGCCCTAAGTTATTCTTGATAATATTAATATTTCTGCGGATTCTCCCGGGATATATAACTTGACTCGCTAGACTAGAAATTTGATTAGCCTTATCGAAAGATAAATCCAGGTTAGTTAATTCCATCAGACTCTGAGACCAGGATAATTCTTTTGCTTTATGGATGTTAGAAGTAGACCTATATTTTTCGGCAAGAGATAGAACGCCTTCTTTCTTCTCTCCTACTCCAGTGATAAAGTATAAAGTTACTGTTTTTCCTGGGTTGATTCTAACCCTTGTACGCAGACTCATAATTGGGTCAAGAACTGCGCCTACGGAATTAGATAATGGTTGATTAATATCCATTACTCTCGGATCAGCTAAAGAACGACCCCTACCAATAAATTTTGTCCTATCAGTCTCATACTCTACATTCCCTAAGGTCTCACCTTCTACAAGCAAGGTGTGCATCAGGAAAATCTTTTTCTTGCCTTCATGTCTGGGTCTTCTAAAGGCTACTAAAGTATTGTTTTCAAAGCGAGTCTGAATAAAAAGCTTACTAAAAGTTGGGTGGGCGATATCAGCATTTAATTGGTCAAGAGCTACTTCCAAATAACTTGTAAGCTGAATGTCACGACTATATTCACTGTGGTTGCTCAGTGTTAGTTTTCGTATCTCGACTGGGTCTTCTGGAGAGACGAACACTTCTGTTAGAGTCTCTATATTTCCATCTTTCCTGTAATATTTAACAGTATTGGGAAAACAGGTCACTTTATAATTCTCTCCAGGATAATCAAGCGGTTTAGACGTTGCTGACCAGAAACTACCGGAGTTCAAATTTTGGATATAGATAAACGTTCCATAGAGATCTATGGTTGGATCTTCTCGCCAACGACTAATATATATATCATTGAACTTACTGTAACCAGATCCATTCAAAGTAAGCATAATAGAATATTCTCGATTTGATATAAAGCTGGTACGCGGGATGATTGTATTGGGATTATGATATATAGCTGGCTTTTCTCCTTTTTTACGACTGATTGGAGTAGCCTTTTTCTCGCCCTCTTCTTCCATAATTGGATTAAAGGTGTATTCCTTAAGAGGTACTTGTTCCTGCAAAAGGATCTCTATAGATCGAATCATTGGTTCTTTGTGGAATCGCTCTCGCATTATATTATTTGTTAATAAATTGCCTAAAGAAACAAGACTCATCCCTTGATGATGGGCCATATAACTCTTAACTAAGCTATACTCCTTGTTGTATGGAACTCTTGTTGGAGTAAAATCAATAGCTTCATAAAGCCCATATAAGCCATTAAAACCTTTATTAGTCATTAACTTAAGATTTTTAATACTTTTAGGATAATCGACTAATAAAGCCATAAAAGTTGAATAAGGGGATATCACCATGTCCTTGGATAACCCTCTTTTCAATCCTAAACCGGGGACTCCAAAAGCTTTATATTGATAATTGTTTTGAATATCGAAGGAAAAGAAACCCGATTCAGAAATACCCCAAGGGATCTGGGTATTCTTTGTGTATTGTCGTTGTATCTCAACTACTGATTTATTAGATTCATACATTAAGGTGCCAGGATAGTTTTTAAAGATTATCAAAGGGGTCAAGAATTCAAACATAGTCCCACTCCAAGAGACTAGGCACCTATTACCTTCTATCCGAGTAAGTGGACGTGATAATTTAAACCAGTGTTCTTCAGGTACATCGCCTTTAGCTATAGCTATCAGACTTGCTTGTCTGGCTTCAGAAGCCAATAGATCATAATATGAGTTATCCAGGCGTTGTTCACTTAAGTTATACCCTATAGAAAACAATTTCTTCTGTTTATGGTACAAGGGTTTAAATTCCATGTTGACGACAATTCGTTTTAAAACCTGTTGAATTCTAGTCACCCATAATAGTGAGAGTAAAGTATTCTTTAAACCTTCGCGAACATGGGTTTTAAGCTCATCTGATATATTCTGATTACCTTGAAGAAGGGTAGAATACTTTCTTGCCAAATTTCTCGTACTTAAGCTTTCTATACCCTGTAACTCTTCTGGCATCTCCGCCATGACGATATATGGATAGAATTTTTCTATAGCTTTCTTATAGTCACTAAGCATATTGAATAACGTAGTTGACCAAAAATCAAAACTGTTCCCTTCCGTCGTTTTATCTTTTAACTGATGTAGGTCTTGAACCATAGAGTGTAAGATAATCTGGTATTTTTCTAAGAAGATGTATAACGATTTAAGCGATTGAGTTTCTCTCTGGAGATTATATAATTCCTCCCCAAAATGTTCTAATGGAGTTCCAGATATATTGTTATTAAAAATATTAAATGTATCCTGAAGGCCTTGAATAATAGAATGTCGTTGGACAGGAGGAGTTCCAGCCAATTGTGCTACACCATTCTTCAAGACAATCAAGTATCCGGCGAAGTTGCCACTGTCAACTGTGGAAATATAGATAGGGTTAAGGGGTTCTAGGTTTTTGGTATTATACCAATTGTAAATATGGCCTTTCCACTTGGGGAGCTTGCTAATTGTACTAAGGGTATTTCTTATTTTGATAATCATCATCTTTTGTGAAACATACCCAAGGTCAAGGGCAACCAGATTAGCTAATAACGCCAATCCTATGTTAGTAGGAGAAGATCTATGGGCTATACCCTTATATGGTTCAATTTGAATATTATCTGGAGGCAAATAATTGTTTTCCTCTTCTACGAAGGTATCGAAGAAAGCCCAAATCTGTCTGGCCCATTTTCTGAGTTCAATATTGTCAGATGGGGATATTTCAGGAATATCTCTTCTATAAGGTAAACTCAGCTTATAAGCTATAATTGGTGAACTTAGCCAAGTAATGATCGTCAATGTCAATAAAACCCCAGTTGTTACATTGACAAAAAAGTAACCCACACCAAAGAGTATACTCAATACTAACCCTCTAAACATTATGAAGTAAAAGTTACTCAGATTCAGTTCCAGACGTTTCTCGCATTCAGAGGCTGCTTCCCATTCCAAGAGTAAACGTTTGCTGACAAGCTGTCGAAAAACACTTCGTACAATTGCGTCTGACTGAATATAGGCCTGATAAGGGAGTGTTACCAGAGAAAATAAAATCTGCTTTAACCCTGAGGTTAATTCATGCTTAATAATTCTTCGCGTTAAAGAACGATCTAGAGTTTTTTCAAATATATTAAGCAGTAGTGGCAAGCTCAGACTCAATATCACTAGACCCGTCATGAGAGCGAAATAATTATTCAGATAAGTAAAACCAAGAAACAGCATAATCAGTTGAATCGGTGCATCTAAACTTCTTCTTAAATTATCAGCTATTTTCCAACGAGAGATAAAGGACAGCTTGGCGTCAAAAATATATTTTGCGATCTGCCAATCTCCTCTAATCCAGCGGTGTGTACGTTTGGTATGAGCAAGATACTTACTTGGGTAACCATCGAATAACTCTATGTCTGTGGCCAGTCCTGTTCTGGCATGAAGCCCTTCGATAAGATCATGGCTTAAGATTGTATTCTCGGAGAATGTATCGCGCGTGACTGCATGAAAGATATTGAGATCATAGATCCCTTTACCAGTATAAATCCCTTCTCCAAATAAATCTTGATAGACATCAGAGATGGCGCAAGTATAGGGATCAATTCCAGCAATTCCGGTAGAAATCTTAGCATAGGGAGTTGCAAATGCACTTTCTGCAGTCAAGCTAATTCTTGGTTGGATAATCCCATAACCTGATATAACTCGCTTGCTATCCTCATCCATCTTAGCTTTTTGCATGGGGTGAGCAATTGTACCGATAAGTTTTTTGGCGATATCTCGAGGCAATAAGGTATCTGCGTCCAGCGTAATTACATAACGTATATCTTTAAGTAGCTCAGTTTTTCCTGATTGATATAAATAACTGGTTTCTCTTTCTTTAAGCAAGAATTGATTAAACTCTATTAGTTTTCCTCTTTTTCGTTCCCATCCCATCCATATCTTTTCTTGTTCATTCCATTGTCTGGTTCTATGGAAGTAGAAGAATTTTGAGTTCCCATATTTTTGATTTAATTTTTTAACTCCTTTTATTCCTGCCTCTATAATTTCATCATCACCAGAAATTGTTTCTTTCTTAGCATCAATGAAATCCCCTAGAATTGCAAAGTAAATGTTATCTTCTCGATTATTAAGATAATGTATTTCTAATTGCGTTAATTGCTCTTTAACTTTTTCTGCATCACTAAATATGGCAGGAATAACTACCACGGTTTTTAGGTCTTCAGGAATCACATCTTCAAAGAATAGTTTAGGCAAAAAGCTGGGTTGAGATGCTTTACAACACAGTCGATTGCCCAAAAAAATAGCCATGCCAGCGAAAATAGCTAGAGAAGAAATTATGGTAATAATCCCAATTCCTAAAGGTGCACGATCTAAGCCTCCTCGGACAAGCCAAAGGAAGATAAGAAAAGGTATTAAAGTGCTTAAAGAAATTAGACTCAAATACTGTTTGAGAGGATTCTTGAATAACCTCGAATTCAGGAATTGATTTACTTTCCCCCAATTATCCGCCAATTTCTTTTCTAACTGAACTTTACCTGGTCCAAGAAGATAATAACCAACATGGTTCTCTGGAGTATTTTGCTGTTCCTTTGCTAGTTCTTCTACATCGCTTACAACAGTTAACTCCGATACTTTGAACTTTGAAGCAAGGTTCTCTATTTCATGACGATATTTATCACGGGAATCAAAATCCATCTTGGCAAATATTTGAGCGGGGTCATTATATAGTACGTGCTGGACAAGGCTGACCTCTTCAAAAAACTCTGACCAATTTTCAGAATTAATTAATTTCAAGGTGGAGATTATATTCCCCATTATCACACCCTGTGAGGTTAGATGATAATGTTCATTACTAATAACTTTTTCGACTGTGAGGTTTTGTTTGCTCGCTATATTGTCAAGCCAGTTGATTAAGACCTTGGCATCTGGGCCCAACTCTTTGAATCTTTTCGCAACTCTCTCAATAAATATCGTAGAATATGAACTCTTAAGATCAAGGTCATCAGAAGTAATTTTTTCACTATTACTTTCCCCACCTAAGATAGAGTTCAGCCAATTCTCTGCAAACTCTCTCTCTTTCTGAATATAGATTATTCTTTCTACTTGATAGAAGATTTTTTCCAAGAGAATTACTTTCAGCATTATGGATATAGCCCAGATTTCTGCCGAGGAAAGTGGAGCTTCCGACTGATATTCAATGATAAAATCTCTCAAGTGATTAAAGTTTAATTCGTTATCATTATTCTTAACGAAGTCTGAAATCAGCACATATATTCTTGGGTATCCAACTAAGTCTCCACCCTTGAAATACTGCAGTTTTGATTCATATTCGCTAGTCAAGTCCTTGACTACATCATCAAGTAAATCATTGATTAAATAATAATTGTCCAAATACCATTCTGCAGCAGGAATAACATCTTCAGTCTTATAATAATGTTGATTTATATTTTGATAAGACTCTTTAATATAATGTCCACGATCATTTAGCAAAGGTAATAGACTATTCCCTTTGTCCGTTATACCAAGCCAATTATGAAATTGTGCGAGTTCAGTTGCATACTCCTTTATATTATCAAATTGGTCATTCGCTCTATCATTAACCTTAGAAAATAAATTACTCGTTATTCTCATGATTCAACCCCAAATTGTAAAATTTCGCCTTTATTCATTATGTCCATTTCTTTGGTCCTAATTCGCAACAATAGCGGCACTCAAGGAAAAACTAATGAAAAACATCCTTATTCTTGACTCAAGAATAAGGATGTCAAAGCAAAACCTTATAAAGATTCGGGATGGCTGTTCTAAATCGGCACGAATCAACCAAAATTACTTTGGAAATCATCTAGAGTTATGAGGATATCCCTGGGCTTGTTACCTTCAGATATTCCAACTATTCCAGCCTCTTCAAGCATGTCCATCAAACGTGCAGCCCTGGAATATCCGACTCTCATTCTTCTTTGAATAAAGGATACTGATGCTACCCCTGAAGTGATTACGAGTTTACAAGCTTCTAAAAACCGATCATCAGACATCTTTTCTTCATAAATATTCTCCTGAATATGTTCTTCGGTAAAGACATAATCGGTACCCTGGCTCTTCCAGTGCTGAACCACATTTCTCACTTCATTTTCATCGATATAACAACCATGAATCCTCAGAGGCTTAGACAGTCCTATTGGAGAGTAAAGCATATCACCTTTACCGAGTAGTCTCTCTGCACCAGTAGCATCAAGAATGGTTCTAGAATCTATCTGAGAAGAAACGGCAAAAGATATCCTACTAGGTATGTTAGCTTTGATTAATCCTGTGATTACGTTAACTGATGGACGTTGGGTTGCGATTACCAAATGGATTCCTGCAGCCCTAGCTTTTTGTGCCAATCTGCATATTAATTCTTCCACATCATGTGCTGCTACCATCATCAAGTCTGCTAGTTCATCTATGATAACCACGATGTATGGCAAGGATTTATTAGTAGTCTGATTATTGTAATGTTCAATATCACGTATTCCCTGGGAAGCAAATAGTTCATAGCGATTATCCATCTCATTGACAATATGTTTAAGGTACTGGCTAGCCTTCTTAGGATCGGTAACAACTGGGGTCATAAGATGAGGGATTCCATTAAACTGGCTTAGTTCAACCATTTTAGGGTCAATTAATAAAAGCTTGGCCTCATCCGGAGTGGTATTGAACAGTAAAGATGTAACTAAACAATTTATAAAGATACTTTTTCCTGACCCTGTAGCTCCTGCTACTAAGAGATGCGGCATCTTATTGAGTTCGCCTATCTCCGGTATATCAGTTATATTTTTACCTAAAGCTACTTTTAGTGTGGATTTGGCTGTAGAGAACTCCCGCGAGTCAATTACGTCCCTAAATGTAACTGTGACAGGGTTTTCCCTAGGAATCTCGATACCGATAGCCGCTTTTCCAGGTATAGGAGCTTCGATCCGGATTTCTTTGGAAGCTAGTGCTAATGATATATCATCTGCAAGATTGGTAATTTTACTTATCTTGGTACCAGGGTGAGGCGATAACTCATAGCGAGTGATAACCGGGCCCACAGAGATATTAACGACTTTAGCATTTACCCCGAAATTGCTTAATACATTCTCTATTATTTTAGGATTATGCTGTGAGGAACTAGGATCTCTTTTCGAGGAAGTATTCAATAGTTCCAAACTTGGGAGCTTCCATTTCGTCTTATAATTGTTTGTGTTATTACTACAATCAATATTATATCCTTCTTCAGCTTTGCCTTCCCAGGTGTGGTCTTCTGCTTTGCTTTCTCTCTTGGGCTCCTCAGCATACCTGCCTGAATTAGGATATTGTTGTCTTCTTGAACTAATTATGGTATTTCCTTCATTCTTTCGAGACCTGTTCACCACAATATCATTTGCCACTTGATCATATTCATATAAAGTGCTACTACTAAAATATTCTTGAAACCCTTGAAGTTTTTTCACCCTTGATGGTAAGTAGATATTCCTTTTTCCTTGACCAAAATATGTAGAAAAATCAGAACCTAGATGATTATATTCCTTCTCATTGATTCTGGTGTTATCTTTTATGAATAGTTCTTCAATGAAGTAGGACTCAAATCCGTTTGTGGAATAATTATTAGACCCATACTTTTTTTCAGGAGTATTTCTATAGTTAGGAGTATTTCTATAATTGTGTTTTTTCACATCACTTTCTTTTTCTTCTATTTCTTCGTCTTCCTTTTTTTTTGCGTAGAATCGAGAAACAAACCAACATACAACGGCGAAGAAAAGACAGATTAAAGGTATAGCCAAAACGTATTCGCCCAGAATATTAGCGAACACATGAAAGATATTCGTAGAAAATTCACCAATCTCAAAATAACCTAACCCTGCTATGATAAACATAATAAAATAAACAAATGACAGTAGTTTTAATAATACATTTTTTAATAAATTCAAACCTTTATCACTCCATACTGTTAATTAGATAATTCCTACTAAAAATTTATTTTATACTTATTTAATATCAAGATAAGTCATTAAATCATTGCCGCATTCCGGAGGAACATTAATCTCTCCTATTTCTATCGGACTATAAAACCCATGATAATCACTTCCTCCAGTAGATAACACAGCACTCTTTCTAGATATCTCACTAAAGTAAGATATTATCTCTTCTTGATTCTCCCAATAACCATAATACACTTCGAGACCTATCGGCTTATACTTTAGTAATTCCGGCACTAATGATCTATTCTTAATGATACCGGGATGAGCTAAGACAGGCAGCCCTCCAGTTCCCAGGATAAAATCTACAGCTTCTTGATAGGGATTACCTGTATAAGGGATATAAGCCAAACCTCCTGGCCTAAACCAAGAAGCGATAAGATTCCAATCTAGGTATTGAGGCTGTCTCATCTTATTTCTAAGCGCATACATAATGTGAGCTTTACAGATAATACCGTGTTCACTAGCTACTGCACGAACTTCATTCCATGCTATATCGATTCCATTCTGTCGAAGCTTTGCAACCATATTTTTAGTTATTTCTGTTCTTTCAAGACGTATATCTTTTAGTCTCTTCTGAAGACGGTCATTATCAATATTTTTATAATATCCTAGGAGGTGGATTTCTTCATCGTTATAACTCGTATTAAACTCTACACCTGGTATAATTCTAAGTGAGGATTTTTCTATTATTTTGAGAGCTTTCTCTATTCCCAAAGTTGTATCGTGATCTGTAATGGAAATGAGATTTATACCACGTTTATAAGCGATAGATATCACTTCTTCAGCCGTGAGGAATCCGTCAGATTCTGTTGTATGAATATGCAGATCAATTCTCAATTGGATTTCCCTTTCGACAATGCTTCTATGGATAGTATTGTATTCTTTTTTTTAAACAAAAATCCTTTTAATTTTGACATACTTTTTTCAATATATTGGCATTGTCTTCAGTATTTTTTGGTGTTAATATTGACACATATGCTTTATTCAGATATAATATCTTTCGTCGCCTTTTTAAAAAATAATGACCTTAGGGGATTAGTTTAATGGTAGAACAGCGGTCTCCAAAACCG
>LOEZ01000033.1 GCA_001516055.1 Gracilibacter sp. BRH_c7a
GATGGAGGCCAGGCAACCCAGGAAGTGATAGTACATTTCACTAAACCAGTTACGCCAACGGCCTAGGGTGGATTCGTCGGCGGTGACGGTTAGTGCCGTGTCTCCGGTTATGACCGCCTCGATACTTGCTCTGCCGTAGCGTTTGTACGGGACGACGATATCCGGAAGTTCGTGATGTATCCGCTGGCAGTGTTCACAACGGAGCCGGCGAATGATGAGAACTATTTGATCGCCAAGGCCATTTATGTACTTTCGTTGCCGGCTGCCGATGACATCTAGTGACCCGTTACAACAGGGGCAGGGAATCTGCTCCGCGCTCTTTACAAAAAACACATTTTTCAAGGTTTTCAATTAGCTCATATTCTGTTAAAATGACCATACAATCAGTGGTGGACGCCTCTGGTGCTTCTGTTGGCGCAGTTGCACATTTAAACAGGGGCGTCTTTCCTTTCTTCATGATATGATCATTATATATGGCAACTTTTGGACAGGCAACACCATCAGCTTTCGGGCATTATAGGGCAGCAGGAACAATAGGAAAGTGATGGGAGAGCAGAATGGGCTCTCCCTACTTATTTTTATTCTTTAATTTTTCGAGAAGGGTTTCAACCCTCTTTTTCGCGGCAGTTGTTGCATCTGTAAGTACTTTTGCATCTAGAACCCTTTGGCCATCTATAGTCAATTCTATTATGTCCCCTTCTTTAATATTGGGGGGAAGTTCAACTAGGTCTATAACAAGGGATTTTGACTCATCAGCTCTTAAAAGTATTCTTGCTTTATTGTCGGTAATTGAATCTATTGTATATTGGGTCATTAAACATCACCACCCATATTCAGACTCCAATGTTACTGCGTAGTCTGTTTATACTGTTCATCAGACTTACTTTCGGTGACTACCCAAGAAGGAAAAGAAAAATGCGAAACCAAAGATTGCAAACAAAGACTTGAGAAATTCGACTCCAGGAATAAAGCCCAAAAATCCGAGACATTCGAAAAAGCTAAGTAGCCCTAGCCTTTCTGGAAACCCTGGGCGGCGCTCATTGAAGAATCGCAAGCTGAATATACAAAAAGCTGCAAACGCAGCTAGCCAGGGTTTAAGTATACTTCAATCTAGTATATTGCCTACAACTCCGATTAGGCCTAAGAGACCAATAAGTCCAATATTCTCTGGAAACCGAAGGCGAAAGGTAGACATCTGCATTCTCCTCTTTTCAGTATAGTGTTATGTATAATAATATATATTTATTATTAATGTGCTACCTTTGTGCTAAATAGTTTCAACCCTAAGCCTATAAATATAATGCCTGCACACCTTTTCATAAGGGTTAGTAGTTTCTTATTATCCCTAAGTTTTTCAGTTGCTGATGCAGAACATATCGCAAGCATAATACACCAAATGGTTCCTGTTGTAATAAATGTTATTCCAAGCAACAGAAAAGGCAATGAGCCATAGTTATTATTTGCACTTACGAATTGTGGTAAAAAGGCTATAAAGAATAGGGCTACTTTAGGATTTAGCAAATTAGTTAGCATCCCTTGAAAGTATATTGTTGACATATTATTTATTTTGGCTTCATTAAGAATAAATGTATCAGATGATGATAATATTGCTTTTATACCCAAATATATAAGGTAGGCAGCTCCAACATATTTTAAAATATTGAAGGCAATTATTGATTTGGCAAGAATGACTGATAACCCAAATGATGCTAATAATGTGTGTATTATTGAACCAGAACTAATTCCCATAGCTGACATTATTCCTGCCTTACTTCCTTGAGAAATGCTTCTTCCAAGAATATACATAGTGTCTGACCCTGGTGTTATATTTAAAATTATTCCTGACAATAAAAATAGCACATAGTTTTCTATTCCAAACATTTTACTTAAGTCTCCATGTTTTTATAATGAATAAATATGCGTTATAACAAAATACAGATTTCTAAAAAGATGGGATATAAAATTACACACCACAAATAAAACTGCTAACCGAATTTTGATTTGGCAAGACCAACCATTCCCTGTTTAACGGGCTATGCTACTCGAAAGCGTTGCCTATCTTAAAAATGTCTTCATCGAATTATATATCATTATACGATTTCCATATCCTTTGTCCATTTTCTAATATTGGTCCTCCCAGCTTGATAAGTCTTGTATCCGATAATCAGCCAAATGAAATGTCGTGTTGCTACTATAACCAACACCCAAATAACCAAAATCATTACCCACTCATTTAACAAAGCAATACTCAATACCAAGCTCATCAAAAAAAAGCTTATAGTGACCTACTTCCATTTGGGCTATAATTTGTTTGGGCTTTACGGGTGTAAATCGTTTCAAAGAGAAAGCCCCTTCATCCTGATACTTACATAATAGTGCTAAAATAAAAACTGCTGAATCAATCCAATCAACATCTTTGGAGAAACCAATAACACCTAATGCCTTTGATGCTTTTAAAAAAGATTCAGTTTTTTCACCTATAGCGCAGGAATCAAGAATAATAATAGTTCTTTTTAAAAACTTAGATACCTTACGCATTTCGGTACTAATATTTATTACGTTATCAATAGCACACAGAGTTCTGGTTATTTTTTTAGTTTTTAAACTATTTTTCTTCTTCCTCACTAAACTACCGTGGGCACTTAGTATTATGATGTTTACACCATTCTTGTTCTCTGGTAAGTTGGTAAATTGTTTAATATCTTCGACGAAACGAAAGGAAAGTAGAGGCCTTTGTATAATTTGTAAAGGGCTATTATGCAGGGAAAGCAAGGTTTCAATAGAGCTATATATTTTTGACGTAGACCTGGAATCTGTTAAATACTCTTCTTCATTTTCGCCCCAATTAGATTCAAGGATAAGTAGTTTCCTATTCATATTACACCTCCACCTCAGAAGGAAAAAATTAGCCAAATAAAGAGATCCCATTGTTTAACTAGTTTTTAAATAGGTTTTTACCAGCCTTGAATATATATCTTGTTAGCAGTAGTCATCTTTGCTTGATCCTGAGTTTTTGGGTGACCCTTTGGCGTATAAGGCTAAATACCTGGTCAAAAACTCCAGTGGCACTCTTCTGGTGTTTTTATCGATGGTTTGTCTGAATTACCATCACAGGGGGCAGCCAGACTTTTTGACGATTTTGACGAACTTGACAATTTTAGATTAAGGTAGTTGGATGTTTAGTATTTAACTTTGCATGATATGGATAGCACTAAACTGCTGACGCAGTGGTTAAACAACATTGCGCCTATGCTTCTTTATCCACACTGCTACCGGTTTGTAGCAGTATTTTCTTTTTATGGTCACGCCTCTAAAATATTCATAGTGCCGGCAAGCACTGAAATATTTTAAAGGAGCTTATACCATGACAAAAGAAGAAATCCTCAAAAAGTTGAAGTTTGACACCAGAATTAGAGGGCTGAGCCAAAACACCTAAGATGAGTATTACACCAAAGCCAGGCGTTTTCAGGACTACTACGACAAACCTGCAACAGAGTTGGACATCGATGATATCAAAAACTACTTGTACTATCTCTTAACAGAAAAAAGCTTGCACCCGGCTCAATCAACACGTATAACAGCGGTCTGAGATTCTTGTACAACGTAACTTTAAACAACCCCGTCAACGGAAACCAAATCCCCTGCCATCATAAGCAACGTCGCATTCCAGATATTTTAACCCGCGATGAAGTCACTAATCTTTTCAACGCCTGCGATAACTTAAGAGATAAAAGCATCCTCATGACCATGTACGGAGCTGGGCTTAGGCTAAGTGAAGCATCCAGTCTCAAAGTCAGCGATATTGACAGTAAGAAAATGCAGATATTCATTCGAAACGGCAAAGGCGGTAAGGATAGATTTGCCTTTTATCTCAGTCCAACCTTAACGTCCTACGTCAATACTACCGGGAATACCGGCCCAAAGAATGGCTCTTCTACAGCCGGAATAAAACGGGAACACATATTACTTCCAGGGCAACCCAGAATATTTTCAATAAGTATAAGGACATTGCCGGTATTAAGAAAAAGTGTACAACGCATACATTGAGACATTCTTTTGCAACCCACTTACTTGAAAACGGGGTCAGCATCTATCATATTAAGCAGCTTCTCGGCCACGCGGATATCAGTACGACCTGTTTTTATCTGCATATTGTTAAAATCAGCGAATTAAACGTTGTCAGTCCTCTCGATACCTTATCTCCAGAGGTAAACTGATAATGCCTGAAGTCCAGGATATTTTCCTCATGCAAGGTAACCAGTACCGTCAAAAGTATAAACTGCCCGTACATTTGTTGAAAGCTATGTCCGCAATTGAACGGTGCAGAAGCGCTGATTTAGGTGGTCATTAGGATGTTTGCAATGAATGCGGGTATACAAGAATCTCCTACAACTCCTGCCGCAACCGCCATTGCCCCAAATGCCAGACGCTTTCTAAAGAACGTTGGATTGATAATCAGAAAAACAATCTATTAAATGTAGGATATTTTCATGTGGTTTTTACAATTCCGGATACGCTCAATACCCTTGTTTTTCAAAATCAAAAGGAACTGTATACGATGCTGTTTAAAGCTGCTGCCGAAACTTTGCAGGAGTTATCCTCCGACAAAAAGTATTTGGGTGCTACATTGGGCTTTACTTCTATACTGCATACGTGGGGTCAGAACCTCATGCATCATCCGCATTTGCACTGTATTGTACCGGGAGGCGGTTTAAACTCAATTGGCAAATGGGTCAGCTCGCGCAAGAAATTCTTCCTGCCCGTTAAGGTGTTATCCCGAAAGTTTAGGGGCAAGTTTTTGTATTATCTAAAACAAGCTGATCTTAAATTTTATGGAGAGCAAAATTATTTATCGAACCCCATCAGTTTCAACGGTTTCCTTTCTCAGCTTTATCAAAAGGAATGGATTGTTTACTGCAAGCCACCGTTTAAAAGCGCTGCTTGTGTTGTCGAATATCTGGGACGTTATACGCACAGAGTGGCAATATCGAACAGTCGTATTTTAAGTTTAGAAAACGGCAATGTCAGCTTCAAATGGCGTGATTACAA
>LOEZ01000034.1 GCA_001516055.1 Gracilibacter sp. BRH_c7a
AAGATGAGATTTCCCACAGAGTTAATCTGGTAAGACCCCTGAAAGATGATCAGGTTGATAGGCCGGAAGTGGAAGCGTGGTGACACGTGGAGCGGATCGGTACTAATAGGTCGAGGTCTTGACCTACAGTTTTGAGGATAATATGTGAATCGCACTTTTGCTAAAATATATGTTGTGCAGTTTTGAAAGAACAGGAGGTTCTTTCGTTCAAATTTGCCAGGACGGCAAAAATTTGAACATCCGATTGAAAAACCTCTTGAAGCCTTTCATAACTGAATAATCTGGTGACAATACCGGAGGGGTACCACCCGTTCCCATCTCGAACACGGAAGTTAAGACCTCCAGGGCTGAGAATACTGCTTTGCGGGAAGGTAAGTCGTTGCCAGGTAAAAAGAACAAAGAGTACTTGTGAATAACAAGTACTCTTTGTTGATTAATAAGAACGACTTAGCTTCCCGTGCATGCATTTAAGTCGTTGCGACGGAACACGATGTTCCTAGTGTCGTGCCTGCCATGGACGGCATAAGGCACGACCGACGCCCATGGATGCGTTAAGGCCTTAGATGGCCTTAACGAGTGCCGCAATGCCATGGATGGCAAGGAGCGGCCCAGGTAAAAAGTAAGAAGACTGTCATTACGGCAGTTTTTTTGCTATATAGCTAAAGACTAAGTTGACTTAGAGAATAATTCTTGGGGTGGGTACCACCCGTTCGAGCTCACACGGAATGGGTATTCCTTTGATAGTTTGCCGTGTGGCCGAAACTGTTCACTTAACAGTTTCGTTGCGCCGTATAGTATCCCTTTGTGGTGTGCGGCTTGGCCGAAACAGTCCACCGGACTGTTTCGTATCTCGAACACGGAAGTTAAGACCTCCAGGGCTGAGAATACTGCTTTGCGGAAAGGTAAGTCGTTGCGACGGAACACGATGTTCCTAGTGTCGTTCCTGCCATGAGAATAAAAAAGGAAATAATGCCCTAGTTAGAAAGTTATAGTTTTATTATTTGTGATTATGACTAAATTCTGGGAACACTGTAAAATCATGTAGGGAAAAAGTTCCAAAGGATTATTTACTTGTAAATATTACCAATATATATTTATTTAGGATGACTATTATTCTTGATCAAAAGGAAAAATTATTAGAGATCTTACATATTGAATATCCTTTCGTTGAATTATAAAGATAAGATATTAAAATTGGCTGAAACATAAAATATTCGTAGTGACATTCGTTATTCTAATGTAAATCATCAATGGAATTACCATAGGCATTAAACATTAAGTGGAAGGATGATATAAATGGCATTAAACGTTGTTGAGGAGTTCATTAAGCTTACTACTATTGATAGTCCTTCAAAGAAGGAAGGTGCTTTAGCGAAATATCTAAAACAAAGATTAAACGAATTGAATGCACAAGTAATTGAAGATGATTCAGCTCTTATAACGGGCAGTGATACAGGAAATTTGATAGCCTTCTATCCAGGTAACATGGTGACAGCTCCTACCATAATGCTCGCTGCTCATATGGACAGTATAGCTTCTACAGAAGGCCTTATCCCTCAAATTAGAGATGGAATAATTTATAGTGATGGAGAACACGTTTTAGCTGCAGATGATAAGGCTGGTATTGCTGTTATTCTCGCATTGTTAAGTATGCTGAGTGAAGATAAAAGTATCACTCATAACCCCATAGAAATTGTTTTGACAGTTCAAGAGGAAGTAGGACTTATCGGGGTAAAGAACTTAAACTATAAGCTTAAATCAGAATATGGGTATGTTCTCGACGGAGACGGTCCAGTAGGTACGGTCATCAATGCAGCTCCATCTCAAATTGGTTTAGATCTAATAGTAGAAGGCAAAGCAGCACATGCTGGACTAGAGCCTGAAAATGGCATCAATGCAATTGTAGTGGCATCTAAGGCTATTAGTAGTTTGCCTATAGGGAGAATCGATGAGGAGACGACTAGCAATATTGGAGTTATTAGCGGGGGAACTAGGACCAATGTTGTTCCTGATAAAGTTGAGATTAAGGCAGAAGTACGCAGTCGAAGCATGGAGAAGTTGGAGAACCAGACCAAGAAGTTGATTGCGAAATTTGAAGAAGTATCTAAAGAACAACGGTCTAAATTTTCATACACCAAGGAACTGGCCTACGAGTCTTTTGCTATCGACTCTTCCCATATAGTTGTAAGAAGTGCACTGGAAGCTGGCAAAAAGCTAGGAATAGACGTAACACTTAAAGGCACTGGTGGTGGGCTTGATGCTAACGTTTTCAATTCTCGTGGTATTTCCTGTGTTGCCCTAGGGTTAGGGAATGAAAAACCGCATAGTAAAGACGAGTGTATAAGTATTGACGAGTTAGAAAAAAGTGTTCATTTTTTATTAGCCATTTTCAAGAATGCCAGAATGTAGGAAGCGACTGATACCACATGACAGCCAACTTTTTTTCTGCTTTGATTCTTTAGCCAGAGATGATTTCATAAGCTGTAATGAGGTGACGTTTCATGTGGGAGCGTATTCGTCGTGACATTCTTATAGAATATTATTGGTGGCGAAGACACACTGGCAGAGGGCATGTTGGTAAAAAATGGAAACTGGATAGTCCTCTTGGAGTAATGGGAATACTGTTAATAACATCAGGAATTATCGTGATGGTAATTATCGGCCAAGCTTTTGCAGCAATGTTTAGAAATATGATGCCTCTCGTAACTGGAACATCGGTAGCTGGAACGTATTGGTCTTCTATAATTTTTGCCTTGAAAATGAGTGTTTTTCTAATAGTTTTTATTAGCGCCTTTCTTTGCATACTTTATTTTAAGTTTTCTAGTGGTAGGAAAAGATAAATAATCATCTCGAAATATTTATCTATAAGAGATGTTTTTAATAGGATTTATTAGCATTGTAATGTACAAGCCTACTTAGTAATCAGAAGGAAAAAATAAAATATATGTAATTGAGGAGGTTTAATGTTGATAACTATTACAGATATTTTTGAACACATGTTTAATCTAACTTTAATATCAATTCAGATTCTAATAATATTTATTACACTCTATTACTCTTCTCTAGCAATTATAGGACTCCATCGTAAGCCGGAGAATAAAGGTTTCGCTCCAAGTAATAAATTTGCCATTGTCATTGCTGCCCATAATGAAGAACCAGTAATTGAACCTCTAATAGATAATATTAAAAGGTTAGATTATCCGCGGAACCTTTTTGATATTTACGTTGTTGCAGATAATTGCACAGATAGAACTGCCCATTTAGCTACGAAAGCAGGTGCACATGTCTATAAACGTTTCAATCAGGATAAACGTGGTAAAGGATATGCGTTAGAATGGATGTTTAAAAAGCTTTTTAGCTTGAATCATAATTATGATGCTGTTGTTATTTTTGATGCAGATAATTTAGTTAAGACAAACTTTCTTATGGAAATGAACAATAAGCTCTGTGAAGGCGAAAAGATAATCCAAGGCTATATAGATTCTAAGAACCCTTATGATACTTGGGTTACCAATACTTTCTCTATCGCTTTCTGGCTTATGAATAGACTCATTCAGTTGTCCCGTTATAACCTAGGCATCTCGAATACCCTAGCTGGCACAGGTATGTGTATCTCCTACGAAGTTTTAAAGAAACTAGGTTGGGGTGCACATTCTCTCACTGAAGATCTCGAGTTTACTATGAAAGGATTGGCCTATGGTATTAAGACAAGTTGGGCCCATGATGCTGTCGTATATGACGAGAAACCTCTTACCTTCATGCAGTCTTGTAGACAGCGTAAGCGTTGGGCTCAAGGACAGATTGATGTTGCAAGCAGATATTTAATAATCCTATTAAGGAAAGGCCTCAAAGAGAAAAAATGGATGTATGTAGATGCTGCATTACATCTTTTTCAGCCCTTCTTTATTATGATTGCTACGTTTTTTTTGCTCATACAAACAATGCCTTTCATGCAACCGTATTATGTAAATTTATTTATCGACTTTATTCCAGGATTACTATGGCAGGTGATTTCGGGGACGATAACAGTCTTCCCTATTATCGCCTTATATCTTGATAAAGTACCATGGAAAGCTTATTGGGGATTGATTCTTTACCCGATATTTATGTACAGTTGGATAATCATCATATTTGCAGGGTTTATGCACCGTAACCGTAAGGAATGGGATCATACAGTGCACACTCGATCCATTAGTTATAACGAAATGTTAGCTGAAGAAAAAGTTTCAACAAACTCGACCTAAAAAGACTTGATGAAAGCAAGAACATTAAGAAACTGACAGTAAGCTGTCAGTTTCTTAATGTTTAATATATAATTATATAATAAAGTTGATGTCTGATTTAGAAATAAGCGGGTAATAATGCTACCGGCTAAACATGTAAGGAGAAAAAAATGACGGAAAATAATCTTTCTACAATGATAGAAAAACAAGGGATATTCATTGGGGCGAAGGCCTCTTATCAGGAGGCACACGGTATCATAATTGGTATTCCCATGGATTATACTGTGAGTTACCGACCTGGAACAAGAAGCGGTCCTTTGGCTATTCGCAATGTCTCTATAGCTCTTGAAGAATACAGTATATATCTTGATCGTAATCTAGAAGATTATGAATATTGCGACCTAGGAGATTTAGGGCTTCCTTTTGGTAATGTAAGCTCTTCTCTAGAAATGATAGAAGAGGCTACAGATAATCTGTTAGAGGATGGAAAGTTTCCGATCTTTCTTGGAGGAGAACATCTAGTTAGCTACCCTATAATTAAGTCTTTTGCAAGAAAATATTCTGGTTTGCATGTTATACACTTTGATGCTCATGCAGATTTAAGGAAGGATTATTATGGTGAGGAAAGTTCACATTCTACAGTGATGCGTAAAGCATCTGAGATACTTGGGCCAGGCAGAGTCTATCAGTTTGGCATCCGCTCCGGAATTAAAGAGGAATTCGAGTATGCCCAGAAGAATACGCGAATGTTTCCCCAGGAAGTGGTCAAGCCTCTTCAAGAAACACTCAGTGAGCTAAAAGGAAAACCAATTTACGTTTCTCTAGATATAGATGTGGTTGATCCAGCTTACGCCCCAGGGACAGGGACACAAGAACCAGGAGGATGTACATCTAGAGAGATTATTCAAGCTATACATCTCCTAGGACAACTAGACATTGTTGGATTCGATTTAGTAGAGGTCAGTCCTCATCTTGATTTTAGTGAGCGGACAGCTATTTTAGCTGCAAAAATTGTCCGTGAAGGAATACTTGCTTTTTTAAAGAAATAGTATTTCTTGTTAATTATAGACAATTACTTTGATAAGAAGAATGTATATATATAGAATTATGATTAAATCTAGATATATTGCATTCAGAAGAAATAAATACAAATTAAAGACAAAAATTGCCTAATAATTGGCCAAAAAATCCTTTGACATAAAATCTAATATTGTGTATACTGTAATTCGGTCACATTATGAATGGGCGATTAGCTCAGCTGGGAGAGCGCCTGCCTTACAAGCAGGATGTCGGCAGTTCGATCCTGTCATCGCCCACCAAATTACGGCCCCGTGGTGTAGTGGTTAACATGCCTGCCTGTCACGCAGGAGATCGTCGGTTCAAATCCGATCGGGGTCGCCATTATCGATATTCGAAGTTCGCGATTCGAAGGTCGAAAGTGAAGGTAACTCTTTGCAAGGCGAACTTAATGGCGAACAAAGAATAAATTATTCTAAGAGGAATACGAGAGTTCGAATATCGATTCTCGAACATCGTACCTCGAAGTATGCCTCGGTAGCTCAGTCGGTAGAGCAGAGGACTGAAAATCCTCGTGTCGGCGGTTCGATTCCGTCCTGAGGCACCACTGATGCGGGTGTAACTCAGTGGTAGAGTGTCACCTTGCCAAGGTGAAAGTCGCGAGT
>LOEZ01000035.1 GCA_001516055.1 Gracilibacter sp. BRH_c7a
AAAGAATTGACCTTTACCTTCAACCTAATGAGATGGAGGTAGGTAGTATGAACTACAAAGTTGAGTTGAAGGAATTTGAGGCCTTGACAGTTGCGGCGATCCGGTTTAAAGGGAAGTACAGTGATGTGGGAAAATATTTTGGTGCGATTTACAAAGAGGCCAAAGGAAAAACTTACGGCGAACCTTTTTGCTGCTATTACGATGACGATTACCAAGAGGAAGCTGATATTGAAGCCTGTATTCCGACTAAAGGATTGGTGACAGGGACGAAGGTGATTGCCAAACAGTTTCCCAAGGTTAAGGCCATTTGCACCACCCATACCGGTAGTTATGAAACATTGAATTTGGCCTACAAAGCTGTAATGGATTACATGAAGGAACATAGTCTGGCGTCCATACTTCCTTCCAGGGAGATTTATCATAAAGGGCCCGGCATGATTTTCAGGGGTAATCCCAACAAGTATGTGACGGAAATTATCATCCCGATTGAACAGGAGGGTTAGGATATGGCCGATAAATTCGACTTCAAAAAAGAATATAAGGATTTGTACCTGCCGAAACAAAAACCCGTCTTGATTGATGTTCCGGCTATGAATTTTATTATGATCGACGGGGCGGGAGACCCCAATACGGCGGAAGAATATCAGGAGGCCATCGAAATTCTATATGGCCTGAGTTTTACCATTAAGATGAGTAAGATGAGCGACCAGCAGCCAGCAGGATATTTCGATTATGTCGTACCCCCACTGGAAGGACTGTGGTGGTTTAAAGACGATGATTTTGACGGCATAAAGTTGATGGATAAATCGAAATTTCTCTGGACATCGATAATCCGCCAGCCGGAATTTGTCACCGAGGATGTTTTTACTTGGGCTGTTGCGGAGCTAAAAAAGAAAAAGCCCCATCTCGATGCGGCAAAAGCCCGCCTGGAATCACTGACTGAAGGACTGTGCGTGCAAATGATGCACATCGGCCCCTATGATAACGAACCCGCCTCGATTGCCCAAATGGAACAATTCATGATAGAACAGGGATATACAAATGCCATATCCGATACCCTGCCTTCCGGTCAAATCCGGCGGCATCATGAGATCTATTTGGGCGACCCGCGTAAGACGGTGCCCGCTAAGCTCAAAACGGTGATAAGACACCCTATAAAGAAGATGAGTGCCTGAAAAAATAATCAAGGATATCAATGGAATGATAAAGTATACACCTTAAGGGGAAAGCCCGATGGAAATTATTATAACCAAAGCACTAAGCAACGCCAGATTCGTAAGCGGGAAGCAAGAAAAGCTGCTGGCGCAGTTTGCCAAGCGGTTGTGGCTCCCGGAGGAAATCCCGGTTGTTTCCGACGGCAGTGTGGTCTACCGGCTTGTTTTCGCCGGCGGGACAGCCGTAGAGGGCAGGATTACCGGTACCGGCGTTGACGAACAGGGATTTTATATTGTCTTTAAACTGCATTCCTTTAGCCTGAATAATGATATATTGCTGTTGGAGCATAAACGGCTGCCGCGGGGCCGGGCAATTCTCTCGGAAGTTTTCAACCCGCATACGGACAAGACCTTCCGGGCTCTGACCGATGAACGCTATATGGGACAGTATTTTTTCCATGGGGCCTTTATGCGGAGCAGCCGCACAGCCAATGGAATGGTTTTGGAGTTTGAACTGGGGGCCCTGAGTGACCGGGCCTTCCGGATTGAACTTTCGGGGATTGCGGCCGAGAATTGTGTCAGCGAGAGCGGGGGAGGATTAGAAACCTTTGCCGGCGGCAGAATCAGGGAAGTCTTTTTCCGCAAAAATGAAAGCGGCGAATACCAAATCACGATTGACAATACCTACAACGATTTTATTTTTTCCAAAGGGACAAATTGTTTTTCCCCGCCGGTAAAGCCGAAAATCGTCAAACATATCAATTACTTTACGATTCGCTGCCGGGACCTTAAGGTACGGCAATCCAATTATTTTATCGACACATTGAAGAAGAACGGGATAGAATGCATAGAGCTTCACCACAACCGGGAAGAAAATATGACGGAAACTCTCAGGCAAAGATGGAAGCAGGCTTTCTTGCAGGGGGTTGATGTTGAGAATATTTATCTGGACCAGTGTTTATGGCATGTTTTCAGTTATAACCGGCTGAAATCCCTGACAGGTGAAGAAGCCTCGGCACGCCTGGACTCGGTCGGCAGTTCTACCCTGTATGTATTTCTCGATAATGCTCGAATCAATGGGCCGGATATCTGTTACCGCCTAGAAAATGCCGCCTCTTTTAGCCATAAAATGCTTAGCTGTTACAAAGATGTTTATGTCATGGATGAGAACTTCTCCTGGACCTATGTGAGAACCCATGAAGAAAGATCATGTGGTCCGTACTTTTATCATGTTAATATAAAGAAATAAAGAGAATTAGTATATTAGCATTCAAAACCAATCTGACTGGGCAATGGGAGCAAATTTTTTCATTGATTTTGAAGACTAAATAGCCGGCGCTAAAACGCCGGCTATCCTGATTCTTTGTCAAATTGTCCTAACTTCAAATTTAACGAGCTTATTTTTTAGTATTATAGTTTATTCCCCAAGGCTTTAATTATCGAGTAAGCAGCTTCTGCTCTGGTGACGTTTTTGCCCGGTTCAAAGTTTTGCCCATCTGTCTTGATGATCCCCAAACCGGTCGTCAGCGCAATATACCCTTGAGATTGGGGAGTATCTTGGAAGGAAGGTTGGTAGATATCTTTCAGTTCGGCGATTTTTTCTAAGCTAAGATAGCGCACGATAATTTTACTGAACAGTTCTCTGGATATATGCTGGGTCGGAGTTATCTCTTCTCTTAGCCATTCTTGTTCTTTGGCTTTTTTCAGGATATCTTCGGCAGACAGGTTATAATCTCCGGTACCGTTATTAATATAGAGCAAGGCCCGGAAAAGGGACTCTGCGGTAATAATTTCAGCGGGTTTAAAGACATCACTGTATTCTCCGAAGATTCCGGCTTGGCCAAGTGCCGTTATTTCTTTTACAGCTTCGTGTTCGCTGATGTCTGTAAAATGATAGGAGCTGGGCTTGGAGTTCAGAGGTTTTCCTTGCCAGTCTAGAAATGCGCCTGTCTTGGCGTCCATGCTATCAGATATTTGAGTTCCTTTGCTAGCTGGCTGATAGGCTAACTTAGCCTCAGTTACTTCACCGCTGTTATTAACCAGGACATATTTTAAAACCATTGGTCTGTATTTAAGGAATGTTTCTTCAGCTTTTGTTTGAGGAAGGGCCTGGGATAGTGGGGGGAAGTCGAGACTATACCAATTAAGATTATAGGAAGTAATTTTTTTCGTAGTTAAGTCAACCGTAACATTCATTCCATTGGAAGGAAAAGTGATTCCGTTGACCTTACGTTCATAGTTAAAAGACACAGATGTATCTTCAGGTTTAAGGACTAAAACAGCATCGGAAGCAACATCAGGAATAGCTTCGTCGGTTTCATCTGCTTTTAGTTCTGTTTGCTTAAACTTAGCCGGTTGTATTTTATTAAGAAATTCTTCGGCCAGGGCCTGAGCTTCTTTTTTACTTAGGGTTGAATTCTGTTCAGTGTTTTCGGTTAAAGGGAAGCGGGGACTATATAAGTTAAACCCAATTAGTTCTCCATTTACGGCGTCTACTCTGGCCGTTATATTCTGGGTCCGTTCTTGGTCGGAAGAAGACCATTCAAAATACCATACTTTGGTGTCTCTTAAGCCATTGTCTGTATTCAGGTTCATGGTTCTCAAGGACAGGCCGGAGGGAATCTCCACCCACTTTTGAATCATTTGGATTGCTTCTTCTTTGGTTAAGAGCTTGGTATTTTCTTCAATCTCCCGTACTTCCTGAGGTGTCAGGGGGATTGACTTGGCCTGGGCGTCCTCAGCCATACCATAACCGATTCGTCCCAAAGAATATTCATCTCCTGCTAAATATTGATTCTGCTTCAGTTCCAGTGGTTTGCCGGTTACAGCATCAATCAAGCCATTTTTATTCAGCTGGTAGACCAGTTGAACCTGTTCTTTATTTCCTGCAGCAGCTAAAATCCTGAAAGCCGGAGCCAGAAAATATTTCAGTTCCAGCATTTTATACTGGTTAAAAGCTTGGGAGGCTTGCTCGGCGTCAATTATATTTTCGATTTTAGTTAGGTTTAGGTTATGCCAGGTAAAGCCGTAGGATATAACTTCGCCGTTATTGGCATTGATCTGAATTCTGGCCCCATTACCCTGGACAGGGATTCCGTTTTCTGTTCTTTCCCAGCTGAAACTGAAAGTAGGGGACCCATAAAGATCAAGCGGAATAATATCGTCGTTTTCTACAAATTTCATTTTTTTATACTTCTGTCCGGTAAGTTTATTCACCATATTCTCGGCGATAACCTTAGCTTCTGCTAGAGTAAGCGCAGGTAATTTATAAGTTTGTTCGCCATCTGAAGATTTATTGGTAAAAATATTAACGACTTCTCCGCTAACCGCATCCACTTGGGCGGAAAAGCTTTCATTTCTTTCTCCCGTTGAATTCCAACTTAAGGACCATGATTGACGGTTATTATAGTTGCTGAAACCCGAAGTAAATTCTTTAAACTTTTCAGGAATCTCAAAGTTTTCTTTGACAATCTTAATCGCGTCTTCCAAAGTAACTTTTGGCTCCTGTAAATCTATCGTCCGGACTTCGGCAGCTAGGGAACCAGGAATTAATACTTGGACAATCAGGATAAAGACCAGAGAAAAAGCCAGAAACCGGTGACTAGAATTAGTCATTTGGACGTTCACTTCCTTTCGATAAGTTTTTCTCTTTATTAAGACGAAAAAACTGAATCGAAATGACGCGTAAGCAGGGAAATTTTTCTAGACCCTATCTCGTATTTATAAAAATATATGTTTGTGCTTATAAATCTACCCGAAGACAGCTAATCGCTTGACGGAAATCTTGTAATATTCAACTGTTCAATTTAAACTAAAGGGAAGAGCTGGCAGGAATACGACTACCAATAGACGATTGTATTACATATAGGCTAATGTAAGGAGTACCCTTAACTCCAAAATATCAAAGGTAAAGAAAATGAAAATTACTAATAAAAGACTTAAGCGAGAAAAGAAAACTCTGGAAGCAATGACTAGGCTGTATTGCAAAGACAACCATGATTCTGCACAAGCTATGTGTACCCAATGCGAAGAATTATTTCACTATGCATGCCAAAGAATAGATAATTGTATCTTGGGAGATAAAAAAACCACCTGTGCTAAATGTCCAATTCATTGCTTCAAGCCAGAGTATAAAGACAAGATAAAAAAGGTGATGAGGCACTCAGGACCCAAGATGATCTATAAGCATCCTATCTTAGCTTTTTATCATCTATTAGATAACAAACTAAAACCAATTCTAATAAAAAATAGAATGCCTAAATAGATCTTTAGACTAATGACAGAAGATAATTTAATAAGTATATTCCGGTAGGGCGGGGGACAGATATATTTACGAGGAGAATGACTTATGAAGATTATAGATTTAACTCACACGATTCAGCCTGACATGCCGGTATACCCCGGCACTGAACAGCCTACTTTCGCAGATGCCAATAGTCTGGACGGACATGGATTTATTGAGAAGAAGATAACTTTATATTCCCATACAGGAACACATATGGATGGTCCTGCACACATTTTAGAAAGTGGGAAGACACTTGATTCCTTTCCGGTAGATCATTTTATGGGAAGGGCATATATGATCAGTTTGGAAAGCTACCAGAAAACTCATGAGCAGCGGGAAATAGATAAGACATATATACTGGATTATGAAGACCAGTTAAAAGATGTTGACTATGTAATCTTCAATACAGGCTGGGGTAAGCACTGGGGAAGTGAAGAGTTTTATTCAGCATACCCGATACTTAGTGAGGAATCTGCGATATGGTTAACGGAAAAGTATAATCTTAAAGGAATAGGAACTGATTCGATTTCCATTGACCATGAGGATAGTACTTATTTCCCGATACATAAAATCTTCTTTAGAAAAGGGCTCGTAGTGATAGAAAATCTAGCCAACCTTGATATGCTTAAAAAGCAACCGAAATTCCAATTGTTTTGTTTACCCTTAAAAACTAAAGATGCAGATGGAGCCCCGATAAGAGCTATAGCGGTTGCAGAATAGAATCACATGAAACCGTTAAAAGAAGATGTTATAATTATCTTTGTTAACTTTGAAGACTAGGAGTGAGATTTTGATCCTTCTATCAGCAGAAAATATAACCAAAAGCTATAGTGAAAAAAAATTATTACATGAAATCTCCCTTTACTTGAATGAAGGCGATAAAGTGGGGGTGATCGGTATCAATGGAACAGGGAAATCCACCTTCTTAAAGATAATTGCTGGACTTGAGACACCTGACAGCGGAACTATTACGAAAGCTTCCGGGGTAAGTATAGGATATCTGCCCCAGAACCCTGTCTTTAGTGAGAACATCACTGTACTTGAACAGGTATTTCTAGGATCTTCATCCGAGATAAAAGAACTCAACGAATATGAGGCAAAAACTATCCTGACCAAGCTCGGTATAACAGAATTTGATTCAGACGTCAGTGTGCTTTCAGGCGGAGAAAAAAAACGGGTGGCGATCGCCAGTGCCATAGTAAATCCTTGTGAGATACTCATCATGGATGAGCCAACTAACCACTTAGATAATGAAATGGTTATGTGGCTGGAGAATTATCTGAGGAGGTACACAGGTGCCATTCTGATGATTACTCATGATCGGTATTTCCTCGATAGGGTAACCAATCGCATTGTGGAAATAAGCAAGGGTAATCTCTATGGTTATCAGACCAACTACACCAAGTACCTGGAGCTGAAAGCGGAACGGGAAGAGATGGAGATTAGCACGGAGCGCAAGAATAAAAGCCTCTATAGAAAAGAACTGGAATGGATTATGCGGGGAGCAAGAGCTCGGAGCACCAAGAGTAAAGAAAGAATCGAGAGATTTAATGCGTTAAGTTCCAGGGAAAAGCCTACCGCTAGGGAGAAAATGAATCTTAATTCTGTGACTACTCGTCTTGGCAAAAAGACTATAGAGATAACAGGTGTATCGAAGAGTTTCGGTGACAAGCTGTTAATCCAAGACTTCAACCATATAGTTCTGCGCGATGCCAGGATAGGAATTATAGGTAAGAATGGGTGTGGCAAATCAACTCTGTTAAAAATCATAACCGGTGAGGAGATTCCAGACAATGGAACGGTTGTCCAAGGAGAAACAGTAAAAATCGGATACTTTTCCCAGGAATCCGAAGAGATGGATACCACATTGCGAGTGATAGATTATATTCGGGGAATTTCTGAATACATCGAGACCGTAGACGGAAAATTAACCGCCACACAAATGTTGGAGAAGTTTCTCTTTCCTGCGGATTTGCAATGGAATACTATTGAAAAACTCTCGGGAGGAGAGAGAAGAAGGCTTTATTTATTAAGAGTGCTGATGGATGCCCCTAACATCCTACTTCTGGATGAACCGTCCAATGATCTGGATATAGATACTCTGGTGATTCTGGAGGACTATCTAGAGGGCTTTAATGGTGCAGTAGTGGTAGTATCTCATGATCGCTACTTTCTTGATAAAGTGGTTGATAGGATTTTCGAATTTCAGGATGACGGTACGCTGAAACAGTATGTTGGCGGGTACTCTGACTATCTTGAGCAACGTTTGACTCATAGTAACCAAGAAAAAACACCATCCTCAAATTTGCAAGAATCGTCAAGAGAAAAAGAAAGCACTACCCTAAAACCATTAAAAAGTAGACAGACCAAGTTCACTTATAAAGAGCAACTAGAATATGAAGAAATAGAAGATGTTATCGCAGTGCTAGAAGAGCAGGTACAAGTATTAGAAGAGAATATGCAGTTGGAAGCTACGAACTATTCAAAGCTACAGGCGTTAACGGCAGAGAAAGAAGAGGTTGAAAAGAAATTATATATGAAAATGGAACGTTGGGTGTATCTCAATGATTTAGCCGAACAGATAGCGGAAAGAAAATAGTTTTTGTGAACAGAGAAACATCTTGTCCACTATGAATATAATACAAATAGCACCTTTAAAAAAGCAGATTTAGTATGATATTATTTTTACATGAAATATTTAATAACTAAAAGGTAATTTATAACTAAGAAAAAAGAATAATTGAATTTCAGGAGTGGTTAAGGATGAGGAAAGTTAAGATTATCACAGACAGTACCAATGATCTTTCCGCCAAGATACTTCAGGAATACGACATTACAGTGGTTCCTTTGTATGTAGAATTTGGTGAAGAAACTTACAAAGATGGCTTAGAATTGGATCCCGGCCGCCTTATACAAATGGTTGATGATAAAGGAATAATGCCTAAGACTGCATCCCCTTCACCCTATGATTTCTCTGAGATTTATTGGGAGTATATTAATCAGGAATTTGATTTAGTAGTGATAACCCTATCATCAGAGCTATCATCGACTTACCAGAATGCAGTTCTGGCGGCAGCAGAATTTCCACCCGAAAGAATCCTGGTGGTAGACTCCAAAAGTCTTTCTAGTGGGATTGGAATATTAGTAATGGCAGCGGGAGATTATGCTAGAACAGGGATGTCAGCGGAGTTAATAGCAGAACAGATACAAAAAATGACAGCCAAAGTAAATGTAAGGTTCATTATCGATACACTCGAATATCTTTATAAAGGTGGAAGGTGCAGCGCAGTACAGAATTTAGTAAGTAGTGTGCTCAAGATTCGGCCTATCATAGGATTAACAGACGGTAAGATGATTGTTAAAGACAAAGTGCGTGGAGATAAGATCAAGGCTTTAGATAAGATGATTAATGATATATTAATGAAAAAAGAATCCATCGACTCAGATAGGATTATCATCACTTATTCATTAGGTAGTGAGGATGAAGCAAGTAATCTGAAGAATTATTTTAAAACAGAGTTCCCAAACACAACCATTCAAACTACCACTGCCGGTTGTGTGATATCCAGTCATTGTGGTCCCAATACTATAGGCGTTATATATCTGGATAAATAATAAACAATCAATGCCCAAACCTAAAAGAATTAAAATATTGAAATTCAAAGGAGATTAGTTAAATTGACTAGTCTCCTTATTGTCTTTAATTAAATCATTAAATTTGAAATATTTCCCCTAAAGAGGAAATATAATGATAATTGAAGAATATTTAGAAAGAACGTCATTTCTTACGGAGTTACATTTCTTAGCGTAACTTTTAAGAGTTCTAATCGTTAATACATAGTGAAGAGCACGGATATCGATGGAGGAGGTGGCTGCTGATGAATTCCAGCAATCTAGCCACAGATGAAAAGGACCTGATAAAACGGGTTAAAAGTAACAAGGAAGTTTTTATTGAAATTTATGATGCTCATTTTCAACCAATATATAACTATGCCTTTTACCGCTCCATGAACCATAGCGAGGCTGAGGAAATAGCTTCCCAGACCTTCCTTGCTGCGTTGGAAAAGATTCAGAGTTTCGAGTATCGCAACATTCCCGTGGTGGTTTGGCTGTATAAAATAGCTTCTAATGCCTTGACCGACCATTATCGCAAGAAAGGGAAAACTGTGGAGCTGACAAATGATTATGTTAATGTCGATTCCAACTGCGAACCGGAACAAGTGGTTATGGACAGATCAGAAAAGGAACAGTTAATCCAGCAGCTCAAAGATCTGCCGAGTTTACAGCAACAGGCTCTTGTTCTACGGTATATTCAGGATCTGTCATACAAAGAGATTGCTCAGATTATGGACAAAACAGAAGGATCGGTCAAACAGCTTCTTCATCGGGGTCTGACCTGTTTACGCGAAAGGATGGTGCGTTATGCCTAAAGAACCTTTTGAGAATGACACAGAACTTGACACAGAACTTGACACAGAACTTGACACAGAACTCGAAGAACTAGAGAAAGTGATGGGTAATTCGTTTGAAGATATGGACCCTGTTCCTCCTATTAGAGCTGAATTCAAAGACGAGCTGAGAACTGAATTGCAGAACAAAGTATCCTCCATTAATAAAGGAACATCACTTAGAGGAAGAATAGGCTCTTTTTTGGGCCCTGGAAAAGGATCAGATGGCTTCCGCAAATGGAAATATGTTATCAGCTTCACTCTGGTAATAGTAATGCTAACTACCATTTTTTGGGGGATGGGTGAACTTGGTCCTGCACCTGAACCTCTGGATGCCTCTGAAGTGACTATCACTGCCTTAAGTACAGATACGTTGGGGATTGAACTTGATAGTGCTTTTTTATTGACTGGCTCAGAACCCATGGATGAAAAGACCATAAAAGATAGTTTGAAAACAAATCCGGAGTTTGCTTACAGATTAGATAAACAAGCTGATGGATCAGAGTATAAGATTATACCGCAAGAAGAGTTATCCCCCAATACCATCTACACTTTGTCCTTTGACCCCGTAGGGATGGGTTATGAGAATTTGAGCTGGGCTTTCCAGACTAAGACCAACTTCCGAGTTATCGGATCTTTACCCGCCGATAGGAGTAGTCATGTTCCTGTTGCAACCGGGATAGAATTAACCTTTTCTCATGAGAACTATGACAGCCAAAAGATTAACGAGTATTTTACTATGTCACCACAAACAGAAGGGACTTTTGAAAAACACAAAAAGACGACGGTATTTGTCCCTAAGGAATTACAGCCATCTACCATTTATACCATCACCTTGAAGAAAGGATTGCCTCTGGTTGGAACCTCCGAAACTCTGAAAGACGATTATGTTTTCAGTTTTGAGACAGCACCCATAAATCAAGGGAGTACTGCCTTTGAGTTTAATATGGATACAGCTCTGACTGAATTCAGTACCACGGACATACCGGCTTTTTCTGTTTACTTCTACAATCAGTACCAATCGGGAAATAACGCTGCTAACACTCCTTCTCTCCATATCGATCTCTATCGCTACCCTGATTATAAAGATTTCCAATCTTCCTTGGCCAAACGAGACTTGATTCCCAGTTGGTCATACTTTGCTTGGAATGGTTATCGAGAAGAACTCAATCCTCAGTACAGGATAGCTGATTACGATACTGAATTCCTCCGTGTAGATCAGTATAGCCATTATATTGTCTTTCCCGAGGAATTGGAGGCTGGCTATTACGCAGCTGAACTTAAGGCAGATGACGCTGTCAGGCAGGTTTGGTTTCAGGTTAGTGACTTAGCAGTTTATCAAGCTCAAGGAGAAACAAATACTTTATTTTGGGTAAATGATTTGCAGACCAAAACCCCTGTTTCTGATTTCGAGGTAATTATCGACAGTAAGAACCTATCAACTAAAGGAGATGGAACAGGAGCAGTACTAATCGAAGAAGAGTTGATGGGAACAAATCGAGATTATGCCCTTATCAAGAGCGGCATTAGAGAGCTGTTAGTTCCATTAGAGGCAAGGCCAGAACACATCAAGAGTGGCTCCACCTCAAAAGATTATTGGAAATATTTCTACCTCGACAGAGAGCTGTATCAACCAGAAGATATCATCAATTTCTGGGGAGTCTTATCGTCCAGAGATCAAGCTGGAACACAACCTAACGAGATTACTTTAGAGCTTCGGGGAACTGATGGTCCTTATCACCGAGGTGCTGAAGATAGTCCGATTCTAACCAGAAAAATATCAGTCAAAGACAAAACGTATACCGGCCAAATGAAATTGCCAGTTCTTAAACCAGGTTATTATTACATCCAGCTTAAAATAGGAGATATGTTCCTCCTTTCCAGAGGATTCTCAGTTGAGACTTATCAAAAACCATCTTATAAACTTACCCTGACCCAAGACAAAAAGGCAATATTTGCGGGAGAAAGTCTAGGATTCAAGGCTAAAACTGCTTTCTTTGAAGGGACTCCGGTATCAGGCACACAATTAAATTATAATATTGAGTCCAGTAATGGTACTGTTACCACCGACGACAAAGGGGAAGCTGAGATTTCTTATAAAGGCTTCACTCAGCAGGAGGATTACAGTCCTTATCGCTACGTTTCCATGTGGGTAAATGCAGTACTCCCGGAAGTCGGAGAGATAGCTACTTCAACTGATTTTTATGTATTTAAGAGTAAGGTTTATATTACAGGAGAGGCAAAGCGGCAGGCAGATAGTTATACCCTCACCGCTAAACTGTCTGAAGTGGATCTGACAGATATCAATAACGGCCAGTATATCTCAGAAGAACACTTCCTCAAAGATGCTGTTGCCAATAGTCCAATTAAAGCCAACCTCTACCAAGAGGTGTGGACCAAAGTAGAGTCAGGTCAACAGTATAATTTTATAAGTAAACAAGTGGAGAAGATATATCACTATAATTATTCTACGAAACATATTAATGAATTTGAACTTATTACAGATGCTGATGGGACAATCAACCATACAGGGGAATTGGATCCTGAGAACTCCTATTACATCGAGCTGACTGCAGTGGACAGCGATGACCGTCAGTTCACTCGCAGGCTTTACGTTGGCAGCGATAGGCACAACAGTCCTGACTATCAACATTACTACCTGCAGACTTCACCTGAAATAGACGGATATCTACCTGGGGATGATGTGTTGGTCACAATGATGGTCAACGATAGGGAATTGAAGGCGGCTGATAATAGTATTCTTTTCTACAGAGGTCAAAAATTCATTGACTCCCACCAGGTAACTGGTAATCCTAAATATGGCTTTACTTTTACCAACGAAAATATCCCCAATATCATTGTCTATGGTGTTTACTTCGATGGATATACCTATCATGAGGCTTATTCGATAAATATACCCTTTGCCCGTGATTCGAGAGCCCTGGAAATCAATATAGAATCAGACCGGCAGGAGTATAAGCCTGGAGACACGGTAAAGCTGGAGGTAATGGTTAGTGACGCTAACCATAAGCCTATAAAAGGAGCACAAGTCAATTTAAACCTCGTTGATGAAGCTTTATTCAGCTTACGTGAACAAAATGTTAACTTCCTGAATAGCCTCTACGGGGATTACTTGTATCCCTATCTCAATACCAGAAAGTCTCACGATCATCCTGAATTTCGGGGTGGAGCGGAGAGTGGAGGAGAAGGGGGATCGGACCGTAAGGATTTCCGTGATACAGTAGTTTTTACTACCATTCAGACTGACGCTAATGGCAAGGCAAGCATAGAATTCGAACTACCGGATAATCTTACTTCTTGGCGGGTAACATACCACGCTTTTACCGATGAGCTTCAGGCAGGAAGTGGGACCAAGCAGATTCCAGTAAGATTGCCCTTCTTTATTGAGATGACTTTAAATAATTCCTATCTGGAAGGGGATTCTCCTCTGGTTATTCTCCGTTCGTTTGGAGATAAACTGCAGGGTGCGAAGGAAGTAGCATATACTATGAAACTGATAGATCCTCAGGGTAAGGAACAGACCTGGAAAGAAAATGCATTATCTTTTACACCATTGGATTGGAAATTGCCTGAACTAAAAGCTGGTAAATATAGCCTAACTGTTTCCGCCGCTTATAATGGCCTCAGCGATACTCTTACCAAGGAATTCATGGTAGTAAGCTCTTTCCAAGAAAGGACTATCACTTACATTGAGTTATTACAAGAAGGTATAGGAATTGAAGGTTCTCAGGTATCACCTACCACGGTAATCTTTAGTGATTATGAAAAAGGACAATACCTCAGGGGGCTGTACCAATTAGCTTGGAATAATGGCAGCCGCTTAGAACAAAAACTCACATCGCTTGAAGCAAAAAAACTTTTGCAAGAGTATTTCCCTGAGGAACCAGAATATTCTCAGATGATAGAAGATCAAGATTCCCTTCTGCTCTACCAAAAACCGGACGGTGGAATCAGTATCCTGCCTTATGGGGAGAGTGAACTGACTTTATCTGCCATGGTAGCTTCCACAACTCCGGAACTATTCGACAGTAAGGCTTTGTGTGGGTACTTCTATCGCGTAATGGAAGAAGGGCAAGAAGATAACATGAGTCTGGCCCTCTTGGGGCTAGCAGCCCTCAAAGAACCTGTACTTCTTGATATTAAAAACTATTTACTGGAAAAAGAATTGGAACCCGCAGTGAGAATAAACCTAGCCCTGGCTCTGCTAGATATAGGAGATGGTGCTTACGCCCAAGAAGTATTTCAGGAGTTACTAACCCTCTACAGTCAAGACTTAGGTGTGGTGATGAGAATCAATGTAGGGCGTGATCAGGATGAAATAATCCAAGCCACTACTCAAATGGCTCTTCTGGCTGCACGTCTCAATCAACCGCAAAAGAATAAACTCTATCAGTATCTCCTCGAAAATCAAGGCAAAGATATTCTCAACACAGTGGAACAATTACAGATTCTAAAGTATAACCTAAAGTTTATGAAGCCTACGCCAGTGAGCTTCACCTACGAACTCAATGGTGAAAAAGTTAATAAAGAGCTTGTTGGCAACGATCTTTTTAAATTAACCCTATTACCGGAAGATCTGCAAGAAATCAGATTCAGCCATGTAGAAGGTAAAGTAGGAATAATGAGGAAATATACGCTTCCAATTCCGGCTGGAGAGACAGGAGACAGTGTAGACCTGATGATCAGCCGAACCTATATGGTTGATGATAATAAAGCTACTACTTTTAACAGATCAGACCTTATTAAAGTAGTGATAAACAGCAATATTGGCGATAAAGCGCCAGCGGGACTATACGAAATCGTGGATATTCTGCCTGCAGGTCTAACCCATGTTTCTCAGCCCTATAATTATTATGAGTATGATAAGAATCAGACTCGTTGGGATTATCCTTCTGAAGTCAATGGCCAAAAACTAGTCTTCCTATTAGGCAAAGGCAACCATGAAATCACATATTTAGCTCGTGTCATTTCACCTGGTGAGTTCACCTGTGAAGCCCCGGTTCTAAACAATATTAAGAACAATACCATCTATACAAGTGGCAGTAAGGACAGGATAGTAATTGAATGAGATTAAAACAAAGTCGGACAGTTCAATGGTTGATTCTCCTAGTCTGTGTCCTGACCATAGTGATATGGGGCAGTAAAGATACAGACTCAGTCAGGAGGGAGGAGGTCAACTCCACCCACCCTAGTTTTGTCACTGGTCAGGAGTTAAACTCAATCCTAGCTGTCAAAACAGAAAAACAACCTATTATTGAAGGCCGGATAGTGAGTATGGTTGTTCCTCATCATTTGGTAGCTAGCCGCCTTTTAGTTCAAGTAATGGAAATACTGGTTCCTCAACAACCTACGGTCGTAATAGTCATCGGTCCAAACCATTATAACAGTGGCGGTAAAACCATCACCGGTCTGAATGATTGGCTTAGCCCCAATGGAGTTATAGAAACTGAAGCTAATACAGTTAAAGCCCTTCTGGATAAAGGGCTGGCTGTAAGGGATGAAGAGACTCTATCAAAGGAGCATTCTATTGGGGCCTTGGTTCCTCTTCTTAAACACTATCTCCCCGAGACAAAAATTGTTCCTATTATTCTCCATCATGATGTCAGTCTTCAGGAAGTAGATGGGATTCTTCAAGCCTTGGAACCCTTCCTGGCTCAAGATGCAGTTGTCATCTCTTCCGTTGATTTCTCCCATTACCTCACCAGAAGCCAGGCGCAAGCTAAAGATGAAGAGACTTTAAGGCATATGAATAATTTTGATTATCCTACCATCTTCCGTCTGGGAAATGACTACCTGGATTCTCCGGCATCATTGGCAGCAGCATTTCGACTGGCAGAAAAACGCGGCATTAAGGAGTTTACTGTCCTTGATAATACGAACTCGGGAATAATTATGCAGAATGATTTTATCGAGACAACCAGCTATTTTACCTTGGTGTTTCATACTACGTAAAGTAGGATTAGCAATAACACCTGCCTACTTTAACGAAACAATTTAAATCCTCTTTCAAGGAGATTATGAGGTCGCGTTTCAAATGATGCTAATTTAGATTTACCTAAATGAGGTTATAATAACAAGTTTCATTACTGTATATTTATCGAGAAAAAGAGTATAACAAAATTATCTTATATAATTAGACTATTTAATTATTTAATAAAGGGAATGAGTTATTTTGATTCGAACCTTTGGATTTAAGAAGGACAAAGAGTTGTGTTTAAACTTTGATATAAATAATTTAAGTGATTATGATTTTGAATGGTACTGGGTTGATTTTGATAATCCTAGTGGCCTTGAGTTAGAATTATTCCACAAATGCTTTAACTTTCATCCTTTGTCCATTGAAGATAGTATTTACTCGTTGAACAAACCAAAATTAGACTACTATGAAAAGTACAGTTTTTTTATCCTCAACGCATTAAGAAGCGATACTTTAGAACCAACTGAGGTTTCCTTATTTGTTTCTCATAATTATATTGTATCCTTCCATACTGAAAGTTTAATTGAAATAAATGAAGCTTGGGAACGGGTTACAGGAGACAATACAAATTGGGACAAAGGATCCATCTTTGTTACACATCAGATTTTTGATAAAATAGTTGACCTTTTTTTCCCGGCTGTTTCCAAGATTGAAGATCAATTGGATGACTTATATTCGAAAGAAAAAAATAAATCTACCCATAACCTTTTAAATGAATTATTTCAGATTAGAGGCGATTTACAGAAAATACGAAGAATCGTAACTTCGATGAGAGACTTATTATATAGAATACTAAATTCTGAACGACTCGAAGGTTTTAAAGGACATAAAATATATTTTTCAGACATCCATGATCATTTATTAAAACTCTTGGATATGGTTGAGTCAAGCAGAGAGATAACTTCAGATCTACGTGATAGCTATTTATCGATTAATTCAAATCGTATGAACACAAATATGATGGTCTTAACGGTTATAACTACGATTTTTATCCCGTTAACCTTTATTGCCGGGATATATGGAATGAACTTTGAATACATGCCAGAATTGAAATGGAAATTTGGTTATTTTCTGGCACTAGGAATAATGACGGGTATCGGTATTCTAATGTTTTTGTGGTTTAAACGTAAGGGGTGGTTTGATTCTTGAGAGATTATCTTAATTGTTCTCCCTGATATTATTTAACTTAAAGAGTGGCAGGAACATGGACATAATAGTATGAGTTACAATTGCCAGAGGAAAGGTATAGATTGGTTTCCATTTCTTGCTTTCCCACATACCTATTAAGCCTTGGATATATTGAAATATTGTAGTCCCTAAAGCAAACAGCAGTATGTATCCGGTCTTCCAAGAAAGCTTTTTACCGTATGGATAATAATACGCATAAATAATTGAAGGGGGAATCCAGGATATACATGTTAATATTGGTATCCCTTTAATTACTACATCTCCAGGTATTTTCCATAGTTTGTACTTTTTTACTGCAATAAAATTTAAAATGACTGCCTGAACAAAGCCTAGATAGAATCCGAAACCGGATATCCGCGGGCCTTTTTTTAAAGGAATTAGCATGAACATTATTATATAGCTAGCAATAGCAAAAATAATCCAATTTTTAGTCTGCCTATTCATATTGGCCCTCCCTAATTTATGCTGATTAACCTTATTCTTAGGTGAATTAATTAACTTTATACAGTAAAATATTAGATAGTTTTGGAGATAGTTTTGGAAAAGAAATACCTCAGTCGTTGGGTGATTAAATAAAGAGAGGAGTCTTTAATGAAGAAGATAGGAATGATTGGCGGATTCGGTCCGGAGTCTACGCTTGATTATTATCGCTTATTGATTGACCAGTATCGAAAATCAAATGGCGAGGGAAGTCTTCCCGAAATAATTATTTACAGTATGGATGTTTATGCCTTACTTGGAATGGTTGAACAGGAAAAATGGGATGATGTAACAGAATACCTTTTAGGCGGTATTAATACGCTTTCCAAAGCTGGAGCGGATTTTGGCTTTATCTCAGCTAATACTCCGCACATTGTCTTCGATAGATTGAAAGACCTTTCACCAATACAACTGATAAGTATAGTCGAAGAAACGGGTAAGAAAACTCAAACAATGGGATTACATAAAGTCGGGCTGCTTGGAACCAGCTTTACTATGGGATCAGGTTTTTTTCAAGAAGTCTTCACCAACTATAATATTTCTATCGTTGTTCCTAATAAAGAGGAACAAGAGTATATTCAACATAAATTAATGTCAGAGATAGAATTAGGAAAATTTCATGAAAAGACTCGTAAAGGTTTACTTACCATTGTTAAGCGTATGATTAGTGATGAGACAATTGAGGGAGTAATACTTGGGTGTACAGAACTACCGCTGATTTTGACAAAAGATGAGTTTGGTATACCTTTCCTTAATACAACTAAGATTCATGTAGATAGTATAATGAATTTTTGTTTAAGCAAACATAGTTAAGCCTTATAGTTCTAATGTGGATGGGGAGGGATAACAATGTCTGAGTGGGATCCAAATCTATATTTGAAGTTTGAAAACGAAAGAACTCAACCAGTTAAGGATTTAATTTTTCATATTAAGAAAGAAAACCCTGGAAGAATTATTGACATTGGATGCGGACCTGGCAATAGTACAAATGAGCTGAAGAAAAGATGGGGGAAAGCACATATTATTGGTTTGGATAACTCAAAAACTATGCTCGATAAGGCAAACTCAGACTACCCTTACTTAGATTGGGTCCAATATGATGCCAGAGGAGATTTATCGTTTCTAGGTAAATTTGATATTGTCTTCTCCAATGCAGCTATTCAATGGATGGCTGATCAGAAAAGCTTGCTTGAAAAATTGTTTGCAATGCTTCATGATAATGGTTTATTAGCTGTTCAATTACCAAATCCTACATATATGCCTATCAATATAGCTGTTCTTGACACGGCAGAAGATGAGAGATGGCAAGATAGATTTAAGGACATTGATGATGGATTAATATGTAATGAGCTAAGCTATTATTATAATGCGCTTAGCCCACTGACCAAAGATATTGAACTGTGGGAAACATATTACTATCATGTTGTTCCAGGACATGAAGCAATTATTGACTGGTATAAATCAACTGGAATGAAGCCTTTTCTTGCTAGATTAGATGAAAGTGAAAAAGATGAATTCGCTCAAGAAGTATTATCAAAGATACAAACGGAGTATAAAACTCAAGAAGATGGCAACGTTTTATTCCCGTTTAGAAGACTATTCTTTATTGCGCATAAATAGTGACTTTATAGTGGCTTATTTAGAAAAAAGAAATAAAAATAGAGGTTATTCAATTCTGAATAACCTCTATAAATACTTATATTTCTATACTGAACTTGAACACAATACTTCATCTAATAAATGATCTGCTTGTTCTTGAGCAATACCCTTTATTTCCATTAGCTCACTGATAAATACCTGACGAGCATTATTTAACATGTTTGCATCGTCTGCTCCAAGCTTACTTCTTTGACCTTTTCTCGTTAAATCACGGATTATTTCTGTACCTTTGTAAATGTCGCCACTTTTCATTTTCTTTTTATTAATATCCTTGCAGTAGCGTTGGTTTTCAAAAATCACTGGATCTGTATCTCCAACATTAATCCCATTGAGTACTTTTTCTAAAATCTCAGGTTTAACTACCTTACGAACTCCTAAGTCCATCGCTTTGTCCACAGGAATCGAAATTTGCATTCGTGCCTGGGGGATATATAAAATGTAACAGAGTTTGATTTCACCTAATATTTCCTTCTCAGCAATGGCATCAATAAGACAAGTGCCATGCATGGGATAAAGAACCTTGTCGCCTACTTGAAACATAAATTCACCTCCCTATGACCTACTTTTATAAGTATACCACGGAAAGCGTTCATTGGCAAATTTATAGTTTAACACATTGCAATTATTAATGTCAACAACCATTTATTAATGTCAGGAAACGTTATTCAGAGGCCAATACCTCCTTAAAAGTATCTAGCATCTGCCTGATCTCTTCTTCTTGCCGCCCAATAATACTAATCTGGAGCCAGTTTCTCTCTATAAGATAGGAACTCTCATAGTGTAACTTGAAGCCAAATGAGGCCATGATATCACCAAATTCTAAAGAAGATTTATATTTAGGAATTTGGATAGTAATAATATATGGTAAAGCCCCAATCTTTGGAACAATTATTGACAACCCGATTGATTCAATTTCTCTGCGGAGGAAAGTTAGATTGTCTTCAGTTACTTTATACCTTTCCGAATAATCTTGTTCCAAAGCTGACTGTAATGCCTGAAGAAGATTTGAAGAGTGGGAGAATGGTACGCTCTCCGTAATTTGGTATAAGCCTAGATCTAAATAACGAGGAATCGATGGGGAAGGAAGGATATTCTCTTGATGAAATACAAAACATAGACCTGTATATCCTCCAACTCCTTTACCACTTACCCCAGAGGCAAGATAGACATTGCTTAAATCAAGCGGAACCGATCCTAACACACTAATCACATCGAGACATAGGATTATTTCATTATTATTGCAGACATCTTTTAGCATGGTTATATTATTCAACATCCCGGTTGAGGTTTCACCATAAACAGTCCAGAGCCATTTAGCCCCTTCAGTTTGGATGCTATTATTCACTTCATTTTTATCAAAAGGTTGTCCCCATGGTTTTTGTAGGACGGCAAAATTAAGTCCTGCTCTTTGAGCATGGTCAATTAGTCTCTCCCCAAATTCGCCGTTAGCTAAGATAAGTCCCTTTTCCTTTCTTAGTCCAAGTTGGGCAGCGATACAATCATTAGCTAAGGTACCGGTTCCCATTAGTATCTGAACGTGTATCGAGCAGGCCATCTCACAAAGAGAGTCTCGAACATTTCGCATCATCTTTTTAAATGTTGTTGATCTATGGGATATTGCCATATTCTGAAGTGAAGCTGAGACTTCTTCTTTAATTGGGACAGGTCCTGGAAGGAAAGCTAAGGGACGAGGCTGTAAACGACCTGCTAAAGAAGCATTGAAAGTTTCTTTCGTTAAATACATCGGCTGATATAAAGCATCCTCAGTCCCCACAAGCTTAGCAAAAGGAAAGAATCCCATTTGATTATATAGTTTAAGCTGACGAACCGTACCGGACATTATTGCTAAATCGTATCTCTGTTGAAGGCAATAGCTTGCCAAATGTTGAGCTAAACCAAAAAAGAGTCTGCTTTTACGGTATTCCTTTTGGACGGCTAAGAGACGAAGCTCACATACTGACTTATGGGGCGGTAGATAGAGGTCTAACTGTTCTAATTTATCATCAAGAGAGAAGGGCCTCTGATCCCTTACCGCTATCATACCTACTACCGTTGGGCCATCGCAAGCGATTAGATATGTATTCTGGAGATGAAAACGATCTATTAATTTTTGCTCCTTATTTTGTTGGTGTTGAGGTATTTCCAGGACAAATGTCTTATAATTCAAGCGATGAATCTGTTCAAATTCATTTTCCGTTGAAGCCACCTTATAAGTAATCAACATAATATTTCCCCTACTCTAAGTGGTTTTCACAGTACTAAATGTTTTTTATAGTACTGGATAAGATTGACTCTATGTGCCCAAAGAATAATTAGTATAAGCACAAGTTGAAAGAATAAAAGATTCCAACTAGTTCCTTGAAATAATTTAAATAAAGGCCAAAGAGAGACCGCCACAAGTCCGGATACCGTAAATTCCCTTAGTAATAAATAAAAGATGCCTGTAACAATTATTAAAAATAATAAGTTCGAGTAATCATAAGCTAAAAGTCCTCCCAGAAAAGTGGCAGCACCTTTACCTCCTTGGAATCTAAAGGGCAAAGGCCAGATATGACCGGCAACAACTGAGATAAGTCCAAGAATAAGAACCCATTCTGGGAACATCAACATTATTCCGCTAACAACAGCTATGCCGCCTTTAAGAGAGTCACCGAGAAAAGTAAGTATAAACCCTTTTACTCCTGTTACCCTCCCTGAGTTTAGTGCCCCAATGTTCCCACTTCCTTGTAAACGTATATCCTTATGGGTAAGTAGACGGACAACAAAATAGCCGGTCATAGCCCAGCCCAAAATATAACAGAATACTAGATAACCTAAATATGTCATTGCCACCGTCCTTTGATTATAATTTTTAGACAAGATTAATTAATAGTAATTTAAACAAATGTGGTTTAATGGAATTCGACAAGTTTAGCTCATTTCCCTTTAAGTTTAGTTTTGAAAAGAGATGAATAATTATAAATAAAAAGGCTAAATTCGCATAATACTATCAAAAAATCATGGAGGTAATAAATGGCTCTTTGGAGAAAACTACTGCTAATTACCTGTATTATGTTAATAGGATTATATATTCTTTTCCAAATTGGCTATTATGCAACATCTATCCCAGGGTTCTGTGCAAGCTGTCATGAGGTTGAAACCTATGTAAACTCCTGGAAAGGTTCTGCACATTCGGAAATTAACTGTCTAGAATGTCATCAGCCAAGCGGTGAATTGGGGAAATTCCATGCCAAATCAAGAGGCTTGAATTATGTTTTTCAACACTTCAGTGGAGATTATACCGTACCTACAGAAGCTCCTATTTATGAACAAAACTGCATTCAATGCCATCTGGGCGATTCCAGCCAATTTCCCAATACAGTAAGACTTGAAAATACATCAGAAATCAATCATTACGAGATTATTAAACAGTCTCGGTCTTGTTTAGATTGCCACAGAGAAACTGGACACGAGGTAGATATTTATTTAACTCCTGATTTGAAAGGAATCAAAAGATGAACCTCTTAAGAAGAACTACAAGCTAGGAATAAATATCTTCCTACAAGAGAAAACTTTCTACAAACAATTGATTTTAAGGAGGTTTTCTTTGTGAGCGAATATATAAACAATAGAGAGTATAGACAACAAGTCTTAAAAGAATTAATTACAGAGCTGCATAATGGCAAGTCTGTAGAAGAAGTTAAAGCAAGGTTCGAAGATCTTATTCAAGGGGTATCGGCTTCTGAGATATCAGAGATGGAGCAAAAACTAATTTCAGAGGGAATGCCTGTTGGTGAAGTTCAAAGATTATGCGATGTTCACTCAGCAGTTTTTAAAGGTTCTATTGAAGAAATCCATAGTGCAACAGCATATATGGATACACCTGGGCATCCCTTACATACATTTAAGATTGAGAATGAAGCTGTTGAACAATATATTAATGAAACAGTCCTCAAAAATCTAGAAAAAGTTAAGGAAGAGGCAACAGATCCTCAAAGGAATTTGCTTTTGCAAGATTTTAACACGCTATGGGATTTGGATAAACACTACAAGCGTAAAGAGAATCTTATCTTCCCTTATTTGGAGAAATACGGAATCACTGCTCCCCCGAAAGTTATGTGGGGAGTAGACGATACTATTAGAGATGGAATTAAAGAAGTAAAGAAAATGATTGTAGATAATTCCATCCCAAACTATGAAATTTCTAGTAAAGCAACAGAGGTAATTGAAAAAATACGAGAGATGATTTTCAAGGAACATAATATCCTCTTTCCAATGGCCGTAGATGCTTTGACTGAACATGAGTGGTCAGCGATAGAAAGCGAAAGTGATGAACTTGGATATTGCATAGTTGGACCACAAGGAAAATGGCAACCCTTAAACGTAGATGTTCAAGCTAAAGAGGAACAACAGAATGTTCAAGGTTACGTTAAATTTGAGACAGGTAGCTTATCATTTAAAGAAATAAGCTGTATTCTGAATACCCTTCCTATAGACATCACGTATATCGATAAAGACGATATAGTTAAGTACTTTACTCAAGGAGAAAGAGTCTTTGCCCGGACCAAAGCAATAATAGGAAGAAGTGTTGAAAACTGTCATCCTCCAGACAGTGTTGCTATTGTCAGTAAAATGCTGGAGGACTTCAAATCTGGAGAGAAAAATAACGAGGATTTCTGGTTGAAAATGGGGGATCTGTATATCTATATCCGCTACTTTGCCGTGAGAGATGAAAACGGTGAATACCTGGGAACCATGGAAGTAACCCAAAACATTCGACCTATACAGGAAATCAAGGGAGAGAAAAGACTGTTATCAGATTAATTCAATAATATTCGGAAGCCATGTTGTGCTTGATATTATTCCAATATAAAATAATGAAAAGAAGGCTGCTCATTCTTTTAGTAACCTTCTTTTTCATTATAGTAAAGCAGCAGGAAATATTTCATCTTATGAGGAAATATCTTTTAGGACGGAATGGGGGAGAAGAGAATCAATGAAGTTTAAATATTTCGACGATCTTTGGAATCAAAGTACTGACGATCTTGAAAAACAAAAAAAGCATTGGGATACCAGAGCAAAAGAGTTTAACAAATACCGCGAGCTAACGGGTGAAGAAAGAATAGGTGAACTGTTAGATTTCTTTAAACAAAAGGGAATTTCTCTACAAAACCTGGATATCCTAGATATTGGATGTGGCGCAGGTCAATTCTCGCTGGAGTTCGCCAAGCAAGCAAAAAGTGTAACCGGATTGGATATTTCTACCCAGATGATTGAGTATGCAAATAATAACGCCCAAAAAGAAGTAGTCAACAATATTGAGTTTTATGAACTGCCTTGGGAAGAAATTAATCTGTTAGACTTAGGTTGGCATAATAAATATGATCTTGCTGTCGCAATCATGACCCCAGCAATCAACAGTAGACAAAGCTTGGAGAAAATGATGGAAGCAAGCAAAAACTACTGCTTTATGAGTGGACATTTAGAAAGATATGAAAAAGTAAAAGCTGAAATTGAGCAAAAGGTCTTAGATAGGAACCCAAGAAAATCTGATCACGGAAGAGGGATCTATTGCAGCTTTAACATTCTCTGGCTGTATGGAATACATCCAGAGATTTCTTATCACCGTATGGAGCGAGAAAATGACAGGACAGTGGAGGAGGCTTTTACCTATTATTGCAGTCAACTAGAAATGAAAGGCCCGCTTACTGCTACCGAAAAAAATGAAATTAAGGATTACTTGGAGAAAATATCACAAAACGGTAGGGTAAAGGATACTTTCAAATCTAAAACTGCCTGGCTATTCTGGCGAAATAAAAGTTTTTAAAACCAGCTCTCAATCAAGGTTAATATTATTGGAGGTATGGAAGTAGTATATGAGCGAGAAAGAACATAAAAAAGAAGCAGGGAAAAGTAGTTTTTCAAAAGTAGATACCAAGAAATTGTTTGAAACTATTGATTTAAGGCCTGGTGAAAAGTTTTTAGATGTTGGCTGTGGCAAGGGAGAATACGCTCTGGCAGCAGCTAAGTATGTTAGAGAAACAGGACACTTGTATGCTATTGATACCTGGGAAGATGGCATAAATATATTGAAAGAACAATCCCATTCTGCGGGAATTCTGAATCTCGATGGTTTTGTTGGCGACATTAGTAAAGGGATACCAATTGAAGACAATATTATTGATAAGTGTTTAATGGCGAATGTATTACATGGATTAAGAGATAAAGAAACTCAGAAGGCAACTATCGATGAAATAAGACGCGTGTTAAAATCTCAAGGGGAATTTATTCTTATTGAGTGGAAAAAAGCAGATGGCACCCATGGACCATCTACGAGTATTCGTCTTAATCCTGAAGAGATCGAAACTATTTTAATACCTATGGGATTCAAGACAAAAATCATTGAAGATGTTAGCGAAGATTTCTATCTAATCGTTTTTATTGCTGATATTAAGTAATGTAAAGACTATAGTTGATTGCTCTTAAATTATAAGTAAATTCTTGTAAACTGGGGAAAATACTAAAACATAGATGTTGAGTATTAGGGAGGATTTACTTTGGACGAGCAAATAATTAATCGACTTAAACATATTTACGAATTAGAAAAATTCCAGATTGCCTTCTACATGTCCCAACTATCTTCAACTGAAGATAAGTATTACCATAAAGCTTTTGAAAAAATTGTAGAAACCGAGAAAAAACACGCCGTTTTTTTCGCCCACAAATTAGCTAAAGCAGATATACCTATTCCTAAGGTAGGTGGGACTCTTGCAGAGTTTGCTGGAAGTATTGTTGGTGAATCTCTAGAACTAACAGGTCAAGCAAATACTTGTAAAATGGGAGTCTCTCTCGAAAAGAAATCTTTATTAGCTTACCATAACCTTATCGATGAACTAAGGGGAGAGCCTGAGGTGCGTTCTAAGTTAATGGAATTCTTACTAGAGGAAGAATTCCATACCTTATGGCTTCAAGATTATGTTAAACGTCTGAAACAGAATGAATGTCAAAACTATGGTTTAGCAAGTGATAGCATTGAAGATCATCCAACGATTAATATCAACATGCACTGGCTTTAGGAGACAAAATATATTATTTCGAGAAAGATCTCTATGAAGAGGTCTTTCTCCTGTGGGACATGTAAACAAAATTTAAGTAATAAGCAGGATATATTTCATGGTTTGAAGAATTATATAAAAATCATGTAAAATTTAGGATATTGGAGTCGTCTGGTAGTACTGATTATTGCTACCATAAAATAATAGGGGGTATCAGATATGGATACATTGAACACCTATTATGAATCAAGAGAAGATCTAATAACATTTGTTAAAGAATATCATGACATTCTATTTAATAATCAACCTACAGTCTTAGTACAGGTTTTTAGTGGCATTTGTGAAAAAGAGTTCATTCAAAGACTGACAGCAGAGATTTCTGAACTGGTTCCTCACGCTAAGATTATTGGTACGACTACAGCCGGAGAAATCATGAACGGACAAGTAAGTGAGATTAAGATCGTAATCTCCTTTGCTATGTTTTACCACACTGAGACAAGACATAAATTGTTTTTTAAAGAAAAGGCTCAAAACGACTTTGAACTAGGTCAGTCTATCGCCTCATCACTTTGCAGTGATAGAACAAAAGTATTAATTCTGTTTGCAACTGGATTGACGATTAACGCCAACCAGTTATTAAAAGGGGTTCAATCCATTAACCCTAGTTTACCTATAGCAGGAGGTAATGCTGGCGATAACTCTTTGATGCAACAATCCTTTGTATTTTGTAACGATTATATAACCGATTATGGAGTAGTAGGAACTGTCTTAGAAGGTGATCATTTGACAGTTAATTGTCATTGGCATCTAGGATGGCAGCCTATCGGTAATGAGATGACCATAACTAAAGCTGATGAATTACGTGTATATACCATCGATAATCTACCTGCCTTTAAGATATATGAGAAATATCTCGGATTAAACAATGCTAGACTTCTAGATAATCATCAAGAGTATCCACTGATCTCCTATCGTCACGGTGTCCAAATGGCAAGAATCCCTGTCATTCACTATGATGATGGTTCGCTAGGCTTTCTAGCAGATGTAATTGAAGGGGAAAAAGTTTGGTTTAGTTACGGTCATGTGGGAACTATTCTGCATCAAATAGATAACCTTAGCCGACAAATTAAACAACATCCTGCCGAAAGTATTTTTGTTTATTCATGTGTCTCGAGAAAAGGTTTCTTGCAGGAACTAAGTCAGATAGAAACAGTTTCATTGCAGCAAATCGCGCCTACTGCAGGTTTTTTTACCTATGGTGAATTTTATCATGCCGGCGAAACCAACCAGTTATTAAACGCTACGATGACAGTATTAGTGCTAGCAGAGAAAGAACAAATTGGACACTTACCAGAAAAAGAATTAAGACCTCAAGTATTTATCCAAAAGTTGATAGACAATCAAGATAATGTAATCCCTAAAAATATCCGTGTCCTGAAGACATTAAGTCATTTAGTTAACACTGTCACTGAAGAACTGGTTATGGCTAATGAAAAGCTTACGTATATGAGTCTGCACGATGGGTTGACAGGACTGTATAATCGCGCTTTTTTCGAACAAGAAATGAAGAAGCTAGATGAGTCAGAAAAACCTGTAGGGATTATTATCTGTGATATCGGTTCTCTTAAATCGATAAATGATATTTTAGGACATGACTTCGGAGACCGCGTTATCCGAATAGCCGCTGAACGGCTTACCAAATCATGTTGTTCAAATGAGATTATCGCTAGAATCGGTGGGGATGAATTTGCGATATTAGTACCCAATGCTGAACTAGGTATATTGGAAGAGATCACTAAACAGATATCAGAAACTGTCATCAATAATAATAGTCTTGAAGAAGTCTTACATCTTTCAGTTGGATGTGCTCTTAAGGGCTTAGATAACACTGATAATATGGATGAAGCATTCAGGCTTGCCGATCAAAGAATGTACCAACATAAGGTTGCTGCATTACCTAAAGTTCGACAAAGAATTACCGATATACTAATATCAAGGGAAGACTATGAGTAAGAACAGTGATATAATTTAATAGGTATAATATGGAAATGAGTAATGCAATAATGGAGGAGTCATGAATCTAATTGGTAATATTATCTGGTTAGTTTTTGGTGGGATTTTAGGGGCAATTCTATGGGTAATCTCAGGGATTATTTTATGTGTGACTATAATTGGTATACCCTTCGGATTGCAGTGTTTTAAGATTGCTCAATTTGTTCTGTGGCCTTTCGGCAGAGAAATAGAATTGGGAAACTTTGGAGTAGGCGGATTGCTGTTAAATATTATTTGGGTCATTTTTTTAGGGTGGGAGCTGGCTGTCACCCACCTCATTATTGGGATAATTTTTTGTATAACCATTATCGGAATACCTTTTGGGTTACAGCATTTTAAATTTGCTCAACTGGGGTTAATCCCATTTGGGGCAAGAATCTACTAACGATCATTTTGATTAAAGATATATTTTGCTAACAAGTAAACTTTCAAAAACACATGTGACAGAAAAAGAGAGGTTCAACATGGGAAGAATCCTTATCGTAGCCGAAAAACCGGCTCAAGCGCGTGAATATGCTTCAACCTTAGGAGTTCGTGGTAAAGGCCAAGGTTATCTGGAAAATGAAAAATATGTAATTACCTGGTGTGTGGGACATCTTTTAGAACTGGAAAAGCCGGAAGCTTATATGGATCTGGAGAAAGTAGGGAAGCGCTGGAGTTTAAGGCGGCTTCCTGTTTTACCTGAGATTCATGCTTTTCGACGTACTATTAAAGCCAATACGCGAGGTCAATTTCAGGTTTTGGAAAAGTGGCTGAAAGCTGCAGAGATAGAACATGTTATCTGTGGGACTGATGCTGATAGGGAGGGGCAGCTCCTTTTTCAGGAAGTTTGGGATTTAGTGAACTGTTCCAAACCATTATCCCGACTTTGGATTTCTTCACTCACTAGAGAAGCTATCCAAGAAGGGATGAATAATCTACTTCCTAAAGAAAAAGTTGCTGGTTTAGCTGCCGCCGGCTATGGGCGTGCTATTGCCGACTGGGATTTTGGAATGAATCTGACTGAAGGCTTTACTGCTTTATTTGGTAGCTTCGATCCGGTACGCAAAAAACCGAATGTGATTTCCATAGGCAGAGTTCAGACCCCAACTCTGGCCTTGATTGTTGAACGAGAATGGGAAATCGAACAGTTTATTCCTGAAGAGTATTTCGAAGTTAAAGCCACCTTTTTAGGATCCCAGGGAGGGTTTAATGGTCGTTGGTTTGAGAAGAGCGAAGAAAATAAACGTCTCTCTGATCGTCAGAAGGCAGAAGAGATCGTCGCTAAAACCAAAGGTCGCCAAGGAAAGATTATTAAAGTCGAACAGAAAAAAGTATCAGAACCACCACCATTACTTTTCGAGTTGACCAGCCTCTCCGTGACGGCTTCTAAGCGGTTTGGCTTAAGTGCCGAAAAGGTATTGGAACTTGCCCAATCCTTATATGATAAAAAGGCAATCACGTATCCAAGGACAGACTGTGCTTATCTTCCGGAAGATATGATTTCCAAGCTTCCTGCTCATCTGAAAGCAATTAGACAAACCCCTTATACGGACAATGTAGATGAAGCACTGAAGCAAGGAATTCCTAGTGGTAAACGTGTAATTAATACCATCACTGCTCACCATGCCATTATTCCTACAACGGAGAAAGTATCACTGGAAAAACTCCCAGACTTAGAACGGAAATTATACGATTTGATTGCGCGACGTTTTCTCGCTGTTTGGTTTCCGGCGGCTTGGTACCAGCAAACAGAAATTATTACAGAAGTGGAACAAGAAAACTTCCGAACTAAAGGCCGTGTTCTGCTTAGCCCAGGTTGGAAGAACGTTTATAACTTGGAAGAATCGGAAAGCCCAAAGAAAAAAGGAAGCAAAGATCAAACCGAGAATGAAAATGTAGATTTACCTCCTGTCAGTCATGGAGAAAGTGTCCAAACCAGACAGGTAAAGATTGAAGAGAAAAGTACCAAGCCGCCCAAACGTTATACACAGGGTGATTTGTTAAAAGCGATGGAGAGTGCAGGCAAACAAATAGAGGATGAGGATTTACGCCAGCAGATGAAAGGCAAAGGGCTGGGGACAGTTGCAACCAGACCTGCTATCCTTGAGAATCTTCTTCAACGGGGTTATATTCGTCAGGAACAGAAGGCTTTGAAACCAACTGAAAAGGGAAAAGAACTTATCTCTCTGATTAAGAATAAACTTCCCCTAGCTGGCTTACTTATCAGTCCCGAAATGACGGGACAGTTGGAGCATGATTTGGCGAAAGTAGAAAAAGGAGAATTCACCTTAGCTGATTATATGAGCGAGGTGGAGGAAGCCATTACCCGTATTCTTAACGAATTGCGTAGTTACGAGAAAAAACATGGTAAAACACCATTATCTCTTGCACCCAGCCAATCAGCGAAGAAAACTGATACAGGAAAAACAGCTAAGAAAAGAGTTGCGAAGGAACATAGTAATGATAATAAGGTAAAAAGTAAATCTGAAGAAACGACTTCTGGACAACTTTTATCTAATGGAAAAACATACGATAAATTAGGGGTTTGCCCCCGATGCGGGGGAGATATAATTGAAGGTCAAAAAGGATATGGCTGTTCCAACTGGAAAGAAGGCTGCAGCTTCGTAGTCTGGAAAAAAGAGATTTGCGGAAAAAAACTCACTCCAACTCAAATGAAAAGCCTTCTTAAGAAAGGAAAAACTCCTCTCATTAAAGGCTTTAAATCTAAAAGCGGTAAATCATTTGCGGCCTCACTCGTTTGGGATAATGCCGAAACCGGAAAACTGAAATTCGAATTTCAAAGTGAATAGGAAATGGTCTATTTGCTACTTACTTGATTTCTACCCTGAGACTTTGCCTCGTATAATGCTTGATCTGCCGTTAGGAATAAATCATTCGGGAATGCATTGATTTTAGGTACAATAGAAGCTACTCCTATACTGACAGTAACGCATGCATTTACTGAAGAGTGGTTATGAGGGATTTTAAGCTCTTCAATGTTCTTTCGTAGAATATTGGCCATTTCAAGAGCCTCGTTCTTTCTTACCTCAGTCATAATAACTACAAATTCTTCTCCTCCATAGCGCGCTACTGTATCACTAACACGCTTGCAAGAAGCCCTTATTGCAAGCGCAACCTGGATGAGGCATTCATCTCCTGCTTTGTGACCGTAAAAGTCATTATATTCTTTAAAGTGATCAATATCTATAATAATTAAGGAAACTGGTTTCTTATGTTTTAAACCATGGTTCCATTCTATCTTGATGCTTTCATCAAAGTGACGTCTGTTCCAGAGACCAGTTAGGGGGTCTTTTAAGGAAAGCATCTGAAGTATCTGATTTGATTTTTCCAGCTCATTTTTTTGGTGTTGGATTTTTTTCCTCGACTTTTCCAGGGCATAAGTACGTTTTTGAACGAGTGTATCAAGGTTTGCGTTAATTTCTTGAAGCTGCTCTGTCATCACTTCTTCTTTTTCCAAAGCAAGTGAAAACTTCTGTGCTAAGGCTAAAGAATGGGTAAAGATAAAGACTAGTTGGCCGAAAGAGGACTGGTTTCCACTTCGTATAATACTTCTCAAAAGGGGAGTGCTATAATCGCTCATCCAGACGCTTAAGAATATAATATCATTCACTGTGGTTAGAATCAGAATTAAGGCACCCACAACAATAAACCCTGTACCCGTTTCCTTCCGAGGAATTACTTTTACTAAAATATATACGATGTAGGTAATTACGATTAAGGCAAATAACTGATATGCAGGGTTGGCAACTGAGAAAGTCTTAGCAGGGGTTAGAAGAACAAGACCTCCAAAACCGAGGGCAACAACCTGAACTGCTCTCACAATTTTCTGGGAAATATCATGAGGGAAGATAGCTTTAAAGAACATTAATATTAAAGGTAATCCGAGATAAAAAATTAGTGTTTGGAGTTTATGGGCAACTTCCCAATTAAAAGCTGGAAAAAGAAAAATTAAGAATCTTTCTCCCACTAATAATGTTCTTATCCCAACAAGTATACTGAATAAACCAAAAAAGAGGAGAGAGTAATCTTTTTTTCTAAAGAGAAATAAAGCTAGGTGATAGGCTCCAATAATAATTAAACTGCCAAACAAAAAAAGCTCGTAGGCAATCCTTTTATAATGTAAGGAAAGAATCTGTTTTTCATTACCTAATAATAAGCTTTCTAGTATTCCACCGCTGCGGTGATAAAAGTTTGCTACCTGTATCACTATTTCGTTGTCATCCTGTTGTGCTTCAAAAAATGCAACTTGGGGGAGATATTGAGGTATCGTTGTGTCTCGGCTTTTACCTACGGTTCCGGCAGAAGCAACAAGTTCTTCATTAATCCAAAGATTATATGATGTAAATATTCTGGGTATCTTTACTGCTAATCTGCTATTATCAGCTGTCTTAAATTTTAATCTATAGGTAGCATAACCATCACCAGGTAATTTTTGATCTTGTATTTGGTACCCATTCCATGAAGCTGGAAGGTTTATATACCCGCTCCATCGCATACTCGTTTCTTTAAGTTCCGCAGGTTCCAGAAGTTGATTCCAATAAAATTCCCATTGTCCATCTAACCTTATAACTTCTTCATCTAATTGGGATTGGGTTAAGTCAAGAATCCCTTCTACTGCCTCAGGACTGTTACCGAGAGACTGATTGGAGCAGCTTGCATGAAATAGTAATAAAATAGTAAATGCTACTAAAGTAATTAATATCAACCTTTTATAGAACATTGAGAACTCCTCATACATATTACCTATTACATATTAATCTGAATCTATTAAAACTAACAATCGGTTAAATGATTATCTACCTATATATATCGACACTAATTTCTAGAAAAAATAGATACAAAGATAGTTTTTATCTTATTTGGCTTCATAAAAATTTTTTCGTGATACATAAAAGGGATTAAAGAACAGATATAGAAATAAAAGGAAGAAGTTACTGGGATGATCCAAGACTTTCTAAAGAGATATAAAGATATTATCGAGGTGGGAACATGAAAGTTTTGCTTTTTGGGGGGACGGGTTTTATCGGACGAAACCTGTCAGAGGAATTACTTGCTAACGGATATCAGGTATTCGTTGTTACAAGGAATCGACAAACAATTACCAAGGATTTAGCAGATAAGGTGCAGATCATTGAATGGGATAATATATCAGTGCTTCCTTCTGTTAACGGTTTACAAGATGCTGATGTAGTAATTAACCTTGCGGGGGAGTCATTAGCAAACCACCGTTGGTCTGATTCAGTGAAAGAACAAATTATGGATAGCAGAATCAGAACTACTCAAGCGATTGTAACGGCCATAAATAATCGTATTATGCAGCCAAAAGTTCTAATCAACGCTTCAGCTGTTGGATATTATGGTTTTCGTCAGAATGAGGAGATTACCGAAGTTGGAACAACAGGGCAGGATTTTCTTGCTCAAGTATGCCAGAAGTGGGAAAGTGAAGCCTACAAAGTTCAAAGTAATTTAGCAAGGGTTGTGACAATGCGGATTGGTGTTGTCTTAGGAAGAGAAGGGGCCCTCGCTAGGATGAAAATGCCTTTTAGATTCTATCTAGGTGGTAAGCTGGGAACCGGCAAGCAATATATCTCCTGGATTCATATCAATGACTTAACTAGAATGATAAGATTTGTAATCGAGCATCAAGAACTAATCGGACCAATCAATATGACTGCACCACAGCCTGTTACAATGGGGGATTTTTGTTCTGTTTTAGGTGAAGTCATGCATAAACCATGTTGGTTACCCGTTCCAGAGATACTTCTAAAAATAGCACTGGGCCAGATGGCCGAAATGCTAGTATACGGACAAAGGGTCAGCCCGAAAAAAATTAGAGATGCAGGTTTTGAATTTCGTTTCAAAGAGTTAAAATCTGCCCTAGAAGAAGTTATCGTTAAAGAAAGGAGCAGAATGAAATGAGCAAACGAGAAATCGCCAGTTTAGCATGCAAGCTTATCTCCATATTTTTAATTTTACAAGGGATTAATATTATGGCAAATTTGTTATCCTACTATATTTCTGTTCCAAACCTAACGGGGATGATGGAACCTGAACAACTTAGCAATATGATCTTTCCTTACATATTCCTCTTGATTTTCGGGGTATTACTATGGGTTTTCTCGGATAAATTGGCCATGATTATGATTAAAGGGGAAAGCGATTCTGTTCGGAGCGAAAACTTGACAATTAAAGCCATTGAGGTAGAAAGAATCCTGTTTTCTGTACTAGGTTTATTCTTTATGGGAAACTCTTTACCAGATATAGTATCGGCACTTATAAATATGTATTGGTTGGGTGAGCTGCCTAACTTCTCAAGAACACTGTTGCCTAACGCCATCGGAGACATATCACAGTTCATCCTAGGCTTGGGGATTTTTCTTGGTTCCCATGGATTAGTAGGGTTATTAAAAACAGTAAGGAATCTTGGAATGAAGAGCAGACCAGATGATTTGAAAGAAAAGCTAGATAGTGATTGAATGGATAAGAGAGAGAACTAAAAAATAATCCCCACTTTAATAGTGAGGATTATTTTTTACTGTTACAACCTAAACAGCACTTTCTCCAGATTCACCGGTTCTGATCCTTACTGCATTAATCATATCGTAGACAAAGATTTTACCATCCCCTATTTCTCCGGTTCTTGCAGTTTCTACGATGATATCGATGATTTTGTCCACAGAATCATTGGGAATTACGATTTCAATTTTGACCTTGGGCAAAAGGTTGACAATGTAGGTGTTGCCCCTATAGACTTCGGTTTTACCTTGTTGGAGGCCGCAGCCTATGACGTTCGTTACAGTCATACCTTTGACACCAGATTTACCCAAGGCTTCTTTAAGCTCTTCGAATTTAGCGGGACGAATGACACATTCTAATTTTTTCATTACATACACCTCTTTATTTTTTATAAGAATTTAAATAACTAATTATCCATTATGACTTTTTAGTTGAAATCCGGGATATGCTTCCATTCCATGTTCGCTCATATCAAGGCCAACATTCTCTTCTTCTGTTGATACTCTTAAACCGATGGTATATTTGATGGCTCCAAAGAGAACGAGGGAAATAATCGCTGTCCAAGCGAATACCGCGACGATACCGATTAGCTGTGTAACAAGTAGTGATGCACCGCCTCCATAGAAAAGACCGCCATCTAAGGCTAATAATCCAACCATTGCTGTCCCAAAAGCACCGCAAACTCCATGAACGGAAATCGCACCGACAGGATCATCAATATGGAGTACTTTGTCAAAGAATTCTACGGAAAGAACTACCAGTAATCCTGCGAGTAATCCTATAGCTGCAGCTCCCAGAGGGCTTACGGAAGCACAACCTGCAGTAATTGCAACTAAACCCGCTAAAGCACCGTTTAAGGAAAGAGAAACATCAGGTTTTTTGTACTTCATCCAGGTGAGAACCATGGCGGCTATGGCACCACAAGCTGCGGCTAGATTGGTATTGACTGCGATTAGGGCGATATCTGGTGATGTTCCCGATAAGGTACTTCCAGGGTTGAATCCGAACCATCCAAACCAGAGAATGAATACCCCTAAAGCCCCTAATGTAATGCTATGACCAGGGATAGCATTGGCTTTGCCTTCTTTGGTATACTTACCAATACGTGGCCCTATGAGGAAAGCTCCGATTAGGGCAGCCCAACCACCCACGGAATGAACTACTGTAGAGCCGGCGAAGTCAACCATTCCTCTTTCCGTAAGCCAGCCGCCTCCCCAGATCCAGTGACCTACTACAGGATAAATTAAAGCAATAATTACTACACTATAAATTAAATAAGCGATAAATTTTGTTCTTTCTGCCATGGCTCCAGAAACGATAGTAGCAGCAGTGGCAGCAAAAACAGTTTGGAAAAT
>LOEZ01000036.1 GCA_001516055.1 Gracilibacter sp. BRH_c7a
ACTCCCAAACTATATTTACGAGCAAAGAAGTAGTTTGTTATAAATAAGGCTGTTCCAACAATAATCCCCGGGACAATTCCCGCTATAAACAACTTCGTGATACTTGTACCGGACATAACTCCATACAAAATCATCGGGATACTTGGAGGTAGAATAATCGCCATTGTCGAGGCAACGGATACGATTGCTACAGCAAAGCCTCCTGGGTAATTTTGTTTCTTCATTTGGGGTATCAAAATTCCACCCAGAGCTGCCGCGCCTGCAACAGCAGATCCTGAAATCTCAGCAAATATCATGGAAGTAAGAACCGTTACCTGGGCTAATCCTCCGCGCATAAAACCAACCAGACTGGTTGCAAAATTTATGAGCCTTGCAGAGAGGTTACAAGCATCCATCAATTCTCCAACCAACATAAATAGTGGAATGGCTAACAGAGGGAATTTATTTGCTCCGTCAAATAAAACGATAGGCATCATTTCCATAGGAGCATTTGAAATTATAAATAGAATAAATCCGACAACCCCTAAGGCAAAACCGATAGGCATCCCTAAAAGAACAAACACGATAAGTCCGACAAATAATATAGTTCCAATCACTTGTTATCACTCCTTAAACGCCTTCTCATTTTAAATCAATCTCTCCTCGTCAACTTTTGTTTCAACTTTCTCTTGCCCCTTAAACGCCTTAATCGTATCGAATATCAATGCCAGTGCCATCAATGCTCCGCCTATCGGTATGATGGAGTAGAAAAATCCTTTGGAAAGAGGAAGGGAAACTGTCTCATTTCCGAAAGACCTCATCATCAAGAAATATCCATAATACGAAAGGTATAGCACAAAAATAGTCATAGCTGAATTGAAAATAGTAGTAACGGCAAGTCGCATAGGCCTGGGTAATTTATCATAGAGCGTTTCAAAACGAATGTGTTTTCCATTAAAAAGAGCATAGGCTGATCCAAGGAATGTAATCCAAACCAAAACAAATCCTGAAAACTCGAATGTCCACTGTGCTGCAGCATTTAATACATACCGGGTAAACACTCCCCAGCTAACACTAACAGTAACAGCTATTAAAAGAATAATGAGAGCCCATTTTAAAAACTTCAGTATGGCCTGTTCCATTTTATCAAGAAATAGCATTTCTCTTTTGCCTCCTTAACCTTTATAATTTGACAACTCATGTCCCTCATATTCTAAAGATATTTAAGCAGCAATTGAAGAATAAAGGGACATGAGTTTTTCATTAAGATCCTATTTATTACCCCGATGAGGCTTTTTTACTATTATGATAGATACTAAATATACTTATGATGCAGCATTACATCTTTTTGCTTCTTCAACTACCATATCTACGAATGCAGGATCAATAGATTCTTTAAGAATTTCAATTACAGGTGCTACTTCAGCTTGGAATGCGGCTGAGTCTGCGGTGTTAACTTCCATTCCTGCATCCTCGAATTTCTTGAGTAAAGTATCCCCTGCTTCTTCGCCATACTGACGTGACCATGTACCTGCATCAATAGCAGCTTGTTCTAAAAGATCTCTCTGATCTTGAGTCAATCCATCCCACCATACTTTACTTGCGGTTAGGTAACCTGGAGTATAGGTGTGGTTCGTAATGGATAGATATTTTTGAGCCTCATAGAATTTTCCGGCTTCGATTTGAACGTATGGATTTTCTTGTCCGTCAACGACTCCCTGTTGGAGAGCTGTAAATACTTCACTGAAGTCCATTGTTATTGGATTAGCACCAAATTGCTGGAAGGCTGCTACACGGAGCTTGCTTTGTGGGACGCGAAGTTTAATTCCATTTAAATCTGAAGGTACATTGATAGGACGAACATTATTGGTTATTTGACGGAAACCATTTTCCACGAACCCTATTCCGACAAGACCATTCTCTTCAAATAAAGGTTGTAATTCGTTTTTCCATACATCTCCTTCAGAGAACATCTGCACTGCGGCATGGTTCTTAAATAAGAATGGAATATCAAAAACTCCAAACTTAGGATCTACTTGCGCCATAGCTGTTGACGGAAGTGACATTTCAATTGCACCCGTCTGATGAGCATCAATAGCATCTAGATCTTTTGCTAACTGTCCATCTGCAAATAATTGAACTTCGATAGCTCCTTTGGAGCGCTCTTCAACAAGTTCTTTAAATTTAGCTCCACTTTCGTATAATGCTCCACCCTTACTGGATGTACTGGAAAGTTTCAAAGTTAGTTTTTCTGCAGGTGCATCTTTAGCATCATCCTTAGGTGCAGCAGCAGGAGTAGTTCCACACCCAATCAGGGCGATAGCGAGCACCATAACAAGTAGTACAGTAAAAATACGGTTTTTCTTCATTTAAAATTCTCCCCTCTCATTTTCGTAAAAAGTTTAATAGGTACGCTTTTATTTTAACTTCCTCTTTTTCACCTCCATTAAATTTTTTGTATCAGAAAATAGAACTAATTTTTCGAGAGATTATTTTTTCTCCCAAAAAAATTCTCTTCTTGCATTAAGTATTGCAATTTCCATGCCAACTTTTGGACAAATCTGCAATTGAACATCTTGTGATTTTTTGCATTATTCTTACAACTTGGTTTCTTGCTTGTTTTTTAAAAAAATATAATTTAATTTTCAAAAAATATTGAATTGTACTATTAATCTCAATTGACATTTTTTCTTGTTTTGTATCTATACTGAAACGCTTATCTGTTCCCCGGATGAAATGCTGTTTCATGCTTGAAACTTCGGATTAACACTTTCTGGATTATACTCCCATAAATAAGCATAATTATTTGAACATTGATATTATTCTGTTACTTTAAAAAAATTCGACATATAGGCTGTAAAATCCTGCTTTTATATAAAAGATAGAGTGTCCTATCGGACACTCTATTTACTATCGTTACTCCATTAAGGACGAAGAATTACCTTAATTGCTGTATCATCCTTATCCACAAGATCAAAAGCTTCTTTAATATCAGCTAAAGGAAATTCATTGGTAATAAGTGTCTTTATATCAATCATCCCCATAATAACGGGTTTCAGTGAAGGAGGAGTCCACACATACCTCTCCCGCCAACTATGATGGACCAAGCAGGTATTGATAAATTCTATCCCATCATCGTGCCAACGGCTAATATCCAGAGTTACCGGTTGAGTAATCCAGCTATACCATACGAACTTTCCATTATGTTTAATCATTTGGGTACACATGTTGATAGATTCTTGACTTCCTGCTGCCTCAATCACAACATCTGCCCCTATACCTTTTGTTAATTCTAAAACCTTTTCTACAGCATTCTCTTTTTTTGCATTAATGACAACTGATGCCCCTAACTTCTTAGCCAACTGTAATTTCCCATCTAAAACATCAACTACAATAACTTGAGCGGCACCCTTTAACCTGGCAACTTGAGCAATGATTTGACCGGCGAAACCGCCGCCCATAACCACGACCTGATCTCCTACCTGTACTTGAGAGTTAAGCCCAGAATACATCGCACAGGCGATAGGTTCTCCGAGGCTGGCTATGTCCATATCTAAACCTTCAGGTACTGGCTGAAGTTCCCAGACTTTAGCCTTAAAATACTCTGCTAAGTTATTGTTCCACCCAAAAGCTATAACCTTATCCCCTACTTTATACTCTCTAACTTTGGAACCCACTTCTACAACAGTTCCACCACTTTCGTGCCCTAAATAAAAAGGAAATTTGGGTTCTTGGCGGAACTCAGCGGTTTTCGGAGGTAGTTGACCACGATAAAAAGTTTTATCTGATCCGCATATACCGATAAGATGATTTTTTACTATGACCTCATCATCACCGCACTCCAATTCCCTGTCCACTAAATAGATGTTGTATGCTGCTTCAAGTAAAGCTGCTTTCGTTTTTATGACCATAATTCCACTCCTTTTAATTATCCTTTCAGAATATTTAGATATATTTTGTTATTAGTATATTTCGTCCTCGATGTCTGATTCCCTTTTTTTAAACCGTCTTTTTTGAAATCATCATTTTAAATTTATTCTTTATTTTCTAATCTTTACTAGGTTTGTCTATAGATATATTTTTCTCAATATCATCCATTTTTTGCCTTATTAGACCAAGCTCTTGGGTAAGGTTTTTAACCCGGTTTGACGTCCTAGACAATGAGATTGTTAAGCTAAAAGAGATCATCAATAATGAAATAATCCCCAAGAAATATATCGCATTAACTGAAGCTTTAATCCCCATTATATCTGCAGTAAAATCAGCAATAGATGGAAAAATGGCTAATACCACAAACAAAATACTGATGGAAATCCATAACAACGCATATTTTAGCTCTAAGCGATACCTCTTAACCAGATTTGTCAATATAATTAAACTCAATAATGAGAAAACTAAAAGAATAATCCTTAATTTAAGCTCCATCATCGTAATTCATCGTCCCTTTCCTATTTTCCGACTTTCTAAAGGCTTCAATCATAATGGCAGTAGATACTTTAACCATATAGTAAATCGACCTATAATGATGAATAGAAGAGGAGCCTGCCAGTCTTTCCTTCATTGTGACAGGTATTTCCTGAATGATATACCCTTTCCGTTTAAGGTAAACAATCGATTCCGGTTCGGGATAATCCTTAGGATATGATAGTGCAAACTCCTTAATAATTCTTTTATTGCATGCCCGAAAACCTGAAGTCGGATCAGTAATCTTCTGTCCGGTAATCCAATGTATCAAAGAATTAAAATATCTGCTCCCAATCCTCCGCATCACCGTCGATTGGAATCCAATTTTATTAATATAGCGAGAACCAATCACCAGATCCGCTTTGCCCTCGATAAGGGGGGCAAGTATTCTAGTTAGATACTCAGGATCATGCTGCCCATCTCCGTCTACCTGAATGGCATAGTCAAAGTCGTTTTGAAATGCGTACAGATAACCGGTTTGAACCGCTCCGCCAATACCTAAATTCACAACTAGTTTTATGGCAATTGCTCCTACTTCCTTAGCCTTCTCGTAGGTATTATCAGCTGATCCATCGTCTATAACAACAACTGTACTCTCTGGCAGAACTTGTTGTACGGATTGAATTACTTGTCCGATAGTATCAGCTTCATTATATGCGGGAATAATGATTGCAATTTTCACAAATCCATCTCCTCATAAAAAACATACTGTTATTGTAAATACTTGGTATTAGTATTTATAGGCATTAGTCTCTTAATGGCCAGGTAGCTTAAGAGGTAGGCCCCAATACAAATAATGCTAATCAATGCTAAATAAGCGAACTTCAGTATCTCAGAACCATTCTCTACGCTGAACCATAGATCTTTTACACCATAACTGGTGAAGAGTAAACCAATATTTGCTCCGAACAATGGAATCAAAGAATAAAGATACGGACGAATATCAGTAAGGTGTTTTCTCAATAGAAGATACAAGACTAGGGCATTAACAAACGTGCCTCCTGCTGCTGCATAACCAATGCCTACGGGGCCTAATGATTCAACCAAATACCAGACTAGGAAGAGATTGATGGACATGGAGAGAAATGCTGCTTTGAGAGGAATAGTTTTACTGCCTTTTAACATCGAGACTCTTATTAATAAGGCTGAAAAACCCTGCCAAACAATACAGAAAACATATCCGGAAAGGATTGTAGCCGTTATTTCTACCGAATGAGAATTAAACTCTCCTCTTTCAAAAAGGGTTTTAATAATGGGATATCTTAATACATAAAGAATTATTGTTAACGGAGCAGTAAATAATGCCCCAACGAAAAGATACTTATATACACTATCTGAAAACGACTTCTTTTCTCCGGACAAGGCTTTTCTAGTAATCTCCGGGAAAGCCACTGTTGCTACAGCAGCTACAAAAACCCATATAGGGAATTGTACAAGCCTAAAAGCATAATTTAAGGCTGACAGCGTACCTGTATCTAGTCCTGTAGCCAGATATCTTTCAACAGTATATATAATTTGGGTTGAGCCTAATACCAGAACATAAGGCAGGAAGTTCTTCCAGATTGCGACTAGGTCAGCTTGAGATTCTTTCAATCTTTTGAAGTTAGGAATAATCCCAACTTTTTTAACCACAAAGTACCAGATGAAAGTGAATTGTCCAATAACAGCAAACCCTAAAAAAATACTAAGCCAGTATACTCCCTTGTCTAAAATAAGACTCTTCTGATATAAGAAAACTAAACCTAAAAAGAGTAGTGCATTGAAAACAACAGGACCTGCTGTGGAACTAACAAAACGGTTGTTAACCTGGAGCACAGCCATCCCAAGAGTGTTGAGAGGAAAAATGGTCAGAACCGGGATAAGGATAATCAGTAACTTTATTCCAAGTTCTTGCATTTCCAGACTTAAACCACTGCCCAGAGACGCGATAATTGTCGTTCGGTTAAAAAATAAGAGTGCTGTGATTACTACTCCAACTATGGCTGTATAAAGGACCGCTCCTGCTATTACCGCTTGAGGCTCTCTCTTATTTTTGTATAAAAACACTTCTGAAAGAACAGGGATTACAGCCACTCCTAAAGCAACAGCCATTAGATTGTTCCCTAATGTATCCACAATAAAAAAGCTAAGAAGAAAAGTGTCTGCAATCGCAGATGTTCCAAGATAGGCTGCCATATAAACATCTTTGGCAAACGAGACAACAGCCAGCAGACAATTAACGGCAATTACCATGATTATATATTTGGATGAAGGTTTATCTAGCAAATCCTGTATTTTCATTTTTTCCGCCAAACTTATTTTCTTTTCAACTGAGCTCAAACACAGGGTATTCCTTTGTTTCCACAATCAGTTCTTTTAGGGGACAAAATTGGAAATTGTGCAAAAAATGCTTTATCTTTCCAAGATTATTTTTCAGATAAGCGTAATGGGTAATTTTAGTGAAAGTACTGACTTCCAGATGAGGTTGACCAGGATCAACCTCCCAGGGGTGAAAATAGGTAACTCCCGGGCGGGTTTTATTAACCGTCTGTAATAAATACTTCACTATAAAATACGGCAATACTCTAAAGTATAAACCTCCAGCAAAAGGAGTCCTAACCGGTCCTATCTCAAAGAGAGTAGGTGGAACCTCTAATATTCTCAAGGTTTTACCTTTTACTTTAGGGTGGAAGAAGGCAAGTGGGGCATTGCTTATCCCTGAAAGATGTGTCTTAAACGGTTGGATACTTGAATCATAGAGAAATCCTTCTTCCTCTAAAACCTCTAAGGCCCATAGAGAGCTTTCCGTGATTGACCAAGTCGGTGCCCGAAAACACGTAATGTTTACTCCGGATATTTCCTCCAGTAACGTCTTGCTTCTGACAAGATCATCCCTAAATTCTTCTTTACTCATCTGCGTTATCATTTGGTGAGTATACCCATGGCTAGCCAGTTCATGTCCTTGTTGGACAATTCTGCGGACCAATTCAGGGTGACGGGCAGCCACACATCCTAACACAAAAAATGTAGCCTTAGCATCAACTTCTAACAGTAAATCTAAGATGAGATTAGTGCTATATTCTACCCTGTCCTCATACTTATCCCAAGTAACGTATGGAAAATTAAAATCCTGGGTCATATACCAGTCTTCTACATCGATGGTCAAGGCATTTTTCATCATTCAACATCTCCGATTCCTATTCAATACATCTTACGTTCTTTTCAGGTACTTCCAATAGTATGGATTAAGCGCCAGTAAAGCCGGACAAATCCCGCAGGCCAAACTACCTCTAATATCTTCTTTGTCCCATTCCTCTGCCTCAGAAGGAAGTCCTCTTATAAAAGACATTACTTCTTCTCGGTTTTGTTTTTCTTCGCTGAGATACCTTAATATATCTCCAGGGATTAACCATCTGCATCTTACACCTTCTTCATAAGAAGGTGGGGTTTTGGAAGCCTGCCCCAGCACAGCTTGGGTATATAAATAGGGAAAATCTACACCTGAACGAACTGCAAGCTCTAAACTTCCCCAAAATCTAGGATTGATTTCCATTAGCTTTGGAGTACCATCTGTCGGATCTTCTTTCCATTCAACCATTGCAACTCCTCGCCATGATAATGCCGTAAGCAGTTTAATGCTTAAATCAACTAAGTGAGGTGCAAATATACTCTTTCTATCCGTACTAGGTCCACCTGACACCGGATATTGTCTTATTCTTTCATGTCCAAAGTAAGCCACACAATCTCCATCTTGATCCATTAGAAGAGAGATACCAATTCCCCGGCCTTTGGCACTGATTCTTTCCTGGATAATTAGGGGTCCATACTTCTCCCAATGAGAACGATAAGCCAGTTTGTCACCTGGCCTAGCATAAACGATCCCAACCGAACCAGAACCTGTTCTAGGTTTTATCACAAACTCAGAACATCTAATTTCAGAGATTATTTTTTCTAGTTCATCCACGTTACTTGGCTCCCATGTTTGTGGGACAGGCAAATCAAGATTTTTAGCAAGGGTAATCGTTGCCGCTTTATCTTCAGCTACTTCCAACGACTTATTAGTGGGAAGCAATACTTTCGCATATTTTACAACTTCATCGTAATTATGGACGACCCACATTAGCGTTGCATCCTCCATAGGAAACAAGACTGGTTTTGGGTTGCCATCATATTGGGTCAGGAGATCCATCAGCTTCTGCCCGAAGGCATCAGGATTATGCTCAGCAGTTGGAGCAAGTACGCGCTTACTGGTGTACTTGGACCAAAATCCGGTTGTGAACAAAGAATCTCCCATGACACTTACTTCACAACCAGCTTTGCCTAAAGAACGTATAACACTAATACTCTTTCTCCATAGGCCGTCAGTTACAATTGTCTGAATAGGATTAGATTTTCTATTCATAATTCGTTCCTTAAAAATAGTTTGCGAGAAATATAGTATCCTTGATCAGCATAATTAATAAGTTCCCGATCTCCCTTACTGTCGCCATAGGCATAAATATAGTAGCCGGAACGTTTGGGGTATAGCTGCTGAAGTCTATTTATTTTCTCTATTCCGTAACAGTTTTCTCCTTGGAAATTACCCGTGAGTGACCCATTTGCTATTTCTGGTTTTGAACCAATCACTTCTTCAAAAGAATTTTCCTTAGCCCATGGATAAATCCACGACTCCAAGGAAGCACTCACAATGATTAGTATATGTCCCTTCTCTTTATGCCTTTTAATAAGCTCGCGAGTTTGTTCCCGCACCAAGAAATCTATTCTAGTCAAAGAATATGTCTGGCATAGGTCGATAAAATCTTCTTCTTTCATGCCTTTAAAAAAGCTTTTAAACATTTTACATTTAGGCACAGCATTATCTACTAAGCCTAATTTATAAAGAATGATAAGAGGAGTCAAGCTAAACATACGTATCAGAAAGCGCAACAAACCAAATTTCCAAATGATTAGATCATTGAAGGAGTCCCTTCTAGTTATGGTTCCATCAAAGTCAAAAACAGCTAGTTTGTGTGTGTTTTCAGAAATATGTTGACTCATATATTATTTCCTTTAAACGAACCATCAGAATTAAAATAAGCTTCAGATACAGATATAAAGTTAAATTTATTTGTTAGCTTATCTAATTTATTTGTGAGAGGTCTTCCAATTTTCCAATAGTGTACCAAGTCAGCTAACATGGATTGTTTGATTATTGGAAAGTCTTCACAAATTTCACGTGGATGAATATAAATGTTAAGTGGGATGTCCTTCTTATTAAGATTTGATACTAAGTATTTGTAAATAAAAAAAGGTATTAGTCTGAAATAAAACGCGCCGCTTAGTGGAATTCCTATATTAGAAAACAGTTTATAAGAAGTTAATGGAATTTCCCATAAATCTTCGAATACGTTCCAGGCAGTATACTTTGAGTTTTTACGCTTAGTTAATACCAGAAAAGAATTCGGATATATACTGCTGTCATATCTAAAACCATTCTCCTTAAGAACCGGGAAAAACCAACTTTCCCTATCTGTTATTGAACATGCCGGGGCACGAAAACCCATAATGTCAATATCTCTTGATTTTTTTAATATGTCTAAAGACTTTTGGACATCTATTTTAAATTCTTTACAACTCATTTTGGAGACAAATGTATGGCTATACCCATGACAAGCAATTTCGTGGCCGGCTCCGATTAGGTTATCAACAACATCTGGAAACCTCTCAGCAATATAGCCTAAAACAAAAAAAGTAGCTTTAATATTTCTTTCACGTAAAAAAGGCAGGATAAAATCAATAGCAGCGGGTACAACTGATGACAGGTTATCCCATTCTTTATAACTAAATTTATTCTGAAAAAATTCAGTATGATACCAATCTTCGATATCAATAGTTAAGGTATTTGTTGTCATCAAGTACTCCTTTCTCACCAATAGTTAATTACATAATATAGTATTGTTATAAAGGGGACAAGACCAAATCCTAATAATAGAATCACATATTCGCTTATTATGTAAATTTAAAGAAGGAAATTATTGACCCTTTGTCAAATAAATGAACAGATAATCGTAATATGATTTATAAGGAGAGGAAGTGTATGACCATCCTTAACAATCACTCTCATCCAGTAAAAAAGAAAGATATTGTATATCAGTCTATGCCTCCTGACACAATTCTGTTGAATTTGGATAACGGATTCTATTATAGTACGAACGAGATAGGTGCTGAAGTATGGGATTGCTGTGATGGCAGACACTCTATAATAGATATTATTAAACACATTAGCAACCAATACAATGTTTCTGCTGATGAGATTAAAAATGATGTTCTTAGTTTTATTGTTGATATGAAGAAAGAGGGGCTCCTGCAAATCCAAAATGATGAAGTTTAATAGAAAATTACCCAAATGTTTCTTTATTATTCGGGTGGTCTTCGTGACTATTTGGTTACAATATCTCCTAGCTTTCAAAAAAATTCTTCAATTATTAGCATATATAGAATCTAAGCAGAAGAACATCTTTGTTGAACAAGAAGAAATCGAACAAATGGTAACCATCTTATACAGGATCGCTCGCTGGAAGTTTTTTTTAATTCGCAACAACTGTCTTAAAAAAAACTTATTGTTATACTATTTTCTCGTCCAATATGGAGTAAAAAATATTAAGATCAATATAGGGATAAGCAAAGAGAACATGAAACTGGCCGGTCATTGTTGGCTGACCATACAAGAATGCGTTTATTTGGAACCGGAAGAATCCGTTTCGAAGTACATCGTAATCTATTCTTCAGGAGTATAAGCATGTTAATAGCGTCCGATAACTTTATATCTTTTAAAATTGGTCACGTGAATATATCTTTTTCAGTAGATAATGATGATTTACGTATAGCCATTCAGCAATGGTTAAAAGATTTTCAAATATCAATTCCAGAAAAACCTCAGAAGATGATTAAGGTTAGGCTACACCATTTTGAGCCTAATCAGCCGCTTCCATATAATATACCTAATCAAGCTAAGCTTACCGATCAAAATAATGATGCTAAATATTATACCTACCGTAATTTATGGATTGTTGAGTTTGCTCAAGCGGGAATTATGATTATTAACCGGTCCACTCTCAATGTTCTAGGGTTAGTCTATAGTGAAATCCTACTTGAATCAGTATGGGATTTTGATATTTTCATGCATCCATTGTATGAACTCATGCGTCAATTAGGTTTATATACTCAGCATTCCGGTGCCGTCAGCTATGACGGATTTGGCCTTCTTCTTGCCGGGAAATCGGGGCAAGGCAAATCGACTCTCTCTGTTGATTTGCTTGAGAAAGGATTCTCGTTTTTGTCGGATGACCGCTGTTTTCTATTAGATGACAGCGGAAGCACTGAAGTAATTGGGATTTACGAGCCAGCCAAAGTATTTGCCTTTAATATAAAACATATCTCAAAACTCAATAGTATTGAGGGTCTTTCTTCTGATATCCACACGAAGAATCACTTGGATCTTCGTATCTACTATCCAGAGAAAATCCAACTAAAAACTCCGTTGAACGGTATTATTTTCCCCAGCTGGTCGCCTAGCGAAAAAAGCCGGTTAGAGACTTTATCACCTGGAAAAGCTCTTATTGAACTTCTTCCGCTGACTATGGTTTGTTTTGATACTGCTACGAGTAAAACCCATTTTGAATTTTTAGGAGAAGTAGTGAGTAAAACTCCTTTAAGCAGATTAATACTCGGATATGACAGGGAAAATTGGCATTCATTGGTCTTGGAATTCATTTCTCATTCGTGGAGGCAATAAAATTGGATGAACTAAGCCAGGAACCGCTACTTGAATACATACGTAACAATTGTCATGCTGAATACTCTTCTTTTACCATTGAAATTACGAACACCATCCGTGAAGTAGGTGTTCGTAACATGTTCATTCAGCAAAAACTAAAGGACCTTATCCAAAAATTTGAAGGTGAAAAGATATCAGTCGTAATACTTAAAGGATCCCATCTTATTCATGATATATACCCCTTTGGTATAAGACCACTTGAGGATATTGACTTGTTGCTACAAAGGAAAGATTTTATTCTAGCCGATCAGATTATCCGTGATATGGGCTATTCTGATTGTTCTGTTGGTTTAGATATCTGGACCCACCTGCAATTTTCTAATAAAATAACGTATACTAACCATACAATGCCTTTCATTCCTATCGATATCCATTTCTCTCTAGGGCCATATCCTTACCTTGGTAGACTTAATGGAGAGATGTTGTTTGAGAGCTATACTGAAAAGTTAGCAACCCCATCTGGAGAGTACAATGTGCTCCAGACAGAGATTCTTCTGATTCACTTATGCCTTCATCTATTTCAACATCATAATGAAAATTGGCAAAAATCAGGCTGTGATATTATTGCTGTTATTCTAGATAAACATGATTCTATTAACTGGGATCGGTTCAACCATATTGTGAAGGAAAATAAGCTCAATCTTCCAGTAGTCTATAGCCTTAACAAAGCATCGGAACTAGCTCCTAAAAAAATAATTCCAACCTCAGTATTAAATGAGATTGGAAATAAAAAACTTGGCGAATATGAACAAATAATTTTCAATTTAAGCAAAAGACATCTAAACACTATGGAAAAACACCTTCTTCAGTTCATCACAACTCCCAGTTTTACCTCGAAGTTACAATGCTTACTAAGAATTATATTTCCAAGGAGATCATTTCTTAACCTTCATTTTTCTGGCAGTTATGTAAAATATTTTTTTTCTATACTAAAAACTTTTATTTATTTTCTGAAAACAGTGTTCTCCCAACAATGAGGCGTCAATAGCACAACAGCACAATAACTTCAGGCTAAATCAGTGGCTTCTGCCGCCTCCTCCGCCGCCGCCAGTACTACTTAACGTAATTTCTTTCAATTGTACATGCTTGGTTAATACAGGCTTCTCATAACCCTGTGTTTTTTTATTATCCATATTATCCCTCCTGACTTTTTATTAAATAATAACAAATATAGGCAAAATATACAACTATTTGCTACTTTTTGGAGCATCCTTTTACATGTTTTTCAATAATATATTCTTCATAACCATAAAATTGATTAACAATTGCTTCATCGATATATAATACTTTGTTTGATAATTTAATACTCTCGATGCTGTGGGTTATAATCAACACAATTCTATCCTTAGCAAGTAATTTTACCGACTTAAGTATTTGTTCTTCACTATCTCTATCAAGAGAAGTTGTTGCTTCATCCAATATTAATACATAGGGATTTTCCAGTAGTGCCCTGGCAATAGATATTCTTTTCTTCTGTCCAGCAGATAGCCTTATACCATCTTCACCGACAATCGTATCATAACCGTCTTCTAACTTTGCGATATATGAATCGACATTGGCAAATTCACAAGCGATCCTCAATTGCTCCTCACTTACATCTTTTCTTCCCATCACAATATTGTCCTTGATAGAAGCATTAAATAAATAATCTGCCTGAGGAACTATTGCAATACTTTTTCTAAGAGACTTCAGTTTGATTCTCTTTATATCTATCCCTTTAATATTAATCATACCTTCAGTCGGATCATAAAATCGCATAATCAGATTGGCCAGTGTTGTTTTCCCTTGTCCGCTCTTACCTACAATACCGACTATATCTCCTTGATCAAGTTTAAAATTCACTCCTTTTAACACAGGTTCTCTCTGGGGATATGAGAAAGACACATTCTCGAACTCAATGCTGGCCTTTATTAGATCTATATCTACCGCATCAGGTCTGTCTTGAATAATAAGGGACAGATCCATTACTTCAAATATCCTCTCTGCGGCCGGCAGTGACTTGTGAAACCCAACAACTATATCATAGGCACTGAAAAATAAGCTTACAATGTAATTAAGGTAAAACGATATGGCAATCAAAGTACCAATCGTCATTTCCCCTTTTATTACCGCTATACCACCTATACCCCAAATTATTAACAATCCTAAAATGTTAATAATCGTGGTTGATGATGATGCTACGGCATATTTCATACTTAGTTTTCTCTTCGCATCTTCTGTTGCCTGCATCGCGATATATGTTTGCTCTGTTCGTGGTTCAAATACGGAGAAGGATTGGATTGCTTTAACCATCAGTAAATCTTCCTGTAGCCTCTCCATCAAGCCTTCTTTTTTTTCTTGCACTATTTTACTTAACATAAAAATCTTATTTTTAAAAAGCAAATATAAGCCATAGAAAATAGGCAAGAAAACACAAGCCGCTACAATCATTTTCCAATTAATATAAATAACTATAAAAAAAATGAATACTCCTACAAGGACGTTTTGAACAAAGTAAACGAATCGGTCGAGCAACAAGTTCTGCACAGCATCAACATCAGACGTAATTCGAGAGAGCATTCTGCCTCTGTGATTTTCCGAATAGAAGCTTTGGGGCAATTTTAACAGGTGCTTATATAAATCTATTCTAAGCTTTGTAAAAACACCTTTACGTATTTTTAAAGTAATGGATGTTTGAAGTAAATACAGCAATTCTTGTATTATCCTGGCTAATGCAAGAACAACCAGCATCTTGATCAAATAAGCTGTATTGCCTGTCATAATTCCATTATCCACAATTTCTTTATAGAAAAAGGGGTTGATTACAGTAATAAGAGTTAAAAACAGCAAAGATAGAGATATTTTTAGGCCATCTTTATAATACGGCCTCAATAAGCTGCGAAATCTTTTAATAATAAACATGAATCTTCCCCTTATCTTTTTACCAAGAAACCACACTATCACGGGTTTTCCCAGCACCTGAAAATGAAGCGGGTAAACCGTGCTATCTACTTTACGTTAGCGCCTTAATAAAAACTTCCACATTCTCTTATCAAATAGATAACGTAGACAAGCCGTAATAAAGCCCACTATGGGCATGGGATCGTCTTTCGATATTATGTCATCTCTTATGCCATCACTTTTGCCACTCCAAAAAGGAGGGTTCATATTCTTTCTGTCATTGTTAAATATATAATGGAGAATATCTCCGGGAAGAAGATTACGACACATGATTCCTGTTTGATACTGTTTGACAGGTTCAACATCACCATCTACAGCAATTTTATATAACAACCACGGAAAATCAACGCCCGCATTAATTCCCATCTGCAGCGAATTCCAAAATTTACAATTCAATTCGAGAAACTTAATTTCCCCCGTTTCTTTTTGAACCATAAACTCAAGGTCAGCTATCCCAAACCAATTTAGCCCTTTCATATATTCTATTGCCATCTCCAACATCTCCGGGTAAATTACACTTTCCTGAACTGTACTAGGCCCAGTCACTAAGGGATATTTCCTGACATGTTTTTGAATAAATGAAGCTCTTAATTCGCTTCTAGAATTATATAAAAGTACAACATCATATACATCTCCTTCTCCCAGATGTTCTTGAATAATAGGATAAGGATATTGTTCATGTACCTCTTGATATATCTTTAAAATATCTTGTTTATTATATGCAGTTTGGATTCCCCGTCCACCGTTGCTTTTAACTGGCTTTACCATTAGTGGGTAAGTTAAATGTTCAGTTATTTTCTGTATATCATCTAATTCTTCTGGAAAAACAGTTTTGGGAATATTCACACCTACTGACATAGCATGCTTGTAAGCTTTTCCCTTATCCGAGGTAATTATATAGCTATCATATTCAGGAAGGGGTATTAAACATATTTTTTCTAGTTCTTCCTTATGCTCCATTGCAACGGCTACTGTATCCTCATCCATCGGAAAGAAAACATCAATCCCATATTCTTTGATCTTGTCACTTACATATCTATAAAAATGTTCAGGGTCTTGGGACGCACTCGAACATACTAAAGAACCCGTACAATATTTGGAGAATGCAGCAGGTGAAAATCTGGTTTCCTCAACAACATAGGTTTCTATTCCTTTTGCACCCAAAGACCTAACAGTCGCCAGAGCTTTTCGAAGTTGGGCATTCGTTATTAATACTTTCGTTATACTCTCCCCCTCTGAGCCCTAATTATCTCGTATGTTCCATACCTTATCAAACTCTCTTTTCTTAGGTTGATTGATGTGATAAACCTTGATTTCTTCATCTTCATAAAACACTTCAATGTTGTTATGCAGGCTGCTATAATCGTCCACCCACTGTTCCATTAGCAAATAGTACTCTTTGCGTTTATCTACTATTGGTTTTACGATTTCTAAGGGTGGTTCAAATACGACTTTTTCAATAAGGATAAATATATCTTCTGATTCAAGGACTTGGTTTGGATTATCTTTTCTAACAATTTTCTCAGCTTTAGGGATGTAATCATCAACTAACTCCCATAAATGCATGTGCCAGCCTTTACCTAGGCTAAGTGCATAGCCTTCCTCATTGGAAACCATCGTCCAGGTGGTAGGGCTGAACTCTGTAGCGATTCTTAAGTATTGGTTAACCATTGAATCATGCACCATTTTGTAGGGTGCGGAAGGCATCGGCTGATAGTAATAGGTAACTCCAATAAGAAGTGCTAAACAGAGGAATACCTCCAACGGCTTTATTCTGATGAAAATTGTAATAAACCCATGCCAACCAATTCCTAGCGCGAGACAGGCAACTACTGACCATAAAAGGCCTATCCTGCCGATTAATAAAGTATTACCTGTTAACCACCCTAGATATATATATGACAGGAACGATATGATGGAAATAAGTATTGCAAATAATAAAGGTTCCGGCCTCTGTTTCATCCATCTGGACAGGATTAACAATAAGGTCATTAATACTATTCCTACAGCAGCAGCATAATCCAAATATGTAAGCTTCTGAATATTTGATGCCATAACACTTGTTAGATAATTCAAAGATGAGGAGTGGTATCCTTTTCCCATCAATAAACCTATTATTAAAGGTATTCCTGATATCACTCCTGAGGTTATACTAGCAAGCGCAACACTCAGAATTGCTCTAAAGTTTTTTAGCGGACCAAAAATGAAATAGGATAATGCTATTAAGACAACACCAAAACAAGCGAAAGCCCAGACCAAAGAATGAACAAGTCCCATCACTGCCAAGGCTATTCCTGTTGTCCAGAGGTAATACTTTTCCCTGGTATTAAAATAACGAATAGTAAAATGCCAGGCAAGAAAGACAAAAATTAAAGCGAACTCTTGGGAATTCGTTGCTGCCTGTCTCTCCCAGCCAAGGTATAAGAAGGGTCCTAGAACTCCAAACACAAAAGCTGAAATAATTCCCGCGCTTTTCCTTCTGGTCAGCTGTTGAACGAAGAAGTAAAGTGCTATGGTGGTTAGCACACCGTTCAAGGGACCAATATATTTTACAACATAGATTGCATCTATGCCCGCAAACTTACGCAAGGTAGCATCATATATATGTAACCCCTGAGGGTATATCCCGTCATGAAAAAGTATTCTCTCTGAAATATATTTCATCCAAGCGATAGCTACAGATGCGTCAGATAGTCCAGGTGCTGCATGCGATATCGGGTCATAAAAACGCAAATAAGCAGCCCCAGAGATAACTGCAAATAATAGATAATTTGACGGAGATTTAAGAACCGCCAAAATAATTTTCCAACAAGTTTTTAATTTGTTCTTAACTATATTATTAGCCCAATTCAAAGGCGAGAATTTACCATCCAAGGTTTCATAAAAAAGCATTGTTAGTTTAGAGTAATTCTCTTTAAGCGATTGCACTCGGTTACCCGCCGGCATGCGCCAGAACATGGTGGATATCGTAATAAATACAAATAAAGTAATTACCTCGTAAAGCTTAATTAGCACAAAGACATAACCAATTACGATGATCAGAAAAACCATCTTGATATATCTGGAAAAGAAACGTTCTCCTGCTTCTCCATGTTCTTTGAACATAATAGTTGCCATAATGAAGAATAGAATCGCAAAGGATATTCCCAATCGAATCAGACTTTCATACTGATTGTAGATAGCCAATTTCAACCTCTTCCCCTTTTAATCATTTTCATTGTTTCAAAAACTTATGCTTTTAAAATATCTTCTGCGTTCTGATGAATATGATAAATTGTAAGTTCATCATCTTCATAATATATTTCAATGTTATCATGATATCTTTTAAACGTATCAATCCATTCTGCTAAAAGGGCATAATTCTTAACACGATTTCTGATTTCCTGTTTCTTATTCTCAAAATTTAAATCAACGCCAGTCTCTTGACTAATTGGGTCAAATACTTCCTTTTCTAAAAATATAAAGATATCTTCATTTTCAATTATTTGCTTGGTCCCATCCTCATTCACTTTGCTTATTATCTTCGTCTCCGGACTATATTCCATAAAATCCCATAAATGAGTATGCCACGCAACATGTAGTGAAAGCCAATATCCCTCTTCATTGGATATAAGCGTCCACGTTGTTGCAATATTTTCATCACTAATTTTCAAGTACTGGTTAATCATGTTGTCACTTATCATTTTATAAGGGACAGCAGGTACAGGAGGGTAAGTCATTATTGCACCCACTAATAAGGCTACACAAAGCACGATTTCTATTTTTGGTCTAATTATGATACTTAAGATTCGTATAACGGCGTGGTAACCGAATCCGATTGCTAGACAGATAACAATGGCCCATAGAATACCACTCCTGCTGATAATAACCCCGTATCCTGTCCACGAGCCAAGATAAATATATATTACAAAAGAAAGGATAGAAAGAAGAATAATAAAAACTGTAGGCTCATTGCGTTCTTTCTTAAAAAGATTAAATACCAACAATAGCACCATTGCAGCAATTCCGAGAAGAACAGCTTCATCTACATTCGTAAGGGCTGGAATCTCCGCTACGGCAGTTGATGTTAGGAATTCAGTGGTCGTACTATGAAATTCTTTACCTATAAGCAGTCCATATAGCATTGGGATAACTGAAATAACCCCAGAGGCTATCCCTGCTATCATCAAATGAACATTGGCTTTCAGGTTTTTACGCGGACCAAATAAGAAATAGGTAAAAATTATTAAGACAACGCCTAGGACCATCAAGGCATAAATAAATGAATGGCTTAGTCCGATTGTGGCAAAAGCAGCAGCTGCTGTCCAAAGGAACCTTTCTTCTTTAGATTCAAGATAGCGAATCGTGAAATACCAAGTTGGCGCAAGAAAGGCCAAGGCAAATTCCTGGGGAAGGGTAGCTGCCTGCCGCCCCCATTCCATTGGCAATAATGCCCCAAGCAGCCCATAGATAAATGCACCTACGATTCCCGCCGTCTTTCTCCCAGTTAATTTATAAAGAAACAAATAAATTCCCAATGAAGCTAAGACTCCATTCAGAGCTCCTGAATACTTAAAGATATAGAGGATATCATCTCCGGCAAACTTCCACCAAGTGGCAATCAAGATATGGTTTCCAAGAGGGTAAATCCCATCATGGAAAAGAATACTCGTAGTAATGTATTTTACCCACGCAATATTATTCGGCGCATCTGAATATCCAGGTGAAGCAGAAGTAAGTGGGTCGTAGAAACGCAGATAGGCAGAACCGCAGAGAACTGCGAATAATATCAATGTATATGGATTTTTTATAAAATCTTTTAACCATATCCTAAATTTCACTAGAACTTCCCGTATTTTGGAGCGGGCCACATCCATTGACCATGTCTCGCCATCAAAAGCCTGGAAGAAATATGCTAATAATGGTAGTTCATCCTTAGCCAGATCCTTCTCCTGATTTATGACCTTGGCTTGCTTTGCTTTTTTTTCTCTATAACGGTTTAAAACAATAAGAGCAATTAGAACTAAGAAAATAGAGAAAGATTCAAAAAGTTTGATGGCGGCTAGGATATATCCCATAACAATAATTAAAAAAACTATCTTGATATACCGCGAAAAAAAACCTTCTACCCCTCCGCCTTTCTCCCTGAAGATTATAACTGGCAATAGTAAAAATAGAATGGAAAAAGAAACTGCCAATCTTAGGATGTTTTCAGCTTGGTCAATTATCGGCACTATAATCCACTCCTTTATCTTTCATCCTACTGAGCGTTATATAAGTAATAATCAAGGTTAGAGAACACTTCTGATACTCTTTTAAAACTTAAAACAGCAAATACAATCGAACCTATTACCAAGCCGATAACAGCCCAATAATAATCAACCCATCGGCTAAGTACGAATCCAAGAATTGCATTTACTGCGGTAGCGACCATAATAGAATGTCCCGCCATTTGAGGCTGGGAAAAACTGAAAAGAATAAGACAATTTAAAAGCCCCAGTGAAATTATTGAGTATGAAAGGATTGCTAATATAAGAACAACAAGGGTTACTCTATTTCCTAATATTTCTAAATGAATAATATTATGATAATCAATATAACGAATAAATAGGAAAAGAATAATTCCATTTAGAATACCGAAAAGGCTTACAAAAATTGTCCACTTTCTGTGAAATTTCTTATAGATATTATTCATGGTAGGTATTTCATTCATTGAGAAATTCTTTTGGTCCACAAGTATCTTAATCATAATCTCGTTGACAATAACTTCAACAAAACCCATCGGTAAAATAAGGACCAGCAATGCAAAGTCCAGTCCAAGTTCATATTCTCCCCGGAACCAGATGATATATGGCATGTAGGTTTCGTTAGTCGACCAAGCGATAATTCGGTCCAAATTCAAAAATAAAAAGTAAAAAAAGCCGTATTTAAAATATGGCATGGTGGAATAGAGCATTAATGAACGTCTCGGTAAAGAGGGAGCAATCCCTTTCTCCATCATTTTCTCTGTCTGATAGAAATAGTACCTGGAAATAAAAAAACCAGCTACAGATACAATACTAAGAGCAATGAGCTGAGAAATAATAATATCTATTTTTAATAAGATGAATAAGACAAAGACCAGTCCAATCCCTGCCGTTATGAGACCCGTAAAAACTATTTCTTTTCTTAACATGTACATGATAGTAACTGAGAGCCAAATAACCGTAAGGAAAAAGTAGTAAAGAATAATAATAGAGGCCATTGACCAGGGAAATATCTTAAACAGCCAGTTAAATACATAGAAGCCAATCGTTACTGCAATAGCACAATAAAAACCTAAGCGAACAAAATAAAAGGCTGTCTTTCTTGCCATATATCCGAGATTCTGTCCGAGATACATAAACCCGCGTCTTGCTAAAGCCTGGGTGAATCCCCCCACAACCACAAAACTAAGGATTGTTCCAATAGATATACTAGTTGCCAAAGACACAGTAAGATTTTCATATGACCACAGGGAAAATCTTAGTGTCAACATAGAAATAACTGAAACTGCCATAGGTAGGGCAAAAATAGTTCCTCTGAGAAAACTTCTCATTGATTCCAGGAAATATTTTAATGTTGACATTTTTTCTGTCTTCACCATAGGAACTATATGTAATTCGTTTTTGATGAAATCCCAAAGTTCCTCGGCCAAAGAAAAAAGATCTTTATGCCCAAACCTGTCTCTTGCCATTTTGTCATTCCAGCCGATGGATTCTAAGGTAGCGGTAATTTCATATATATCATGGGGATTCTTCGTTCTTTCAAGAACTTGGGTACACAATTCCCTAAGTTCGGGCTTTTTGATAGATCTAGCACTTAGTTGCTGAATCGTCATGCTATTCATCCATTCCCTGAACTACCATATTAATAATTAATTCTGAAAGTTTACTTTCTCTTTGCGCTGCCTCTATTACATCCGCAGTGATTTCTTCATGTTTACTAATAATGAGGCCCCCAGAATTATCAGTCAAATCTTCCCCTGCTAATTTGCCAATTACATATTTATATCGAACTAGATCTATCTTTTCTTTAAGGTCATGATCTAGAACAGTTTCCTTATTCTCAGTAACTGAATTGCCCTCAGATTTTTGCCAGGTTGCTGCTATTTCTTTTTCTACAGAAAAATCCAAATTATGAAGATCATTTATATCGTCTTGATATTTTTCCTGGGTAGTTTCTGTATCTTTCGTTACTATATCTTTCGTCACTTTATCTTCCGGTACTTTATCTTCCGGTACTTTATCTTCCGGTACTTTATCTTCCGGTACTCTAAACTTTTCTGAAATAGTATCTTCAGGTTCTGTCTTTCCCCAGAAAGAAGTAAGCTCAAAAATCGGAGCAGGTTTTTCTTCATTTTTTGTTTGTTTCTGTCTGGCAGGACTTTCTTTCTTCTTATCCCATTCATCAAATAAAGGTGTACCATCAGCAGCGATAGGTTTGGTCATTAACCTGATACTACTCTCTTCATTATCGTTTCCGGTGGAATCTTTATCCGAACTATTGCTATTCTTTCCGGTTGCTGAATGGCCAGTAGTAACTAGACTGAAATTAGAACTTTTTATTATTTTGTTAACATGTTCTAGTTCTTTTTTAATATTATCCTTGGTTTCTTGAATGCTTTCTTCGATGTTATTAATATCCTCTTTGAGTTTTTCTCTAATTGAAAGCTCTTCACTGAAAATATTATAAAAGTCTTCATCTTGATATCTCTTCAAATACTCATATATTGCTTCTATCCGTTCTAAAGAGAGTTCGAGTAATTCAAGTTCTTTTACATTTTCAGACTTTGATGTAAGTTCTTCGATATCTTTCTTAAGCAAGTCATTTTCTTCTTCAATGTTTCTTAATTCAGTAATAAGTTTATTATAATCTGCTTCATACTGATTACTTATCTGATCAATGTATCTATCTACCTCTTGCTTGTTATATCCAAAAAATCTACTCACCCTAGGCATTATATCTCATCTCCTTCCTCCAATATTGATTTGAAACTGTCTCTCACCCTGAGAATGTCTGATTTAACCTTATTCGAATAACCTTTATATTTTGATAATTCCTCTTGTCTTAATTTAACTTGATTTTCTAATTCTGCAATAGAATGATCCGTTTTTCGTTTCGTGATTAACTGTTGTTCTAAAATCTCAAGATATTTTTCGTACAGCTTATCCTTTATTTGTTCCTGCAGCTCTACCCTGTCACCAAATTCCTGCTTCAATTTATTATATTCGTTTCGCAATAATTGTCTTTGATGAGTTTGAGCAAAAATCTCTTTTTTTAGTTCTTGTATTTTATTGTCATACATTTGATTAATTGTATTAATCTCCTGTTGAATACTCTCAGCATCATAGCCCCTTATTGAGCGTTTAAAATTTTTTGGCATTTGTCATCCCTCGCTTTACCCTTTTAAATTAAGCAATCTGGTCTTCAGCTAACTGGGTAATGAGTTTGGCTTTTTCCAGCTGCAGATTAGCTGCATCATTCTTTCCAAGCTCAGCGTAGGCACGGGCAATATCTGCATATAAAACCGGAACGATTGGGGAATTCGGGACAGTTTTAATAGCTTGTTTGAATTGTTCAATCGCATCGGTCCAGAATCCTAGTTCAAGAAGTGTATAACCTTTCTCGGCAAGCAGTCTCTGCTGTTTAAGAAGCATAGTTGTACTCTGAACAGTCCTGAAAGATAATTTACGATAAGCCTTCATATATAACTCAACTGCATTCTCAATCGTAAAGTAATCAAGTGCCCTTCTATGGGCATCCTCTCCCAAAGTATGTCTGAGTTCCGGGTCTTTGAGCAGAGTAAGGAGGGATCGGGCATACTCATCATGTCTTCTAGGAGTAACAATTAGTCCACAATCTCCCAAAGCTTCAGCAACTCCTCCAACGTCGGTAGCTACTATAGCCTTGCCTGCCATCATTGCTTCTACAACAGAATACGGGAATGCTTCCGTAATACTGGAAAGTGCAACAACATCCGCCTGCTTTAATGCACTAGGCACATCGTCTGTATGCCCAGCAAAAACAAACGAATTCTCATCAAGACCGAGCTGATCTCGCATAGCGAGGCACTCTTTATAATACTCAGGAACGTTAACTATGCCATAAACGAAAAATTGCACGTCAGGAATACTTTCTTTTACTATTGCTGCTGCTTTGATGAGCGTAATAAGATCTTTGACCGGGTCAATGCGTGCTACAGTGACAACTGTTGGGCGAGGATTCGCAGCGTTTTTTACTGCGGGAGTAAAAATACTATTATCCACACCATTGTAAATGACATTTATCTTAGAGGATGGCACCCCAAATATTCTTTCCCATCTAGTATTATAATTACAGACCGGAGAAACAGTATCAGCCAAATTATAGTTCATCACTACAATAGAATGAACAAGCCTAATCAAAAAGGTTTTCAGATACGGTGAAAAATCAGAACGGCTAACAGATAAATACTGTTCTCGCAAATAAACGCCGTGTTCAGTCAACAAGTAAGGGGTTCCATGCTCAAACTTTGATAAAACGCAAGGTATGCCGCAAAATGCTGCGGCTGCCGAGTGCGCAACATTTATCTTAGGAAGAGGTGCATTAAGTATAGTAAAAAATCTATACAACCAACCTAAACTCTGAGTTAAATCGAAAATACTAGGAACTGCAAAACCATTTTTTTCATTGGCCGTTATGTTATAAATATACCCTTTATATTCCTCCCATATGATATTAGACTTAAAGCTCAGAGTATAATCATATTGTTGAAAATATTTGTACATATTGTGCAATGCATAAGCAAAACGCATAGCGTTTTTGTCTAAAGTCAATATCTCTTCAATAAATACCCTAAATAAGGGTAAAAACTCTGACTCAATAACCCTATCAGTCGTGATTTTTTTCGTTAGGTAAATATCGGAAAAAGGTTTCTGCAAATTTTCCGCGGCATCCTCTATTCCCCATAATGGAACTTTGATTAAATCCGTACTTGAGGGTAACGAAAATTTTTGTGTCACATAAGGATTCATCATTACACTGTAAAGAACAAAATCAATATTTCTTAGACGCTTCACTAAAACATCACACCATGTGCTTACACCACCATGGTGAAATGGATATGTTCCCTCTGTTGTTAACATAACCCTTAGATTTTCGTTCCCAAACATCGTCATCGCTCCAATATCTCCAATATCCTAAATGCTTTGGCAGATTCATGGCTGTTTTGCATATCCATTAGTTGCATTATATAGTAAGAAGTTATTCTTTACCGCCTGCTCATGCGCTTTATGATAGCGCAGGCTTTGTATTTTAATATCTTCCAATAACAAAAACACGGTTAGCCCAGAATTCATCTGTAAAGTCGAAAGATTACCCAACAACTTTTTAACTAATTCATCCTCCGACTCTAACGGTGGATTCTCCCAACATACTCCATCAATCAAGGAAAATGTGGACCTAATCACCTCAATTATACCACAATTTTGGATAAAGATATGATCAGGATAGATTGTTCGGATTTTTTGAATAATCTCTTTTGCATTTTTTATCTGTACTTCTCTTTTATTAATAGGAAGTTGTTTGTCTTCCAAAAAACCGATTGTATCAATAAATAGACCGTCATAACACCTATATTCAAGTAATTCTGATGCCTTATTCATCAGTAAGCCTTGCCATTTGGCTGATGTCAAGTCAGCACAGAAATTTCCATACTCCTGGTTAAATACCCTCTCTCCATCAACAGACAAAAAATCATCTTTCTCTAAAAATTTAAGAACATCACTCCAAGGAGGAATTTCTAAGAAGCTTAGATAGGCAAGAACTAGGGTGCCTGATTTTTGAATTCGTTTAATCTCACTATCATGATATCCTGCAGGTTCAATGATTGCGATGTCATATCCATTTAATTCCCATTTAGAACTCTCACCATAATATACCACAAAATTTTCTGCTTGTTTAAATCTTTCTCTTCGATTATCCACACTGATTTTCCCTTCAATTACAGAAACTACTTATCACTCCTTGACAGCATCTCTGTCTTTACAAAGCAGGAAGAACACTTACTACCGTGTGCTAAACAGTTAACTCCGTTAATTTCCCAGCAATTCTTGTCAATTTTACCATATGCTGGACATTCTTTAGAAATGTGTATTGGACAGCAATTAATCTCCCAACATGGTCCCATGGCTTTTCCTCTTTGTGCTTTAGATCGTTTTTTATTCAACCAGGATAGCAATGTTTTAACCAATCTAGGGTCAAGCTGAGTACCCGAAGCAGCAAGCAAATCACTGACCGCTCTTTCATAGGGTACAGGTTCTCTGTATTTTCTGCCCTGCAATTTGGCGTTAAACATATCGGCTACAGCAATGATGCGAGCACCTAGGGGTATTTGGTTTTGTTTCAAGTTGTCAGGATACCCATAACCATCCCATCGCTCATGGTGGTGCCTTATATATGAGACAACCTCTTCTTTGGAAGTTGTTGCTTCAATAATCGATGCACCGACAATCGAGTGCAGCTTCATCATTTCATATTCCAGTTGAGTATACTTCCCTTGTTTTAACAAAATATCATTTGATAATCCTAGCATTCCCACATCATGAAAATAAGCCGCCATTCTGATACTTTCCACTTCACTTTGAGGCAGCTTTAATTCCATAGCGATTGCCGTAGAATAGTTGGCTATAAGTTCAGAATGCCCCACAGTTGTTGGTTCGAGATTATCAGTTGAATCAACTAATATTTGCAGCATATGAACATAGGAGTTAGATAATGATTTAAGTTTGGTTTGGTTTTCCCAAAGTTCACCAAGGCGCTTAGTCATCATTAATACAACGGAGATTGAGTAATCCTCCACCCTTGGCAATCTGTAATATAAAAAAACTGCCATTCCCTGGATTCCTTGTGTCTGTACAAGCATAATTGCTTGTATACCAGATGCTACAAGATAGTAGGGTATGCTGTAGAACTCCTTACTATTTTGCTTAATAAACAGAAAGGATTTATCTCCCAACACTTCATACATATTTTCCAACGCTTCATTATCGGTTATAAAATGCTGATCTACATTACTGCTTAATCCCGTATGGATGGGAACATTCCACTTACCCCTGTCCTTTATAGCAAAACAACATCCTCCGGCTTCAATTACCTGCGAACTAATCGCCATTATTTTACTGCTCAATGTTTCCATTTTAAAAGCAGATTTGCTTAGCTCAGTAATAGCATTTCCGGTAGTCGTTATTATTTCAACGTCATTATTTAATTTATCCATAGTTAGGTATATATCCAGAATATTATCGGCATTTTCGCTAAACACTTTTAACATTTGTTGCTGTTTGGGACTAATCTTGGTTATAGGCCCCATCCTAATCTGACCTTTCCCCCCGGATATTCCCATTCGCAAAAGAGGCACTTCCCCGTCTTTTATGAATTCTGGCTCGAGACTGTCTAACTGTTCGGAAAGTCCCAAGGGTGGATTATATTTTTCCTTTTCGTATGGTGTGAGTCCACTGTAACTGACTTCCACAATCCCAAGTTCAGAAGTCCTGTATTTTGTCGTACGTAAAACATAGCTCCCACTTTTATTATCCCAAAGATAAATAAAATAACCATCCGTGGCTACAATCGAGATAATAATATCTAAGATAGAATATAACTGTTTGGTTAAATCGCTTTGAACATCAATGGAGTTGAGTAACCTTTGAATAACTTGATTATTTTCATTATTTTTTTTTATCTTGTTTTTCTGTACAATAATTAGAATAAAAGCAGAAAATAACATGGCAACAAAAATAATATATAAAACAAGGTTAAGATTAATAAACTCCAAATCAATTTTCTGCACATAAATTCTTACTTCTGAGAGTACATTCATAAGCGCTTCCAAAACAATCCCACCCAATTTGTTATGCTGTAAGTATATTTATTTAAGAAGATTCTTGATTAGTTTTATTCGAGGTTTCCCCCATACTTTTCATGATAGCAATGATTTGAGCCTGCTCTTTAATTTTGTCCTGTAAAATAGAAAGATGAATGGCTTGATAAAGCAAAAGCAGAAAGATAATTAAAGTAGATATCAAAAATAGTAACGTTGGTGGATATTCAACATTAACTAGCTTGGCAAACGTATCAATAGTATAAGGAAAAGCAGATAAAATAATGACAAAAAAAGAACAAGCTATCCAAGGAAGTGATGTTCTTGCACTCATTTTACCATTAATCAAAAGTTTAAAGACTAAAATTCCAAAAATAATTCCTATCGCTAATAATATTATTCTAAGCATTAACATCACCCTTCTGCTTATTAACGTTAGTTTTATGTCTTAGTACTACTACCATGATACTAACCAGCATTTTAAAGAAGTAATAAATTGTATTAAGTCCTAGATGCATACTCTTACCAGACATTCTTTCTCGGATATTCGCAGGTATCTCAAAGACGAGATGTCCTCGATTAAGCATATGGATTAATGTATCTGCGTCTGGAAAATCTTCAGGGAAGTTTCCCATTTTAGCATAATAAGAAAACACGACTTGATTCAGTCCCTGCAAGCCCGATGTAGGGTCAGTAATGTTCTTGCCGGTGAAAATTTTAATTAACATGCGAAAGCATTGTATCGCAGCTCTTTTTATCATACCAACTTTTGTGTTTCCCTTAATAAATCTCGAACCAATTACAATATCGTATGAGTTCGTTTCTAACTTTTCGATTATTTTAATAATATCTTCAGGATCATGCTGTCCATCAGCATCAAATTGAATTACATACTCATAGCCAGAGTCTACAGCATATTTAAAGCCTGTTTGAAGTGCTCCCCCATATCCAATATTATAGAGGTGATCTATTACATTAACTCCTTCCTTCTTGGCTACGGAAGAAGTCGCATCCTTGGAACCATCGTTTACGACTAATACATCACAATCTGGACAATATTTAAAAATCCCATGAAGAACGCTAGCAATATTGCCCTCTTCGTTTAAGGCAGGAATTATAATTAAAGATTTATTTTTTAACAATAGAATCCCTCATTTTAATGATATTAGTAATTATTTTAATTAATTGCATATCCTATCTACATTGTCAATAAGAATCGATATAAAATAAGTTAATTTGAATAAATTCCACTAATAACCTCGATTAAGAAAATTATTTAGCAAAATAAAAGGAACTTTGCTCTTCTTGTCAAATGATTTAAGTTCATAAGTACATAAATTAAATGAAGATAGGTGAAGGTTATTATGCTACAGAAAGTGATTAGAAATATCGTCCTTCTTTTTGTGATATTATTCCTCTCGGTACTCTTTTCTGACACACCTGTTTTTGGGGAAAGCGACTCTTACCCTAAACCATCCTTCACGTCAAAAGACTTAAGAATCAGCCCTTTTGCTTTCGTCTACGGTGATATTGCTAATTTAGATAATGTCGAGGATCCCTATTACGCTATCGATAAACTCCAAGATTTGCCTTATATAGTCTGTGCTGAACCTGGTGAACTCTCTAAGGACTCTAAACTGGTTACTGATAAGCTCAAACCAAACACGAAATTATTCGGTTACGTCAACCTCGGCCCGAATAATCCTGAAGATTCTCGACAAAATTGGCAAATTGCAAACTTAGATGCTGTGAAGGCAGAAATTGACAATATTGCAGAAAGTGAATGGTATGGTGTTTTTATTGATCAATTCGGTTATGATTTCCAAGAAACGAGAGACCGACAAAACGAAATCGTAGACTACGCCCATCAAAAAGCTTTACGCTGTTTTGTGAATGCTTGGTTCCCAGACGATGTTATGGGTTCAGGTATCCGCCCCCACAATAACCCCCAGGGTAAACCTACTCATTTACAAGCAGGAGACTATTATTTAATAGAAAGCTTTTTGATGAGTGGATCATCTTACCGCGGAGACCTCTCCTATCTGGACAAATTCCTAAAAGTTAAAGCGTATCAGGATACCCTCGGCATCAACACCGTTGTCTTATCATATAAGCGAGATAATACCTCCTGGACAGATACCTCAGATGATATTACCCTCTCCTATATTCTAGCCCAATGTCTTGGCTATGAAGGTTGGTGGTTTGGAGGACTGTACGGTAGTACTTATTTCAATCATTTAAATCCCCTCTATGATATTGGGAAAGTCTTGCAGCCTCTTCACCATATTTCTGAGACTCTTTACCGCACCGAAACAGAGTATTATACAATCGAATATTATGCAGACGAAGTTCCCCACATGATTGCGTTCCCAAAGCGACTTGAAGATCCCATAATTACCATTCGACATTCTATACCTGATGATTACATTGATACTAATTTATTTACCTTCGAAGAAGCTCTGGCTACCCAGAAAAGACTTAATGACTATGGTTTTACAGACGTCGATAAGAAGATATTAAAGGAAGATGGTATCTTCAGTAATTCTTCTAGAAGTGCCTTGAATCAATTTATCCAGGCTAATTCTTTTGTTTACTACAGCACACAAGCCAAAGATACTCTGTCTGGAATTGAGGCCATAAATGTCCTGGGCGAAACAGGAGAACTAAGTTTTATGAACAAAACAAAATTTTTCTTTGCTTCAAAATTTAAGGACCTAGAAGAAACAATAGACATAATGAAAGATAATCTCCGAAACAAAGCGCAAGAGTTCTTCTCTCTATTCTAAAAATCTACTCTTAGTTAGGAGGGCCTATGGCTATATTAGTTACTGGTGGTGCAGGTTTCATTGGCAGTCATACCTGTGTTGAGCTTTTAAACGCAGGCTATGAGATTATTGTTGTCGATAACCTTATTAACTCCAAACCTGAAGTCATCCAAAAAATAAAACAAATCACCCAACGTGACTTTAAATTTTATCAAGCCGATCTCTTGAATCGCTCAGAACTGGAAGCTATCTTTGAGTCAAATACAATCGATGCCGTCATTCATTTTGCTGGGCTTAAAGCTGTTGGCGAATCTGTGGAAATCCCGCTGCGTTATTATCATAATAATGTGAGCGGAACTATTATTCTCTGTGAAACCATGGCGCATTATAATGTTAAGAGAATGGTCTTCAGCTCCTCGGCAACCATATATGGCGACCCTCAAAGTGTTCCCATTAAAGAAGACTTTCCTCTATCTACCACCAATCCCTATGGCAGCACCAAATTGATGATTGAAAATATTCTTCAAGACCTATATCTCTCAGACAAGGAATGGAGCATTTCCTTGTTGCGCTACTTTAATCCAATCGGTGCGCATAAAAGTGGGCTTATCGGTGAAGATCCCAAGGGCATACCTAATAACCTCATGCCCTACATTGTCCGAGTGGCTTCAGGTAAGCTAGAAACTCTAAGTATCTTTGGGAATGACTACCCGACTATAGATGGCACAGGTGTCCGAGATTATATCCATGTGGTTGATCTCAGCCTGGGACATCTTGATGCCTTAAAAAAAATAATGCTAACCAAGGGAATCAACTCTTACAACTTAGGAACTGGCAAAGGTTACAGCGTACTTGAGGTTATTAGGGCATTCGAAATTTCTACTGGACAAAAAGTGAATTCTAAGATAACTCACCGCCGCCCTGGTGATATAGCTGAGTGCTATGCTGATCCCAGTAAGGCTAAAATAGAATTAGGCTGGACAGCCTCTCGAGACTTATATGAGATGTGTCTGGATGCGTGGAAGTTTGCCAAACAACAATGAAGTTAGGGCTAAAGTATGATAAAACAATTATTCCTCTACCTCAGCTATGACCAAGTATCTTTTTTCTATCCGTTCACAGAACTTGATAGGGTAACAAGTTATCAGAATTAATCTATGATAGTCTATTTGAGTGGTGATTATCTCGTTAATATTATCGACTATCTTTATCTCGGTAACCTTATAAAAAAGTTCCTTCCCTAGGGTTTGGATAGATATCCCGTCATTTATCTTCAAATCCCCCAGGTTTTGAAAGACAGTTTCCCTATGTCCGAGTATAATACAGCTTCCCATCTCTCCAGGCCACGATGATCGCTTATAATAACCGGCCCCTTGTTTTAAGTCTTCTATGTTTGTGCCATACACTATAGGTATACGATCATTCGTGCTATTAAGAACTAAGTTGCCGATAACCTTCCTATCATTAACTTCTTTGTTTCTTATACTCATTCTATCTTCCTGCCGTCTATCTTCGTTAATAATTATATGTATATATCACACGTACCAAAAATAGTTTCTTAAAATTTGGATAATCTTACTAAAATATATTATATCTAAAACCTACTCTGATGAATACTATTTATTGTGTTATTCGATACTAAGCACCATTTATATCTCATTCTGTCATTATACAAGTAGCTGCATAAAATATGTTAAATATTTAGTTCGGAGGGCATTATTAATGAAATTAAAGGAAGAAATCGTTTTTTTGGAAATACGCCAAATGATTTACGCCTTTTTAGGTTCTGCTTTTCTGAATCCTCCTAACTCTTCTCAAATTCAAGGAATCTTAGAACAAAAACTTTTTGTTCAATTTCCATTAGAACTTGATCAAGCTGATTTTCTGAAGGGCCTAAAACTACTTAGTCGCTGGACTATTACAAATGAAGATTCCCAGTTGGAAGATATTCTGAGCCAATTGCAACAAGATTACAGCAATCTATTCGTTGGTCCTGGGCACCTTTTAGCACCGCCATGGGAATCTGTCTATCTTACCGATGATAAGCTAACCTTTGGTTCTCCTACTTTGGAAGTCAGAGAGTTCTTCCGCAAACATGGCTTGGAGTATGAACGTATTAATAACGATCCAGATGACCATTTTGGCTTGGAAATGGAATTTATGTCTAAGCTAATCCAGATGGAACGACATCATCTTGAAAATCAAAATCTTGAAGATGCAATTCGGTTGTCCAATGAACATCTGTTTTTTCTTCAGGAACATGTTATGAAATGGGCTGATCGTTTTACTCAGAAAGTTGCGGAACATGCTGGCACAGATTACTTCCAAGGCTTAGCTCTGTTAACAAGAGGATACCTGACTTGGGACTATGAACTGCTTCAAAATAGAATCTCCTTAAGCAATAGTTGATTAAACAGCAAAAAACCTTCAGAGATAATTTCTCTGAAGGTTTGTGTTTTCTTTGGTTGCGGGGGCCGGATTTGAACCGACGACCTTCGGGTTATGAGCCCGACGAGCTACCACTGCTCCACCCCGCGACGAATCGAGGTATGACGTTCAATATTATGTCCGAACATCAGTATGCCTCTCTTATATCTAAATTATACATTAGAACATGAATGGTGGGCAGGGATGGATTCGAACCACCGTACCTTTCGGAACAGATTTACAGTCTGCCGCCTTTAACCACTCGGCCACCTACCCATTTACTTTTGGAGCCGACGATGGGACTCGAACCCGCAACCTGCTGATTACAAATCAGCTGCTCTACCAATTGAGCTACGTCGGCACCCGAACACCAATGTATTGTAACAAAACTTTGTTGCTGTTGTCAATAATCTTCGACATAATATTTTATGGTATTTTTTGTATTGTGTGCTATTTCTTATACCATTATTATGAGTACTTTTAACAACCTCTATGCTCGAGATATCTCTCCAGCTTTCTTTTTACTCTTTGGAGAGCATTGTCGATGGATTTTACATGTCTGCTCAAATCAACTGCGATTTCCTGATATGATTTGCCTTCTAGGTAAGACATCAATACTTCCCATTCCAGAGAACTAAGAATTTCACCCATCTTCTCTTCGATATCGTCGAATTCTTCTCTGCTGATTATCAGTTCTTCAGGATCAGTAATCTTATTACCTGATATTACGTCAAGCAAAGTCCTATCCGAATCTTCATCATAGATAGGTTTGTTAAGAGATACATAAGAATTAAGGGGAATATGCTTTTGTCGTGTAGCCGTCTTGATTGCTGTAATAATCTGTCGTGTTATACATAGCTCAGCAAATGCTCTAAATGATGACAGCTTGTCCCCTCTAAAGTCACGGATAGCTTTATAAAGACCAATCATCCCTTCTTGGATGATATCTTCCCTATCTGCACCTATTAAAAAATATGATCTAGCTTTAGCTCTAACGAAATTCTTGTATTTGTTAATCAAATACTCTTGGGCAGTCGCATCACCTTTTTTGGCTAGTTCCACCAACTCTTCATCGACTACGGTTTCGTTTAGTTCATAATCATTTGGAATTTCTGGTTGCAAATTATACGTCAAGCGCATCCCTCCCGTAATCAATCGTATATAAAATGGCGAAGCCACCCTAATCGAGCCAATAACAAAGTAATTATAACTGAAAGCTATTAATAGCGTCAAGACGAAGATTGGCGTTATCTGTCGGAAAGGGCTTGATTTCTCTGCCTTCTCACTTCATACATGAAAATAGAGCCCGCAACACTGGCATTAAGAGAAGATATCCTTCCAACCATTGGCAGAGATACTATCTCATCACAAGTTTCTTTGATAAGTCTTCCTAAGCCTTTATCTTCGCCACCAATCACTACCACTCTTGGTCCGTTAAGATCAGCCTGGTAGATATCCTTCCCACCTGCTTCTGCGCCCGTAACCCAACAACCATGTTCTTTGAGAGTGTTTAGGGTTTGGACTAGATTGCTAACCCTAGCCACTGGTATGTACTCTATGGCACCCGCAGAGGTCCTTGCTACAGCGGGGGTTAGTCCTACACTGCGTCTCTTAGGGATTATCACCCCGTGTACCCCAGCAGCATCTGCTGTCCTTAAAAGTGCTCCCAGATTATGTGGGTCCTCTATTTCATCTAGCACTAGGATGAAAGGTTCTTCACCTTTCTTACTGGCTATCTCCAAAATATCTTCGGGTTCCACATATTCTCTGCTGGCAATAAAAGCGATTATTCCTTGGTGCTTCTGACCAGCAGCATGTTTATCCAGAGCATTGTTTTCTACGAACTGAAAAGGAATTCCCTTTTCCTGCAGAAGATGAGTTATATCTGAGTTTCTACCTTTTTCATTCCTCAGCAAAACTTTATTAACTGGATTGCCAGATTTTATAAGTTCCATAACAGCGTTACGACCATATACCAGACTATCATCCACTTGATTTCACCTGCCAATGTTAAGTTAGACGCCCACAACTAAGCTCTCCCTCGGGACATACTCCCCGGGTGATGCATTGAGGGCCTGCTAGAGCAAAGATATTCGGTGCTATCTCTTTAACTAAATCTAACATCTTTTCTGCTAATTCTCTTATTTCCCACTGGGCTCTGGTACAAGTCCGAAGTTCAAAGAAGTTAAGCAACGAACGAGCATTAAAAGTAGCCATCAAAGATGTAGTACATGCATTCGGGAGAATGTACCTGGCATCCTCAGCAGGTACCAGCTTCAGGAATTCATTATACTCTTCCTGTAATACTCCCATTAGTCTTTCAAATCTTGCTAGGGACTCTGGGTTCTTTCTGATTCGCCGAGGGATGATATATTCAAAACCGGTTTCTTGGACATATCTTTGCGACCTTTGCGAATAGCTGGCTATGCGATGTCTCACGAGTTGATGTGACAAGGCACGTGACACTCCATCTATAGAGAACTGGAAGCTTACGTGCTCAAAAGTTGAAAGATGTCCCATCTTCATAAGCTTAATAACTAGTTCCGCAGCTTTTTCAGGAGTAATGTTATCCATTAATTCTGGTACTGCATGGGCGGAATAACAAAGCCTAGCAGCAGCAGCAACTACTTTTTCCGGATCAGGTGTGTATTGTACCAAGGCAACTCTCAAGTCTCCCACTCCCTTATAGTCTTGTGATATCTCTATATCTATTGTGTATCAACAGAATCTGTCTGTTCCATAATACTGTCTATCCTATTAAGGATTGTATTCATCCTTTGCTTCTTGTCAGTAAGGTACCAATAGCCCACTAAGGCTTCAAAAGCTGTAGCGTGTTTATAGGTAATTACATCAATATTACGGGGATGATGAGCCTTGGCATTTCGCCCTCTCATGACTACATCTTTCTCAGTCTCATCCAGTTCCTCAAGTAGATAACGCAGGATTCCTGCTTGGTTCTTGGCACGAACGTAGATGATAGCTCTCTTATGCATTTCTTCTACTTTAGCTATACCTTGTTCCAACAAATGCTTACGTACCCATAGCTCATAGACAGCATCTCCTAAATAAGCAAGAAGAAGGATATTGACTTCCTTCCAGCCTTTATTAATCTTTATCGGCCAGCTTTCAAGCAAACCGCTGCAATCCTCCGTCTTATCACTATGATCCAAATGTTTCACTTCTTTCAGTTTATTTCAGATACCACCGTGCACCTTCAGGAGTATCTTCTACAACTATCCCTATCTCCTTCATCCGATCTCTGATAAGGTCAGCAGTAGCCCAATCCTTGTTCTTACGTGCCTTCATTCGGATTTCAAGAACCAGATCCATGACTTGTAGAAGTTTGCCTGAACCCCCTTGGGAATCTTCTTCTTCCTCTTCTAAGTCGAATCCCAGGACATCTCCGAGTTCTTTTAGGGTATTATATGCTTCGGTCAAAGAATAAGGCTGTCTCTTATCTTTGGCGAGATAGGTGTTTATCTCTTTGGCCAATTCAAATAAAGCTGCATAAGCCTGAGCAGAATTAAAGTCATCGTCCATAGCCTCTTCAAATGCTCTCCGAGCCTCTTTAGACGCTTGAAGTAATTCATCTTCAATTTGAGGCTCCTCATCGGGCAGGATCTTGCTTAAGGCTTCAGTAGCAAGACGAGCACTGTTTTTAAGCCTATCCAACCCTTTAGAAGCCATGATTAGTTTCTCATCATCGAAGTCAAGCGGGCTACGGTAATGGGTACCCAGAAGATAGAATCTAATGACATCACCAGGAAATTTTTCTGTAACTTCTCTTACCAGAAAGAAATTCCCGAGAGATTTAGACATCTTTTCTTGGTTGATAGTAATGAAGGCATTGTGCATCCAGTACTTAGCGAAGATTTCATTATCCAGGCATCCTTCAGATTGGGCGATTTCATTTTCATGATGGGGGAATATTAAATCTCCACCCCCTCCATGGATATCAAATCCAGGGCCCAAATACTTGAGGGCCATAGCTGAGCATTCAATATGCCAACCAGGTCGTCCCTCTCCCCAAGGACTCGTCCATGATGGCTCACCTTCTTTTGAATTCTTCCATAACGCAAAGTCCATAGGATGTTTCTTTTTCTCGTCAACTTCTATCCTAGCACCGGCTTTCATGTCTTCAAGTGTTCTTCCTGAAAGCTTGCCATATCCTTCGTATTTATCCACAGCAAAATAGACATCCCCATTAATACTATAGGCTAGCCCTTTTTTCTCCAGTATCTCAATTATCTCAATCATCTCCGGAATATGCTCCGTAGCTTTGGGATGAACTGTAGCTGGAAGGATGTTCAGAGTCTGAGCATCTTTAAAGTATTCTCTAATATATTTCTCCGCTAATTCCTTAGGGCTATAACCTTCTTCTACGGCCTTATTTATAATCTTATCGTCAACATCCGTGAAATTCTGGATATAGGTAACATCATATCCCTTATATATCAGGTATCTTCTAATCATATCGAAAACTACCAACATCCGCGCGTTACCCAAGTGGAAATAGTTATAGGTTGTAGGGCCGCAGGCATATATGGAAGCTTTTCCTGATTCTCGTGGGATGAACTCCTCTTTTCTACGAGTGAGGGAATTAAATAATCTAATAGCCATCAAATCTTCCTCCTAACTTTTCCTCCTGACTATTCTAATCCCAAAAAACTATAAGTTTTACTCAATCTACCACTTATATTATCCTTGCCTTGAAGAGCTATTATCTTGTCAAGATCCGGTCCATGCATCTGGCCAGTGAGAGCAATGCGAATCGGCATAAAAACATCTTTACCCTTGAGACTGAGTTCCTTGGTGATCTCTTTCAGGATGACCTTAGCTGCAGGGGCATCCAAGGGAACTGTTGTCAGAATCTTGCTCTGGAAGAGTTCCAATACGGCGGGTAACGTTTCTGCTTGAAGAATCGTTATCGCTTCTTGCTCCGGTTCTTCTAGGTCCGTTCCCCAGAAATAACCAATATAATCCTTCACTTCACTAAGGTTATTGATCTTTTCCTTGACTGCTCCGATAAAACCAGCAATCCATGTCTTTTCTTCTTCAGAAATGCTCTCTTCCGGGAACATTCCTTTCTCTTTTAGGAACGGTAGCACCAATTCAACTAATTCCTCATCGGGAGTCTGTTTGATATAGTATGAGTTGATATGGTTCAGCTTATGAAGGTCAAAGACAGCAGGGCTTTTAGATACTCGTTCCAAGGAAAAACCTTTAATCAATTCATCCATGCTGAAGAATTCCTGCTCCCCGGCAGGTGACCAACCAAGCAAAGCTATGAAATTAACCACTGCTTGGGGAAGATAGCCTTTCTTAGCATAATCAAGGACTGCTGTGTCACCATCACGCTTACTCATCTTCCGTCCTTCAGTATTCAGAATAAGTGAGATATGGGCAAAACCGGGGACAGACATCCCCAGAGCTTCATAAATCAGTACTTGACGGGGAGTATTGGATAAATGTTCCTCACCACGTATTACATGAGTAATACCCATGAGGACATCATCTATGACGACTGCATAATTATAGGTGGGGATACCGTCTGATTTAACTATTATGTAATCTCCGATACCATCACTTTCAAAAACGACTTTATCACGGACAGAATCATGAATAATAATCTGCTGATTATCCGGCACTCTAAACCTTACAACAGGTTTCCGACCTTCGTCTTCGAAAGCCTTACGCTGCTCTGCTGTTAGCTGGCGGCATCTTCCCAAATAACGAGGTGTTTCCCCTCGCTGAATAAGATCTTGTCTTTCCTGTTCCAACTCTTCCTCTGAACAGTAACAATGATAGGCCTTACCATTATCCATAAGTTTCTGGGTATACTCCTGATAGGTATTCAATCTTTCTGTCTGGCGATAAGGTCCGTTTTCTCCGCCGGCTTCGATACCTTCATTCCAGGATATACCCAACCACCGTAGAGCCTCCATAATCTCTTGTTCAGATTCTCTACTGGATCTATCCAAGTCGGTATCTTCTATGCGCAAGATAAAGGTACCTTCTTCCCCTGCTGCAAACAAGTAATTAAACAATGCTGATCTGGCTCCACCTATATGTAACGGTCCCGTAGGACTGGGAGCGAATCTTACTTTGATAGCCATAGATATACCCTCGTTTCCTTCAAATTAAATTTTAATGTATATTCGTGTTATATTTTATTGAATATTTATATCAGTTATCAGTTATCAGTTATCAGTTATCAGTTATCAGTAGTATTATATCAGCTTAAGCAGGCAGGAGACAAACTATGGCTTGAGCACTTATCCCCTCTTCCCTGCCTTCAAATCCTAGCTGTTCTGTTGTAGTCGCTTTAATGGAGATACGTCCAAAATCAATATCTAATATTTCAGCTAGATTTATTCTCATCTTTTCTATAAAGGGCGCAAATTTAGGTTTCTGAGCAATTATACTACTGTCTAAGTTCCCGATTACATACCCCTGTTCCTTGATTAGTTTACCCACCTCGCCCAAGAGTTTAAGACTGGATATATCTTTATACCGAATGTCCGAATCCGGGAAATGTTGACCTATATCTCCGAGAGCACATGCTCCCAGCAAGGCATCGATGATAGCATGCACAAGTACATCAGCATCAGAATGGCCTTGAAGACCTTTGTTATGGGGGATTTGAATCCCTCCGACAATCAATTTGCGACCCTCAATTAATGCATGTACATCATAACCTTGTCCTATCCTCATGCTCCCACCTCTACGTTTTCCCAAGATTATTTCCGCCAAAATCAAATCCTCCGGAGTAGTTATCTTAATGTTCTCGTATGAACCTTTGAATACTTTAACGTGATGACCGTGGGCTTCTAGAAGTGCGGCATCATCAGTAGCATAGAATCCCTCTTGGAGTGCATATGTGTGCGTTTTTTCCAAAAGGTCCCGTTCAAATATCTGTGGCGTCTGAACAGCACGCAGATATTCTCTCTCAGGAGTTTCCAACACCCAGTCCTGGTGGTCTATTTTCTTGATTGTATCTTTTAAAGGAACTGCCATTATCCCCGCGGTAAAGTCCTGTGCTTCTTCTAAGAAGCAGTTCAACTCTGCTACGGTCAATAGAGGCCGAGCACCATCATGGACCACTATCTTATCGACTTCAGGGCTTAAAGCTTGAATTGCCTTGTAAACTGAATCCTGCCTCTCTGAGCCACCTTCAGTCACTATTGTCTTCTTTCTAAGCTTAATCTTATCTAGGATGGATTTAATTGTTGGAATATCCTGAAAAGCAGCAGGGATAATGATTTCCCTGATATATGGACATGCATCAAAGATCTTAAGGGTACAAACGAGAATAGGGGTCCCGGCAAGTTCAAGCAAAAGCTTGTTGCCTTGACCCCCCATTCTTTTACCTTGCCCAGCGGCAGGGATTATTGCTCCAATATTAGCCGAGTGCGTCAACTTCATGGGAAAACTCCTCTGAGGATTTTTCCAGTATTCCTTTAGGTTTGGCAAATATCATCCGTCCTGCTGCAGTTTGTAAAACTGTCGTAACCATTACAGTCGTGTGTTGGCCGATGTGTTTTCTTCCGCCATCAATAACAATCATGGTCCCATCGTCTAGATAGGCAACACCCTGACCGGATTCTTTGCCTTCTTTCATAACCTGAACATACATCTCTTCACCTGGAAGTACTACCGGTTTGATGGCGTTAGCCAGTTCATTAATATTGAGTACCTTGATTCCCTGGAGTTCTGCTACCTTGTTGAGGTTATAATCGTTGGTAAGAATGGGATCTTCCAGGATAAGAGCTAAACGAACCAATTTGCTGTCTACTTCGGCTATATCTTCAAAGTCTCCTTCATAGATTTCGACTCTGATATATCCTTCCTTGGCAATCTGGTTCAGAATATCTAAACCTCTTCTGCCGCGGTTACGTTTAAGCAAATCTGAAGAATCTGCGATGTGACGAAGTTCCTCCAGTATGAAGTTGGGAACCAGCAGAATACCATCGAGGAACCCGGTCTTCACGATATCCGCAATTCGACCATCAATTATAACGCTTGTATCCAAGATTTTATAACCGGAACTTAAGGTCTTGTTAATCCCTTTACCATCTTTATTCTTCTCTTTGTCACCTTTATCCCCTTTATCACTTTTGTCACCCTTTAGCTTAGGGATGAAACTAAAAAGTCCCAAGATATCATCCTTACGTTTAACACCTATTATCAAACCAACATATCCAAGAAAGACACTTAACACAACCGAAGTGGTTGGTCCAATAAAAGGAATATCGGAAAAGGAAGCACTGAACAGCCTAGATATAAGCAAACCTGCTATAACCCCTAAAAATCCACCTATAAGATCATAAGTAGGTGTGCGCGTTAACTTGCTTTCCAGCCATTTGACCAGCCCCATAAAAAAACGCATACAGGCTGGTGCAATAAAGAAACCAAATATAGAGAATAAAATAAATGAAATAATATAAGTCCAAAATAAGCTAACATTTATCCCAAGTAATTCACTCAGGCGTCCGATATCAGCCACTCTAACCAATAAAGAATCCAAATAAACACCTGCTGCGCCAAACAACAGGGTGATGATGCCGCGTACTAGATTGCGAATCATCCATATCACCTCCTTTTTTCTATATTTTGGCTAAAAACAGCTCTCATTATACTCTGAGGTGAAAAAAATATCCGAATTTAAGAATATTGTCTTTCCTCGTTACTAGATTATTATATCAGCTTGCTCACAACATATAAAGCAAACGACAAATTGTTTCACAATATATATTTTCCAGCCTCATTTCCTTTTTCTCCCAAATTGACAATTGCTTGGCTAGCTGTCTATAATTGAATTGACGGAAAGGGGTGCGTACTATGGTTCAATCCTTCGATGATTTTCAAAAGGTAGTTGACTCCATGCTAATTCAACACCAAAGTATCCTAGATATCATATCAAAGGGCCAGGAAGCTTCTGCTCGCGTAAATAGGTCGGTGACTAAATCTGTTACAAGTTGTGGTTGTTTAACCGTGGATGCTCAGAAAAATGAGATACCCGAAGATGCTACTCTCTCCGATTTAAAATATATCTTCCATAGCCATCTTAAAGGAACTCTTTGCCCAACTTGTCGTGATATAATTCAATCGGAATTGGGTAAACAACTTTTTTATATCGCTGCCTTAGCTAATACCCTGGGATTATCAATAGATGATATATTAAAAAGAGAAGAGGAAAACCTTAAAACACTAACTGTCTATAATCTGAGATAATAAATATTAATAGTCTTAGTTTAAACTTGCCATATCGGCAGGTTTTTTATTTTTCTCAAAATACGAGTTCAAGCACATCCTCGATAGTTTTAACAGGGTGAATCCTACAATTTGCTGAAGTAATGCGGCTAGCATTAACCTTGGGTACAATACATTCTACGAAGCCAAACTTTTCTGCCTCTCTGACCCTTTGTTCTATCTGAGACACTCCCCTAATCTCTCCTGTTAAACCCAATTCACCGATAAACGCCATCTTGCCGATGGGTTTATCTCTTAGTCCTGACATTAAGGCGACAATAACGGCTATATCGGCCGCCGGCTCACTAACATTTAACCCACCGGCCACATTAATGAAGACATCTCTGGTGGAAAAGGAATATCCTGATCTTTTATCCAGAACGGCAAGAAGCATTAGGAGACGGTGATAATCTATACCATTGACAGTCCTCCGCGGAGGAGAAAAAATAGATGATGTGACTAAGGATTGAATCTCTACCAGCAGAGGTCTAGTACCTTCCATTGTCGCGGCAATAGTTGAACCCGCAGCACTATGGTTAGCGTCACCCATGAAGACGGTTGAAGGGTTGGTAACCTCCTCTAGTCCATCTCCTCTCATCTCAAAAACACCAATCTCATTAGCAGGCCCGAAACGATTCTTAACAGCTCTTAATAAACGGAAGATATGGTGCTGGTCTCCTTCAAAGTATAAGACAGTATCCACCATATGCTCAAGGACCCTAGGTCCTGCTATGGCCCCGTCTTTAGTCACATGACCTATAAGGAAAATAGTAATATCATTTTCTTTGGCCAACTTTAAGAGGAGCCCGGTTCCCTCCCTTACCTGGCTGACACTTCCCGGAGCAGACTGTAAATCATCTAAGACCATGGTCTGGATAGAATCTATAAAAACTACTTTGTATCCTTTACTCATTACTTCAGATTGAACATTGCCTAGTGAGTTTTCGGTAAGAATATGTATCCGAGGAGAGGCTATATTCATCCTGTCCGCTCTTAGCTTGATCTGTCTGGCGGATTCTTCACCTGATACATAAAGGACGTCATTATTATTGGAAAATGATTCGGCCATCTGTAAGAATAGCGTGGACTTCCCTATGCCTGGTTCTCCGCTTAGGAGTACCACACCTCCAACAACAGCACCACCCCCGAGAACTCTATTCAATTCCAGACTGCCGGTATCTAATCTCTGTCCCTCCACCGTCTGGACATTGTTCAGAGGAGTCGCTTGTACGACTCCTCTGACTTCTTTGGGCACAGACGGAAGAATGCGTTCTTCTACCAGTGAATTCCATTCCCCACAGCCCGGACATTTCCCTAACCAGCGTGCACTTTCCTGTCCGCATTCTTGACAGAAAAATTTTGTCTTATTTTTGCCCACCAGCTTTTCCTCCCTAGAAATCTTGTTTATTTCTTAGCTCTTTTTGAGGTTTTCTTAGCAGTTGCTTTTTCTTTTTTACTTAATACTATCTGCCCCTCTTTAGAACTTACACTAATCGAATCTCCCACTTGGAATATGCCTTCCAATATCTTTTCAGAGAGAGGATCTTCAATGAGTTTTTGGATAGCCCTTCTTAATGGGCGTGCTCCGTAGGTTGGGTCATTACCTTGGTCAGATAAATGTTCTAAAGCCTTTCTATCCAGTGTAATCTCATATCCCTGTTCCTTCAAGCGTTTTCCGATATCAACTGTCAATATTTCCGTAATCTTGATTAGGTCTTCTTTATTAAGTTGATGAAATACTACCATTTCATCAACCCTATTGATAAATTCTGGTTTAAAAGTCTTTTTCAGCTCATCCATCACTCTGTTGCTCATAGACTTGTGTTCGCTTTCTTCATCGCGGGCAGAAACAAACCCCAAAGCTTCTTTCTTCAAGTAAGAAGCACCCACATTAGAAGTCATGATAAGAACACAGTTCCGAAAATCAACTGCTCTACCCTTAGAATCTGTAAGCCTTCCATCCTCAAGAACCTGAAGCAGAATATGGAATACATCCGGGTGAGCCTTTTCTATCTCATCAAATAGAATTACACTATAAGGCTTCCGGCGAACTGCTTCAGTTAATTGGCCTCCTTCATCATGCCCTACATAGCCGGGAGGTGAGCCTACCATTCTGGACACAGCATGTTTTTCCATATATTCAGACATATCTACCCGGATAAGAGCACTTTCATCCCCAAAAAGAGCTTCAGCTAAGGTGCGTGCCAATTGAGTTTTTCCAACTCCCGTAGGACCAAGAAATATAAATGAGCCGATAGGACGTTTGGGATCCTTAAGCCCTGCTCTAGCTCTCCTTACCGAACGTGCTACTGCCGAAACAGCTTCCTTCTGTCCTACAACTTTTTCATGGAGAATTTCTTCTAATTTCAAAAGGCGAGCACTTTCTTCTTCAGCCAGCTTATTCACAGGAATACCCGTCCAGCTTGATACAATATTGGCAATATCCTCCGGGTCGACAATTAAATTGTCTTTCTCTCTACTGGCTTCCCAGGTCTTCCTTATTTCATTTACTTTGTCGCGTGTCTGTTGTTCTTCATCCCTGATTTGAGCTGCTTTTTCAAATTCTTGTCTCTTGACAGCTGCTTCTTTTTCTTTCTTAAGATTATTCACCATCTCTTCCATATCCTTAAGATCCGGTGGGGTTGTAAAACTACGGAGACGCACACGGGATGCAGCTTCGTCGATTAAGTCAATAGCTTTATCAGGCAAGAACCTGTCGGCCACATATCTATCTGAAAGGCGAACAGCTGCCTCAATAGATTCATCAGTTATCTTTACTCTATGATGAGCTTCATAGGCATCTCTTAGGCCATGAAGAATAGCTATCGCTTCCTCCGAAGTTGGTTCTCCAACTTTGATAGGTTGGAAACGTCTTTCTAAAGCAGGATCTCGTTCTATATGCTTCCTATATTCATCAAGGGTTGTTGCTCCGATACACTGCATCTCGCCTCTGGCAAGAGCTGGTTTGAGGATATTGGCCGCATCAATGGCTCCTTCAGCTGCTCCGGCACCGATAAGGGTATGCAGCTCATCTATAAAAACAATAACATTGCCAGCCTGATGAATTTCTTCCATTACTTTCTTCATTCTTTCCTCGAATTCACCACGGTACTTCGTACCCGCTACCATCGAGGAGAGGTCTAAAGTAACTACCCGTTTATCTGCTAGTATTTCCGGCACTGAATTAGATACTATCCTTTGGGCAAGACCCTCGGCTATAGCTGTCTTTCCTACTCCAGGTTCACCAATTAAAACTGGATTATTCTTGGTACGACGACTAAGAACTTGGATAACTCTCTCGATCTCATTAGCACGCCCCACCACCGGGTCCAACTTCCCTTCCTCGGCCATAACCGTCAAGTCGCGTCCAAAATCATTAAGGGTAGGGGTATTACTCGGTAATCCAGCTTTGGTTGCATTTGCAGCCGGACTACCAGGCATAGGAGTTCCCTCTGCCTCCCCACCCAGTAAAGTGATAACTTGTTCCCAGATTTTTTCGGGGCTCACCTTAAGGTCGGCAAGCACACGAGCAGCTATTCCTTCTCCTTCGATGATTAATCCCAGGAGAATGTGTTCTGTTCCTATATAACTGACTCCTTGACGCTGAGCCTCCTCTGTAGCCAATTGGATTACCTTCTTCACTCTGGGAGACAGCCCTACCTCTCCCGATACAGGTGGGTTAACTCCTGTTATATGGGTAATCTTAGCACGGATTTTATCTGGTTCTAAACCTATCTGAGCTAACGCCTTAGCTGCAATACCTTCTCCCTCTTCAGTTAAAGCAAGCAGAAGATGCTCTGTTCCCATTATCTTATGGCCCATACGTTTCGTTATACTCTCAGCAAGTATGAAAACTCGTTCAGCTCTCTGCGTAAATCTTCCTGCCATAGGTATCCTTCCTTTCTTTTGACACATATTATCTATGCTAGTCAATTTTTTTACTTAATTAACAGGGACTAGTTTTGTCTTGATAAAACTGACGCAATAAGTTAGCCCTCTCCAAATTTACTAAATTTCCATCCAAAAGTTTGTTTGTTTTTAATTGCAAACAACCCTGAAGGGAGTTAACTAATAGAGAAATAAATCCAGCATCTACTCGCGGTAGAATATCCATATCTATTCCCAGCCTATCATCTGAGAGCAAACTAAATGTTTCTTCAGAAGTAAGAAGTCTCGCATTTTGCAAAATGCCCCGTGCTCTCCATACCCTATCTTCAGTATTCAGAAGAACCTCTTGTCTGAGCATTTCTCTTGCATGTAATTCCCTCTCAGCAAGTTGAGAAGTCACTGCTTGCAAATGAGAAAGTGTATCATCCTCGCTTTTCCCTAGGGTAACCTGATTAGATATTTGAAAGATATTACCAAATGCTTTAGAACCTTCTCCATAGAGACCGCGAGCGACCAGGCCAAGTGACCCAAATGCTCCAAGGACTCGTTGGATTTGGTTGGTAAGCACCAACGCTGGCAAATGAGTCATAACAGAAACTCTTAGTCCTGTTCCGACATTAGTAGGACACGATGTTAGATAACCGAATTTCTCTTTATAAGCGATGTCCAATTTACTCTCTAAATAATCGTCTATATCACCAGCAAGACTTAAGGCTTCCTCCAGTTTATTACCAGGCATTAAGACTTGAATCCTCAGATGATCTTCTTCATTTACCATAACTGATACTTTATGATTATTAGCCAAAGCAAGTCCTCTTGCTTGATTAGATTCTGCAAAATTTGGGCTTATAAGGTGTTTCTCTATTAATACCTTTTTATCTGTTACGGTCAGCTCATTTAAAGGAATGTATATTACCTTCTGGCCATCTACATCCAAATCTTTTAGGACGTTGGCAATACGCTTTTCAATTTTTTCTGCCATTTCAGTTCCCATGGCTTGTGGAAATGGGCAGTCAGCGAGGTTACGAGCAAGTCTTATCCTTGTGCTCAAGACGATTGGAATATCAGACTGCTCCTGCATCCAAAAACTATCCTTGGAAAGCAGTTCCCTGTAGTCCATCGCTTTCACCTCCAGTATTGTTGTCCAGTTCTCTTATCCTATCTCTTATAATTGCAGCCTCTTCAAATTCTTCTTTATCTATCAACTCCTGGAGCTTACTCCTTAACTCCGTGATTATTTTCCTGTTTTTAATAGCAGCCCCACTCCTAGCGGGAACTTTACCTACATGGTTTACTCCGCCATGAATACGTCGTAACAGCAATTCCATCTGAGATTGAAACGTATCATAACACTTACTACAACCCATTCTTCCCGTCTGTTGGATCTGGGAAATAGTGCTCTCACACCCAGGGCATTTTTCTTGCTGATCTTCACTTATTGCTTGACCTGAGTTATCAACCGCTTGATGTCCGAATAGTGCTTGCAAAAAGTCAGAAAGCATACCTGGATAGAGAGTAAAGCCAAAACCCTGAACTTTCTGGGCACACTCTTGACAAAAATGCATCTGAGTAGCTTGCCCATTCACTATCTTTGTAAGATGTACAACAGACTCGCGCTGCATACAATTTTGACAAATCATTGTCTTACCTCCCATCTATATCATCTCGGCACATATTAGCCAGGATTTCTTTCATCATCCTTGCTCGGAGGATATTAGGAGCAGATGACATTTCAGCTAATAGCTTGCTCGTAAAAATACTTTTAATAAGGATAGTCTCTCTCTTTGTAAATATTTCTTCTTCTTCCAATCTTGCCAAAAGATTATTAGCCCTTTCTTGAGATAATTCCTCTCCAATAAGCTCAGCCATCAGTCTCTGGAATTTCCCTTCAGGATCGAGACCAAGTCTAACTATGCGTAGATACCCACCCCCGCCTCTCCTGCTTTCCACTAGATATCCTCTCTCAGCACTGAATCTCGTAGTAAGAACATAGTTTATCTGGGAAGGAGCACAGGAGAAAAAATCGGCTAGAAAACCTCTCTGTAAAACAATATAACCTTCATCAGTCTGTTGTAATATCATCTTTAGATATTCTTCAATTCTATCCGCCAGGTTACTCATGTATCTCAACCCTTCAATTTGATGTTGACTTTTGTTGACCTTATGACCTTTGCTGACCTTTATTATATTTTAACCTTTTTAGCCCATTTTGCATACTACCTTTTTAAATAAATTATAAAAAATAAGAGCTTGATATATAAGCTCTTATGGAATAATAAGTTTTACTTATGGTTTTAGAAATAATAAATATAGTCTTCTCAGCGACTCAGAAAGTAATACCAAACACCAAAGGTTATAGTAGCTGTGGCAATCAGTAGTATAACGAGCTTCAGCCCGCCAAAAGGGGTTCCCTTATTCTCTATTTCCATGATAAAATCATCATCATCGAAATGCTTATCTTCACTTGAAAAAGCATCTTTCTCCTCATATTTTACTTCAGAATCTTCCTCATACATTGCTAGTGCCTCTGCTTCTACTTCTGGAGCTTTTTCTATTTGATCCGACTCTTCCTCAGCAGCTGCGTGAGGAATCGTAGCCAACTCTTTCTCTTCCAGCAAATAATTCAAACTAATTTGTCTATCTTTAACAAGTTCTTGGTCTGAATCAGGCTCCAGTTGATCTTTATGATTTTCTTCTCCTAAGAGTATAGCCCTAATCGAATCGCTTTCTTGCGATTGTTCCTGTCGTTCCTCCTGCCGTGGCTCAGGGTTCTTATTAAGACACGGTTCCCAGATTATGTCGTCAATACTTACATCTTCTTTTAACGCATTGCGCCTAAAGCCATCATCAGATAACTTAGTTTCAATGTCTTTCCAGTATAACCCTCCTTCAAGCAACTGCTTAAGTTCTACTGGGTTAAGCCAGATCTCCTTTTCATTTTTCATATATCAAAACCCCCACAGGTATATAGTCACTGAAATTCAACATTTAACTATGTTCTACAAATAAAGGTTAAATCCTGTTAAAATATACGAATAAACACAAAAATAATCTTTCCATATATAGTGTAGTCTATACTCTTGATATGCAGACTTGATTAAACGAATGCGTTGGTAAATTTCACTTTGTCCTAAAAAGAGTATAGAATAGAAATATAACATTTTTGAAAGAAGGTACCTAAATGGGTTATAACTGTGTTGAATTCAAATATTGTCCTGGCTGCTCTTTTGAGCTTGGATATAAAGAAATAGAAGGAAAACTACGCAAGTATTGTCCGCAATGCGATTATATTCATTGGGGAGAATGCTCTATAGGAGTAGGAGGGGTCATTCTTAAGGAAGGCAGAGGCCTCTTGGTACAAAGGGCTAATAATCCTGGAAAAGGACGCTGGACCATACCTGGAGGTTACGTCGAACAGGATGAGAAAATAGAAGATGCTATAGTTAGAGAGCTTAAGGAGGAAACAGGATTAATAACAGAAACAGTGGGCGTTCTAGCTGTCAGAGATCGTCCTCAAGACCTTCCGGGGGTAAAGCATGATATCTATATAGTATTTTTATTAAGATATGTGAGCGGGGAACTAAAGCCAGATTTGACAGAAGTGAGTCAGGCCGCTTTTTGTGCTCCAGAAGAGTGCCAGAACTTAAATATAGCCCCTTTGAGCCTTCATCTTATAAAAAAGGCTATAGAACAAACAAGTAATGGAAATCCGGCATCTGGTTTAATTCGCCAAGAAGACATACAGATGGTAGGTGCCCTCTCAGAATTATATTCTATATAAAAGGAAATAAAGGAGGAAGTAACGCGTTGGGCTTGCTTCCTTATTTTTAACACTTATCTGCTCGGGAGGTTTCCCGAGTTTTATTTTTTATCAACACTTCTTAAGGTCAAAATAAATCAGGTGACAATAACGCTCAACCAATGCAATATATAGTTGACATAATGCAATATATATGTTACATTACATCTAAGCTCATTTAACAAAAGGGAGTGAGAGAACTTAATTGAAAGGCGAGATGCCATTTTGCAAATTCAAACGCAGTATTCGTAATCGACAACTGAATATTTGTAAACGAAACGCAGTTTTTGTATCCGAAAAGCCTGTTTTGAAAACGAAGTGCAGCTTTTGTAACCCACTTGCAGTTTGATTTATTCGTTTTTCTATCGTATTATGATAAAAAAGGGCATGCCAAATGGAGATCGACTCCCTCTCGATTTTTTGTAATCGGAGAATCCACCCCTTATTTTACGGATGAGCATGGATTGTTGGCGGCACTGTTTTATAGTTTATCTTTTGAGAAGAGCAGGTTTTAACAGAATTTCACCGGCGGCTATCGGTGAACATCCAAGTTTCTGTAAAACATCTTCTCCGTGGTAAAAGCTGAACGTTTCGTAGGGGCTACGGTTGTTCAGCTTTT
>LOEZ01000037.1 GCA_001516055.1 Gracilibacter sp. BRH_c7a
CTATGGGAGTCTTTGAAATGGAGTCCTTTGCCAAGGGGACTGAAAGAATTGCTCAAGCTATGGCTGAGTGTCAAGGAACAACAATTGTTGGCGGAGGGGACTCTGTTGCAGCTGTGGAGAAAATGGGCGTAGCGAAAAGTCTTACCCATATCTCCACTGGTGGAGGCGCATCTCTAGAGTTTCTAGAGGGCAAAATACTTCCTGGTGTTGCAGCACTGCAGGATAAATAGTTAATAAAATGAATTAAGGGGGTTTTATAATTGGCAAATCGTCGACCTATAATAGCAGGCAACTGGAAGATGTTCAAGACCGGCCAGGAAGCAAGAGATTTTGCAATTAGTATTCATGATAAAGTTGAAACTGTAACCGACCTCGATATGGTGATCTGTGCCCCATATACAACTCTCCACATACTGAAGGAAGAGTTGGAGGAAAGTATTATTCATATCGGTGCTCAGAATATGTATCCAGAAGAAACAGGGGCTTTTACCGGAGAAATATCACCACTTATGTTATTGGACATGGCTTGCACTTATGTCATAATTGGTCATTCTGAACGTAGAGAGCATATGAAGGAAGATGATGAGTTTATTGCTAAGAAAGTTAAGATGGCCTTAGATAAAGGACTTATCCCTATCCTCTGTGTTGGGGAGAATCTCGCTCTTAGGGAAGGTGGTAAAGCTTTGGCATTTGTGCGGGGTCAGGTAGAGAAGAACCTGATGGATCTTTCTCCGAACGAACTGCGTAAAATAGTGATAGCCTATGAACCTATCTGGGCTATAGGCACTGGTAAGACAGCTTCTTCTCAGGACGCTCAGGAGACCTGTGCAGCCATAAGAACTACGATTGCAGGTATCTCAGGATCAGTGGCCCAAGAAATTAGGATACTGTATGGTGGAAGTGTCAAATCTTCCAATATAGCCGAGCTTATGGCTCAGCCTGATATAGATGGCGCTCTTGTAGGTGGAGCAAGCCTTGATCCTCAGGGATTTGCAGAATTGATTCATAACGCGAGGTGATTGTTTCCATGTCCAAAAAGGGCAAGCCACTTGTATTAATGATTTTGGATGGCTGGGGTTATAATCAAGAGGATACAGGAAATGCAGTTGCGGCTGCCAAAATGTCTAATTTGGCATATTTACTAGATGAGTATCCAAAGACCTTGCTTAAGGCTTGTGGAACTTATGTAGGGCTACCAGAGGGGCAGATGGGCAACTCTGAAGTAGGACACTTGAATATCGGGGCGGGTAGGATAGTATATCAAGAGCTTACAAGGATCTATAAAGCAATAGAAGATGGAGAACTTTACAAGAATAATGTCTTATTGAAAGCAATGCATCGTTTAAAAGGAACGGGTAAAGCACTGCATTTAATAGGTTTACTTTCAGATGGCGGTGTACATTCTCATATAAAACACTTATTTGCTTTGCTCGATATGGCGGTACAAGAAGGGGTGGAAGATATCTATATTCATCCAATACTGGATGGCAGAGATGTACTTCCCCAAAGTGCTAAAGGTTATATCACTCAACTTGAGAATAAACTTACTGAGTTAGGTAGAGGCAAGATTGCTACAATTAGTGGACGTTACTATGCTATGGATAGGGACAACCGTTGGGACAGGGTAGAAAAGGCTTTCAGAGCATATGTCTATGGTGATGCTCATATGGAAACGTGTCCCATGGCAGCTATCCAGCAATCTTATGATACCAAGACAGTAGATGAGTTTGTTCAACCAACGGTACTGGTTGATGACGAGGGGGAACCTCTGGCGACTATCAAGGAAGAAGATAGTGTTATCTTCTTCAATTTTAGAGCTGATAGGGCAAGAGAAATAACCAGGGCTTTCGTTGATGAGGAATTCGAGGCTTTCTCTCGTCCGAATAGACCGCATGTCCATTTCGTTTGCCTTACTGAGTACGATTCGACTATAGATTGCCCTGTAGCTTTTCCGCCACAAAACTTGGAAAATACTCTGGGAGAAGTGCTAACAGATAATAAACTTAAGCAACTTCGTTTAGCAGAAACAGAGAAATATGCTCATGTTACCTTCTTTTTCAATGGAGGAATTGAAGAACCTAACGAGGGTGAGGAACGTTGCCTTATCCCATCGCCGGAAGTTCCTACTTATAATATGAAACCAGAGATGAGTGCTTATGAAGTGACGGAAGCCTTGCTTGCCAAGGTGAAAGAAGACAAATATGATGTTATCATCATGAATTTAGCTAACCCGGATATGGTGGGACATACCGGAGACTTCAAGGCAGCAGTTAAGGCTTTGGAGGTTGTAGATGAATGTGTCGGTAAGATAGTTAAAGAGATTCAGCAGAGAGGCGGAAAGTTACTTATCACATCTGACCATGGTAATGCAGAAACCATGCTTGATTTAGAAACAAACTCACCGCTTACCGCTCACTCCTGTAATATGGTTCCATTCATTCTGGTGGATGATTATTATAAAGACCGAAGCCTCCGAGGGAATAGCTCACTTCGAGATATAGCTCCAACTATTTTAGATTTATTAGATTTAAAAGTCCCTGAAGAGATGACAGGTAAATCATTATTATCTTTAAAGTAGTAAATATTAAAACTAATTTTCGTAGGTTCACCATATCGTTAAGGATAAAAAAACTTTAACGAAATTTATATAACAACATATTAAGGCTAAGAAATATACTAAAGGAGTGATTTTTATGAGCTTCATAGATCAAGTTGTGGCTAGAGAAATTCTAGATTCCAGAGGATTTCCAACAGTTGAAGTGGATGTAGTTTTAGAAGATGGAACTTTAGGAAGAGCATCCGTTCCTTCAGGTGCATCTACAGGAGCATTCGAGGCGGTAGAACTTCGTGATGGAGATAAAACCCGCTATAATGGTAAAGGAGTCTTGCAAGCGGTTGCTAATGTTAATGACATTATCGCACCAGAACTTGAAGGAATGAATGTATTTGACCAACCAGGAATCGATAGGGTTCTAATTGAACTTGATGGCACCCCAACTAAAAGTAAATTAGGGGCTAACGCAACTCTTGGAGTATCTTTAGCTGTAGCCAAAGCAGCTTCCCAACATGTGGGGTTGCCTCTTTATCAATACATTGGTGGAGTCAACGCCAAGGAACTACCTGTCCCTATGATGAACATACTCAATGGTGGCAAACATGCTGACAATAACGTTGATATTCAGGAATTTATGGTTATGCCGATTGGTGCCGCTACCTTTACGGAAGCTTTGAGGATGGGCGCAGAAATCTATCATAGTTTAAAGAGCGTTCTTAAAGCAAAAGGTTTGGTCACAGCTATCGGGGATGAAGGAGGGTTTGCTCCTAATCTAGCTTCTAACGCTGAAGCTCTCACAGTAATTGTTGATGCTATCGAAAAGGCTGGTTATAAACCAGGAGAACAAGTAGTATTAGCTATAGATGCAGCTGCTACAGAAATGTATAAAGATGGACGCTATGTTATGGAAGGAGAAGGGTTAACCAAAACAGTAGATGAGATGATAGAATACTATGCTGACCTCTGTCAAAGATTTCCTATCCTTTCTATAGAAGACGGATTGTCTGAAGATGACTGGGAAGGTTGGGCTAAGTTAACCCAACGCCTAGGCGATAAAATCCAATTGGTTGGTGATGATGTCTTTGTTACCAATCCTACAAGATTAAATCGCGGCATCAAAGAGAATTGCGGTAATTCTATCTTAGTTAAACTTAACCAGATCGGAACGTTAACAGAGACTTTAGATACAATTGAAATAGCTAAGCGAGCAGGTTATACTACTGTGATATCTCATCGTTCAGGAGAAACAGAGGATGCTTCTCTAGTTCATGTTGCTGTAGCTGTAAACTCTGGTCAATTAAAGACTGGAGCACCGGCTCGGACAGATAGGCTAGTAAAATATAATGAGTTGCTTAGAATCGAAGAGGAGCTAGGGCTAACCGCTATCTATAGAGGTCGAATGGCGCTGAATAAATAGTTTAAAAAAGCGTGATATAGGATACTAATATTAAGGGATACTACTAGGTATCCCTTAATAATTTGAAAAATATTCTGGCTATTACTATAATTGTTGCGTCAAATAAGGGGCTATGCTAAAATAGTCATGCTGACCATAATGTGAAAAAAGAAGAATGCTTCACAGGCCTAGGCTAGGTCGCATCTTAAATATCAGTAGTCTAAGTCTTGAGGAGGTGAAAATATGACAATTTTTATGATCGTAATTCTTGTTATCAGTTCCATAGGAGTAATTGCTTCAGTTCTTCTGCAGCCAGGGAAAAGTGCCGGTCTTTCGGGTTCTATCACCGGAGGTGGAGAACAATTCTTTGGCAAGACTGGTAAAGGGATGGAAGGAATGTTCTCCAAACTGAGCATAGTCTTTGCAATTCTTTTTCTTTTAAGTTCACTAGGCTTGACTGTTTTCACAAGATAACTTTACAAACGCCATGACCCCGTACCGAAATGGCGGGGTTGTTTTCTGTGTTATTATGACAACACACCAGGCAGCGTAGTCATATAATTAGTTTAGTTGTAAATCGCCGCTCCATGACATCCATGGCACCGCGACATTATGCCATCCGTGGCAATATAGGAGGTAATAGAAAAATGGACTTCACAACATTCCCTGTATGGGGTATAGCGGCCGGTATTTTAGGATTATTGGTTGCTGTGTATTTTGCAAAAAGCGTACTTAAAGAAAGTCCCGGGAATGCAAAGATGGTTGAGATATCTAAAGCAATCCAAGAAGGGGCAATGGCCTATCTTAATCGTCAATACAAGACACTTATACCTTTTGCACTCGTAGTATTTATTGTTCTTTTGATTGCTAAAGGTTCGGGATCTGCGATCTCCTTTTTAGTTGGAGCTGTTTCCTCAGGTGTTGCAGGTTATGTTGGGATGACCATCACTACCAGAGCGAACGCTAGAACCACTGAAGCTGCTCGCTCCAGTCTTAACAAGGCCCTAGGCGTATCATTCCGAGCCGGAGCAGTAATGGGTCTATCCGTTGCTGGTTTAGGTCTTTTAGGGGTTGCCGGACTATTCTTTATTTTTGGAGATGCTGAGACTATCAATGCCTTCGCGTTCGGCGCTAGTGCCATCGCTCTGTTCGCTCGTGTAGGTGGAGGAATCTTCACTAAAGCCGCGGATGTCGGAGCAGACTTAGTAGGTAAAGTCGAAGCTGGAATTCCAGAGGACGACCCTCGTAACCCAGCAGTTATCGCAGATAATGTTGGTGATAATGTGGGAGATACAGCGGGAATGGGAGCCGACCTCTTTGAATCATATGCAGCTACCGCTATCGCCGGGATGCTGATTGGATTCTCCGTTTTCGGAGGACATGGAGCAGGTGAACTACTCTTCATCTTGATTGGTGCTGCAGGTATTGTGAGTGCCATTTTAGCAAGCTTCCTGGTAAGAACTGGCGAAGATGCCAATCCTCAGACAGCACTTAATAAAGGACTGTGGGGAACAAACCTCCTTACAGCTGTTTTCTCATATTTCATTCTTCATCTTGTTCTTCCAGCGTCATATGTTACCTCAGGCGGACTTGAGATTACTCCGAATAGAGTATTTGTAGCCGTTATATCTGGTTTAATTGTAAATATAGTAATCGGTCTAATAACAGAATACTTCACTTCAAATAATAAAAAACCTACCCAAAGTATTGCTAAAGCTTCCTTGACTGGAGCTGCTACTAACTTGATATCCGGTTTGGCAGTAGGGATGAAGAGTACAGCTCTTCCAGTTCTTACTATCTGTGCCGCTACTTTGGTATCTTATGAAGCTGCAGGTGTTTATGGTATTGCTATGGCAGCCATGGCTATGCTCTCAACAGCTGGTATTGTTGTAGCTATCGACTCCTTTGGTCCTGTAGCAGATAATGCTGGTGGAATTGCTGAGATGGCTGGACTTGAGCCTGAAGTACGTAAAACTACTGATAAACTGGATGCAGTAGGAAATACTACAGCAGCTGTGGCCAAAGGATTTGCTATTGGATCTGCAGCACTAACAGCCTTGGCTCTGTTCGTAGCCTTCGCTGAGTTAGCCCATCTTGAAACCATTGATATCCTTGTTCCTACCACTATCGTTGGTCTCTTCATCGGTGCAGCACTTCCATTCCTCTTTTCAGCTTATGCTATGGAAGCCGTTGGTAAGGCAGCTTTCCAAATGATTGAAGAAGTTCGTCGCCAGTTCAGAGAGATACCTGGCATCATGGAAGGAACTGGAAAGCCTGACTATGCAGCTTGCGTAGATATTTCCACGAAAGCTGCAATCAAGCAAATGATTATTCCTGGGCTGCTGGCAGTCGTTACTCCTCTTCTAGTAGGATTTATTCTTGGTAAGAGTGCAATGGGAGGAATGCTGGCAGGCGGTACATTCTCCGGTTTCCTCATGGCAGTCTATATGTCTAATGCAGGTGGTGCCTGGGACAACGCTAAGAAATATATTGAAGAAGGACATCATGGCGGAAAAGGGACTGATGCTCATGCTGCCGCCGTAATCGGAGATACAGTAGGTGATCCTTTCAAAGATACAGCAGGCCCATCCTTGAATGCTTTGATTAAGGTTATGGGTACGATCTCCTTGATTATTGCACCTTTCTTACGCTAATAGAATTAACCGATTATATGGGCCCTGTTGAATGGTAAGGAGGAAAGCTCCTTTACAATAAACAGGAAGGCAATTACTATATAATTATAGATATTAAGGCACTTCGTACAGAAGTGCCTTTGCCGTACGAAAATTAAACATGGATTTGATTATCTAAGGTTGCATTTTGCATAATAGTTATGTTTTAATAATTAGCATAAGTAGTGAAGAAGTAGACTTTTCTTACCTAAATCTACAGAAATCAACTGTTGGAAGTGATACATTTGTACATAAAAGAGGAGCTTGTTTCTCCATTCTTCTTTCCGGGAGAGCAAACAGGGATACTTCTAATCCATGGATTTACCGCTGCGCCTATAGATATGAAACCGCTAGGGGAGAGGTTCAGAGATTGGGGATATACTGTTAGTGCTCCTCTTCTTCCAGGTCATGGCAGGACACCGGAAGAAATGCGCGATACTGTCTGGGACGATTGGATAGAGGAAGCTGATAAAGCTCTAACAGTGATGAGAGAAACATGTCAAAGGATAATAGCTGTCGGGCACTCAATGGGGGGCTTAATGGTTTTAGATTTAGCTACTCAACACAAGATTGATGGAGTAGTTTCAGTTAATGCACCAATAGTCTATCGCGACCCCGAACTCCATGAGGCTTATTATCTACTGGGTAAGCAAGAGTACGTATACAAACCTCATAAGGATAGCGAGATAAGTGTTACCAAAGAAGGGCTTCCGCATTTCTCTTATCTCAAAGTTCCAGTCAAATGTTTCGTATCTCTTAATCAGACCATCACAAGAGTGAAAAATGAACTCTCTAAGATAAAATGTCCGGCTCTAATTATTCAGTGTCTGGAAGACCAAACCATCCATCCTAGTAGTGGGGGAATTATCGGTAATAGTATCGCTCATCCGCGTAAGGAAGTATTGTACTGGGAGAACGAGAACCATTACCTCCCTTTAAGCCCGGCAAGGAATGACCTGGCTTATAAAATTAAACAATTTATTGTCAAATATGATTTAGATTGAAGGTACACATAGAGTGAATGAACACCCAAAACTATTTATCGTATTAGGAGGATATAACCATGATTACTAGAGACCAAGCTTACGATGAACTAAAGAAACATGTTCAAAACAAGAATCTAATCAAACATATGCTATCCGTGGAAGCAGTAATGAGAGGATTAGCCGATCATCTGGGTGAAGATACAGAGATTTGGGGGTTAACCGGACTATTACATGATATTGATTATGATGAAACTAAAGATAGTCCCGAACTACATTCCTTAAAAGCAGCTGAGATATTAACAGATATGGGGTATCCAGAAGAAATGGTATATGCAGTCAAGGTTCATAATTATTATCATGGTATACCCCGTTTATCCATACTTGATAAAGCATTATATGCTGCTGACCCTGTCTCAGGACTCGTAGTAGCAGGGGCACTTGTCAGACCTGACAAGAAATTAGCAAGTGTAGACGTAAACTATCTCGTTAAAAAGTTCGGAGAAAAGGCTTTTGCCCGAGGTGCAGATAGAGATCAAATAAGGACTTGTAGCGAGATTGGATTGGAATTAGAAGAGTTCTTGAGTATATCTCTTACATCCATGCAGAAGATTGCTGCCGAAATAGAGCTTTAAAGCTCACACTATTTGGTCTATTGGCGATACCCTTTGCTTGGATGCCCAACAACGGGTATTATTAAGGTATAACATTCTTGTTAAGAAATTGCACTATTTACCAAACCCTTACTCTAGTATAATCAACGGTCTTAAACTTTACAGGAGGTGAATGAGAGTATGGCAGATGGAATTAAAGTAATAGCTGAAAATCGTAAAGCAAGGCATGATTACTTTGTAGAAGAGAGATATGAGGCCGGGATAATTCTGACAGGAACTGAAATAAAGTCGATTAGAGCCGGTCGAGTTAATCTTAAGGACAGTTATGCTGAGATAAGCGGAGGTGAAGTATGGCTTACTCAGATGCATATCAGTCCTTACGAACAAGGTAACAGATTTAACCACGAACCATTAAGGAAGAGGAAACTATTGCTGAATCGGACAGAGATAGTAAAGCTTAATGCTCAGGTTCAGCAGCAAGGCATGACTCTCATACCTTTGAGAATCTATCTGAAGAAGGGAATGGCCAAGATTGACTTGGGGTTGTGCAAGGGCAAGAAGAATTACGATAAACGTGATGATATTGCCAAGAAGGATGCCAAACGAGACATGGAAAGGGAATTAAGAGAAAGGAACAAGGGTTAATTCAGATAACCCAACCTAGAGAAGAGCCGCACTCAGCACAGGGCAATCGCATATTTTAACTAAGTTTTGGAGAGCATAACAATACCTTGAAAACCTGCCCAGCCTTAAATATATAGATAAAGCTGATGAGAAGGTTGCAAGTTAGAAGCCGGCAGGTTTCACCTTTATGTAGGATGAAATAATTGTTTTGCTTCTTTTTGTTTATCAATGGTGTTGGAGGCTAACAGATGGATTATGTACTCAAGGAGAGCACAGATAATCTAATCAGAATTTATAGACATGTGTATAAAGACTATAAGTGGAAGAACTCAAGTAATATGAACAACCTTATTGCTTTATCACACATTATGAATGAAAAAGAGTATTCTAAACAAGCCATAGATAGGGTTAATGACTATATTAAGGGAAAGACTGGGCCTTTCTCTTGTTATAGACAAAAGTCCATTCTTTTCTCAGCTTTACTGTCACTAGGTTTTTCTGATCCGGAAGATAAATTCGATACCTTACAGGATTATGAACAAAGATTAAAAGATGCGGGTTTTCGGAGTTACACGTATAGACCAGTCACAGCATATACTTTACTTCTTACCTGTGAAGAAGTAAAAATCGATGAAAGAATCTTCAAAGCTTACGAAATCTTTACAGAGATGAGGAAAGACCATCCGTGGCTTACCTCAGGAGATGATTATCCTCTATCGGTACTCTTAGCAAGTTCTGAGGACTCTGTGGAAACTATTATGAAAGATATAGAAAGTCTATATTATGCTTTGAACAAAGTAGGTCTTAGCAGAGGGAATGGTTTGCAGTTTCTATCTCATATCCTAAGCCTGAGTCCTGAAAGCAATAGCGAGAAATCTGGCAGATGCAGAAATCTATATGACTTCTTCAAACAGAATAAAATGAAAGTATACTCTACGAATTACGGAGCACTTGGTTTGCTCACACTCTTAGCGGAGAGAAGTCAAGAAGCAGCCCAAGATGTGGTAGCTGTTAGCAACTATCTAAGAGGAGACAGAAGTATCCGTTGGTTAGGACAAGAAACACTTTTCTTGACTGCTACTGCTTTGGTATCAACAATACTTTTACAAAGCATTCAAAATACCAAAGCCTTGATAGAAAAGAATTCTTGTGTGACGGTTGAACATCTTATCGCTGCTCAGACTGCGGCCATGCTCGGAGCAACATGTGCAGCTACTGCGGTAGCATCCAATAGTTAATTGAATTAAATCGATGTGCATTGGCAATATATTAAGTAAACCCAGTATGTGATATTATTCGGATGTTACCAAAAATAATGAAAAATGTTTAATAATAACACTGGAAATATTGAAACAATATGATATACTGTATTAGCTAATATCTATATACGCGGGGGCGTTTTAGATTCGCTCGGGGGAGCAATGGCAAGAGTGGCGTGTCGAGATCCCGCTTGACCTCGTTAAACAGCGGACCTTTTTAATTGCCAAACCAAATTACGCTTTAGCAGCTTAAAGCCGCTAACATCCTGCCTTCTGTGCCTGTGAGGGAGAGTTCAGGGTGTCAAAACAACAGGATATCTTGTGCGACCACCGTCTGAGGTCAATCAAGAGAGATTAACCAGACTGGCTTTATAGGAATCCCGCTTTCAGGAGTCTTATGAAGCGAGAATTAAAGTGAAGGCTACACACGTAGAGGCTTTTGTGATTGTCTTTCGATACAGGGGTGCAAGTCCCCTCGCCTCCACCATAATTTGTCTAAAAACCCGCTATTTATGCGGGTTTGAGTGTTTTTACAGGAGTTTTTCACCTGTAAATTTTTATTTATAGACCTAAACATAAAAAAAGAAGGCGATTAAGCCCTCATTGCTTGTGAAGAACAAATGACCTGATTCTGTTCTTGCACCTGGATATCCAGGATTGAATGCTCGTAAAATGCGGGGAGGAAACCGGCTTTAAGACAGCGTTGGATATCTTCTGGTTTGGTAGAGGCACAATCTTGGTCGGTGATGGTTGCTTCTTCATAATCCATAACCAGTAATCGTTCATCCTTGTCATTTTTGAATCCAACGTGGATCAGATTTACATGTTTCGTTGCTTCTTTATCTCTTTGATTAGACTAAGTTCTAGTGCTGTTTGTCCAGAAAGTCAAGGTTTTAGAGTAGTGTTAATAATCTGGTCACCACTAAAATTACCGTCTTTGTATGTCAAAACCTTAAATGAAAAGCCTTCATACGTTGGTAAAACAACTACGATTTCCATGATATCATCATTGTTAATATCAATAATTTCTCCAGAATTAGTAAGATTATAATCGTGAACTAATTGATCAAAAAACTGATACTCTTCCTGAAACACTGTAAAATATGAAATGATTTCATAGTCCGGGTTCACAAGACATTTAGCAAAAAAGTTATAATCTTTATCTATAACAAGAGCTAGGAATTCTCCCTTACCATCTCCATTAAGGTCTACACGGTTTAGCTCTCTTACATTAACATTTACATTGAATTGACTATTTATGGCTTGTATTACCTGGCCGTCATCATCAAACTCTTTAGGGAGGTTTGAAGTAATATTTTCAATTTCTCTTGGATAAGGATCGTATGATTGTGATAACGCAACCTCATACTCAATTTCGCCTGGGAAATTTACCTGCCAGTAATAATCTAATCCCCTTTGCTCAATTTTTCCCACAGATTCTTGTATAAGTTGTTGGTTTGAGTATAGATAATAATCTGTTTCATACTTGGAAACCATTTGCTCTTTTAAATTATTTTCCTCTTCAAAGATATTCGTATCTCGGTCTTTAACGTCTAACGGAATGCCGTGGAATAATGCAACCAGTTGCTGCTTCTCACCATTTCCTGAATCTGGTTCTGCGGGTTCATTCGTTTCGGAAAGACTGCAGCCGCTTATCAAAAGAGCTATACATAACGATAATGTCATTATTGTTAGTTTTTTCATAAATAATGCCTCCAATTTCTATTTGTTTATAGCTCGTTGCCGCCATTTGCCCTATTTTTCTAGGGATTGTATCACTAGTTAAGAATCCAAAATCAGTAAAAGAAGTAAGGTTATGATCATCAAAAATCAATGCTCTTTTCTATTGTATACATTAGACTGACTGACTATCCTAAAAATACACACAGCGATGAGTTTCCCTTTTCCCTGGTCGCAAATTTTGTTCTTGCCATGTTATCCTTCATTGAGATGACATTAAAAATTGAACAATGAGGTGGTTACCCCTTTATAGCGACTCGGCCAATTCTAATAATGTTATTTTATCTTAGTTGGTTGAAACCAACATGTAAAGATCAATCATTATATTCTGGTTAGAGTACAAAGCAGTGACATAAAGCAATTAACTATTTATGTCCAGTGTTGAGCATTGGGCTTTGGGAATAAGCCTTAAGATGCTTAATTTTTGTGCAGCTAAAGATATTTACTTTTCGATACAGAGGACAAGTAAAGGATGATTCCACTCAGTTTTTAAACATAAATTTACATTGATTTTTTATTGGCTTAATATTGCTAATGTAAAATTAAAATGCGTGGTAATTGTATCGATCAGGAAAGCTGTTTTTGGAGGATAATGGGGGTGATGATTCATGAGAATTGCATATTTTACCGATACTTATCTGCCTCAAATCAATGGTGTAACCAATACATTAAGCAGGCTGGCTGCTTTTATGGATCAAAAAGGCATAGAAAATATGATTTTTGCTCCAGCTGCAAATAGTTATAGCTATCAGACCATGGTGGATACTTCTTTCAGTATACGGTTCTTCTTGTATCCCGAGTGCCGCCTGAGTATTCCAAACCCTTACCGGATCGGCAAACTATTGGCGCAGTTTCAGCCGGATCTGATTCATTGCTACACCCAATTTAACATGGGGCTTATCGGTTTGAATTACAGCCGTAATCATGGAATTCCGGTAGTGGCATCTTACACTACTAATTTTGATCAATACCTGGATTACTATAGCCTTCCTTTCATGAAAAAATTTGTCTGGGATTACCACAAGTGGTTTCATAATCAGTGTCTGGTGAATTATGCACCTTCTCGGGATACCGTGAGTATTCTGCAGGATAAAGGCATAAACAATGTAGCGTTATGGAGCCGCGGGGTAGATACCGAATTATACAATCCATTAAAGAGAAGAGAGGATTTGCGCCAGGAATGGAACGCATCCGAAAAAATCGTCCTGCTTTATGTGGGTAGAATTGCAGCGGAAAAAAACCTGCAGCTATTAATTGATAGTTACCGGATACTGCAGGCACAGTTTGGAGACAGCATCCATCTTGTGCTGACGGGAGACGGTCCGCTCCTGAATGTTTTACAGCAGGAAGGACTGTCTAATGTCACATTCACAGGATATAAAACCGGTGAGGAATTGGCACAGGTATACGCTTCTGCCGATATATTCGCCTTTCCTTCCACTACGGAAACCTTTGGGAATGTCGTTTTGGAAGCGATGGCTTCCGGGCTTCCGGTCGTTGGGTTTGCCGCAGGCGGGGTCAAAGAAATTATCCATGACGGTGCCAATGGACTTCTCTGCAGCAACCTGAATCAAAAGGAATTTGTCCATGCTAGCAAAGAAATGATCCAGCAATCCGGATTGCGAAGCGTCCTTTCCAATGGAGCAAGGCAATATGCGTTGACAAAGTCCTGGAACAGCATTTTTTCTGCGTTGTTAGATTCTTATCAGAAAGTAATTGAGAATAACCAGAGGTGGAGAAAGTCCGCCTAAATCAAGAGGTATTGGCATCATAAGGAGGGTTTGGTTTGGTGAAAGTCCGCAAGGCCGTAATACCTGCTGCTGGTTTGGGAACTAGGTTTTTGCCTGCTACCAAGGCCCAACCGAAAGAAATGTTACCTATTGTAGACAAACCGGCGATTCAGTATATAGTCGAAGAAGCAGCCTTCTCTGGCATAGAAGATATTATAGTGGTTACCGGTCGGGGGAAGAGAGCTATTGAAGACCATTTTGACAAAGCCTATGAGCTGGAAGAAGTGCTCAAGTCCCGGGGAAAAGAAACTATATTAAAACAAGCCGAAGAAGGTTTATCTAACATAAATATCCATTATATTCGCCAGAAAGAGGCCTTGGGTCTGGGTCATGCGATCTATTGCGCCCGCGCTTT
>LOEZ01000038.1 GCA_001516055.1 Gracilibacter sp. BRH_c7a
CTATTTCAACTCTTTCATCGTAAGTAGTTGCCCGTCCTCTAGTCATGATTGGTATTCCTCCTGTTCCGGAAGGATTTAACTTCTCATAACCATTATACTTCAAAACCCAGTTACGCAACTGGCGAGTTGATTTAATACCATATTTCTTACATATAGCCATGTAGGACCCATCACCAGCCAGATAGTCCATGACAGCAGCATACTTCAATTCTGCTGAATAGGCAGTATTCTTAGGTGTAGTAAGCAGGCTACTTGGACCTAAGGATTGGTAATTTTGAAGCCACTGATGGATGGTTACACAGGCAACTCCTAGCTGTCTTGCCAAATGATTAAGCGAATCTTCTCCATGAAGATATTTTTCAATAGCTGCTATCTTTTCTGATCCTGATATTTTTGCTTTATGAGACATAAAAAAGCTCCTCCTTATAATAAACAGTTTTTATTATTTAAACTGTCTACCACAAGGGGAGCATATCAGTTTGATACTAGTGGCAGGGTTTTTATTGTGCACCAGACAGGGCGATTAACTAGGTGGTGAAAGTCCGATTATGTTGATACAATTAGATTGGGAATGGCAGTCTATTACGATAGAAGTAAATTAGCCTATAAGCCTTTCTTACGGGGAATTCAGAGATCAATAAAACGAAGTTTGGACTGATTTTATAAAGAATTCCGGACAACAAGGACTTCATCGGATTTCGCACAGCAACTATTAATGCATGCTACAACAAAAACACGGCCCAGAGTGCCTGGAGGTACCTGCCAAAGAATCTCAGCAACACCAGTAACAGCACTAGGACAATCAATACCGATGAGGCTGGCAAGTTCACAGGTTTCAGTACCGGTAGGCTCCAGGAAAAAGAAGACTCGGGAAACTGGACGATTGAATGTGGGACGTACAATTACACGGTCATTAAGCTGGACAGCTCCGCCAACTACGGGTAGCGGTTGGCCATCCTCTGTCAGGAATCTTAGTGTAAGCACACGAAGATCACAAATAGGTTTGGGTGCCCTGGTTGGGATACATATTACCTGACCTACAAATATAATATCACGGTTTACGATCTGTGGGTTCGCGTCAAGAATCTCCTCAACTGTTACTCCGAATTTGCGAGCAATACTGAAGAGTGTATGGGTAGGTCTTACAGAATAAAGTTGACCGTTACATCTTTTGGGTGGTCGCGGGATTTCGTCTCCTTTGATAGGATGTTTCGCGCGTGTAAACATGTCATTACTCAAAGATATCCTCTCCTTACAAAAATTGCTAATGTATTATATGTTAAAAATTGAATAAAGGTGATTATAATTCTATTGAACATGTTAAATCTCGGTTTAAGTCACCCGAAAGCATATTGAGAAAAGTTTATCGTAAAGAACATGATCTTTCATTGCCCTCGATAATAGAAAATGTTAAAGATATTGCTGGGCTTTGTATTAGTTGCTCATTCATCTCTGATATCTATGAATTAAGTGACATATTGCAAAATCAAAAAGATAAAAAAGTAGTTGAAGTTAAAGACTACCCCCGGGTTGAGCAGACTTTTTTTGCTGCTAGAGCTGTCCCCACATAGCCTTTGCTCCAGTCAGGAATGCTGCTGGCATCTTTAGTTACGTTAATCCTTTCTGGATTTCTGCAGCAAGAGAGTATTAAAGGAGGTCAAGTATTAGGGCCATTTTGCTAAAGGCGACTAAGGAAAGTAATAGAAAAACAACCCCAGAGAGTGCATAAATTTGTGCGCCATCTATGTATTGAAAGGGTATAAATAGATTGGCAGAAGTATAAAACTAAAAATATCATAGAGTGCTATGATTTTTATTCTGTGTGGAAGAAAAACTAGGATACAAAAATACAAAAGAAGTAAAGGAGATACGATGACAAGCAGAAAATCAATAATAGAAACAGGATGGAATTTAGACAACAGTTATGCCCGTTTACCGAAATCATTTTTTACCAGCCTCAAGCCAATTGCTGTAAGCTCACCTAAGTTGATTATTCTCAATTATCAGTTGGCAACATCCCTGGGGTTGAATGTCAAGGCCTTGCAAAGCAAAGATGGCGTAGCGGTGCTTGCTGGTAATCAGATTCCTGAAGGTGGATTACCTCTTGCTCAAGCTTATGCGGGGCATCAATTCGGGCATTTTAACATGTTAGGGGACGGCCGGGCTCTGCTGCTTGGCGAGCAGATCACTCCCCTAGGTGAGCGGGTTGATATTCAGCTTAAGGGTTCAGGTAAAACGCCATACTCCCGCGGGGGCGATGGTCGAGCAACACTTGGATCGATGCTACGAGAATACATTATCAGCGAAGCAATACATGCGCTTGGTATTGCAACCACTCGTAGTCTAGCGGTGGTGACTACCGGTGAGTCAGTAATCCGCGAAACCGATCTGTCTGGTGCAATTCTGACCCGTGTGGCTAGCAGTCATCTGCGCGTTGGCACCTTTCAATACATTGCAAAATGGGGCACCGTTGAGGAACTCAGGGTACTGGCTGACTATACACTAAACCGCCATTTTCCAGACGTGGAAGCTGATGAGAGTTGCTATCTTTCGTTGCTTCAGGAAGTGATCAAGCGTCAGGCCGGGCTGGTTGCAAAATGGCAGATGGTTGGCTTTATCCATGGGGTGATGAACACCGACAACATGACTATTAGCGGAGAAACCATCGATTATGGCCCGTGTGCCTTTATGGACACTTATGATCCGGCAACGGTGTTCAGTTCCATTGACCATCAAGGTCGCTATGCCTATGGCAATCAGCCGCATATTGCCGGTTGGAATCTCGCGCGATTTGCTGAAACCCTATTGCCACTACTGCATGTCAATCAGGAGCAGGCTATCAAGCTAGCCCAGGATGCGGTTTCAAATTTTACAGAGTTGTATCACTATAATTGGCTTACAGGAATGAGAGCAAAACTAGGAATATTTAACGAAGAGATAGAGGATGAATCTCTGATTAACAGCCTTCTCAAGATGATGCAGAAGTATCATGCGGACTATACCAATACCTTTCGTTCATTGACTTTTGATGCACTAGAGGACACGGTACTAGTTGGTAGCACAGAATTTGCTCAGTGGCATGAGCTGTGGCAGGCGAGATTAGGCAGGCAAGAGAAACCGAAAACCTCCTCGCATCAGTTGATGCGGACTTCCAATCCTTCAATAATTCCTCGCAACCATCGGGTAGAAGCAGCATTAGAAGCCGCAGTAAAACAAGGGGACTACAGCGTGATGGAGCGGTTTTTGGATGTTCTTTCAAACCCCTATGCGCACTCACCTGAGCAAGATGAATACAGCACACCTGCAGAGTCATCAACCCATCCTTACCAAACTTTTTGCGGTACCTAATTTATATGTAATGTATATGTAACAACCAAACTATTGGCGGGAAGATGGCATTAAACTTTTATCATCCATTATGAAAACACCCAAGCAGCCAATAAAGAATTTTAGACTGCTTGGGTATATTATTTATGAGATTCCTGGTAATAGACTATGTTGACAAATTTACTGTAATTTTGTATTGGGATCCATAGGTCTATCACCTGCTAAGTTATTTTCTGCGGAAATTAAATGCTGCATTCCTCTAACTAATGTATCATCTTCGAGTACACTATATAAATGGTATCCAAGATCTTCACGATCCACTAATACCTCTTCAAGAACCTGAACTGTACCAAAATCCTTAAGCTCGTGAGCACGGGATATGGTCTGCCTCATCATCTGTTGTAGTTTCAACTCTTGTTCAAGATCGTTTCTAAGGAAATCACGCATAGTATAACGACCTTCAACCTCATGTTTAATATAAGATAATTCATGCTGAGTAACTGGATGTGCTGTAGGCACAACCCCAAGTCTTGCTACTCTTTCTCCGACCATATCAATATGCTTTTGTGTTTTATCAATGTGTTCGTCTAGGAGATGATGCAAGCTTAAAAACGACTCAGCACCCTCTGTTAGCCAATGATGCTTATTATATTGATGAAGAGCAATTGTTAAAGCACATTGATGATCATCTAACATAAGACCCATTTCTTGACGAACCTCTACGGGAAGAGAGATTCCAGAGCCTACTTTTTTTGCGGTCCTTGGTTGTTGGCGTAAAATCATAGTATGGTCAGTATTATGACCAGGTATTTTAGCATCAAAGCCGGTTTTAGTAAGGTTAAACTGACCCTGAAAATTGCTCATGTCAGTCATTACTTTATTAATATCCATAGTTGGCTTGGTTGCTACTGGCTCCATATTTTCCATTTCAAAATCACTCCTTTATTGTAATGATAACTTTATTAATATTATTTAATTTTGTGCTATATTATATGCATACTGTAAAGGGCTCTACTAAATAAAGAGTTACCCAAGAAATCTAGTAGAATGTATCTTCGATATAAAAGTAAAGGTTACTATACTACATAATTCTAATAATTGTTTTCCATACTAAAAAGAAAACTTGGTACTAAGCTAAGGAGGACAATTCATGAAGGCAGTAGTCTACCAAAAGCCCTATGAGATTACTTTACAGAATGTGCCTGATCCAGAAATAAAAGATTCTCGGGAAATGATTGTAAGGGTTACTACAACGTGTATATGTGGTTCTGATTTACACCTTTTACATGGACTATACCCTCATATGCCTGGGGGGACGTTAATAGGGCATGAGTTTATGGGTATAGTCGAGGAAACAGGCAAAAATGTAAAAAAATGGCAAAAGGGTGATAGAGTTTTAGTGCCTTTTCCCATTGCTTGTGGAGAGTGTGAAATGTGCCAAGCCAAATTATGGACACATTGTATTCGCTCAAACGATAAAGGTGAAATTGGAGCAGCCTTTGGTCATGGTGAAAGCTATGGCGGTTATGCTGGTGGTCAAGCTGAGTATGTACGGGTACCTTATGCTGATGTTAGCCCCATACGAATACCGGATAGCCTAAGCGATGAACAAGTCATTTTTTTAACTGATATATTACCAACAGCTTATTGGATTACTGATGTCTGTGGTGTAAAGCCAGGAGATACAGTCGCAGTTTTTGGATGTGGTCCAGTAGGATTATTGGCTCAGCGATGTGCAGGTTTTAAGGGGGCAGAAAGAGTAATAGCTGTAGATCAAATTCCTTACCGATTAGATTATGCAAAAAGGATTAATTCTGGGGTAGAAACCATTAACTTTCAAGAACTTGATCCAGGAGAAGTTATCCAAGAAATGACAAAAGGTAGGGGTGCAAATGTGGTAATTGATGCAGTAGGGTTGGAAGCTGAACCTACTAATCCTCTTGTTGCTGCCACCGTATATGCTAAACGAATGGGAGCTCCCCCATTGCCAGGATTGAGGCCAGAAGATAATCCACCTGTAGCCTCAGTATCAGCTATAAATTGGGAAGTAGAAGCTATTCGACATGGTGGGACGCTGGGACTAGCAGGAGCCTATGGGGCTAAAGCACATAGCTTTCCTATTGGAGATATCTTTGCTAAAGGAATCACTATCAAAGGTGGTCAAGCATTAGTTCAAACCTATCTTAAAGAGTTACTAGGCTATATTCAGAAAGGGAAATTAAGGGCAGATGATATTATTACTCATAGATTGTCCTTAAATGATGCTATGGACGGTTATCGGAAATTTGGTAGAAGAGAAGACAATTGTGTGAAGGTAATACTTCATCCAAATCATTAAATGGATGATTAAAAATGAGATTGCAGATATTGATTAAGAATAGATAAGATTATTCCTTTACACCTGAGGTCTAATTAGGTCTCAGTTTTTTTATGTGTGATTTATGGTAAATATGTATGTAGATAATGTTTGTGTGATACAGGAAGAATAAGGAAAAAATTAATATCAAATAAGAGACGTCTATTGTATAATGTAATTATATATAGTTAACTAAGACTGCTATAGGGAAATGGACTGCCTGGAATTGTAAGAAACTGAAGGAAGGGGAATAAAACATGAGCAGAGAAATTCATGGAAGTGGTCCTGCAAGCGCTGTTTATGGTTTGGGTTTCATTGGAGCAGTAATCTATTTTATTTTTCAGGCTACCAGCTTTTGGATGGGTGTGCTAGGGTTCTTGAAAGCAATAGTATGGCCAGCCTTTCTGGTTTATGAGTTATTTAAATATTTAGGAATTTGACAGGTGTACAGGTGACAAAAATTTCCACCTTACCCCGATTTCGATTATTAACATTTATTTATGCCAAAATATAAAATTTATCTCTGATTTAAGTAATTATAATGAAATTCTGAGAGATAATCTATGGGAGAATTAGTATATTATTAACCAAATCAAAAAACTGAGGCCAATTCGGTCTCAGTTATTTATTTTTATACCATGCTAATTTTACGAGCAGTCCATCAGATTTTAAAACGTAACATTTGTGTTTTGCAGTTCTATCACCCATGTTCACGCTCCTTTTTTGATGTTTTACACCATATTAATGCTATTTCGTAGCTAAATAAACAAAATTAGACAATATTTAAGTAAAATAATATAAACAGGATTCTTAACTTCAGGTGGAGTTTTCCCACAGGATTAGTTCAACTACAGTTCAGGAAAAAACATCTGAACTAAGTTTTACTGAATTACTCCACCAGTACAGAGCCGCCAGTAGTTCTAGCATTGTGATTTTTGCAATGCGTAGAAATACCAGTGCAAGGCTAGAAGCTGGGAGTCTTGGAGTGAAACTTGTCAACTTGTTGATATAGCTGAACCCATGCAAGGCTAGCGGTGATGGTCCTCGGATAAATAATTTAAAATATATTTAGTAGCTTGAAAATTAACTAATGCACATTTAAGGGAGGTTAACATGTTGACAAAAGGATTTAGACAAAAACATATTTTGTTCGGATTTATACTAATAACAACAATAATTTTACTTGGTTCAGCAGGTGCTTTTGCATCAGTAACTAGTGATGTAGAAGAGCATTGGGCAGGTGATGTAATTTCTGAATGGATGGATAGTAGTTTAGCCACAGGATATCTGGATGGTACCTTTAAACCCAACAAGTCTATAACCCGCGCAGAATTTATAACCATGGTAAACAGGGCAATGGGCTACACAGATAAAGCAGACATATATTTTCCAGATGTGAAAAAAGAAATCTGGTATTATGATGAAATTGCAAGAGCTGTAGAGGCAGGATATATACAAGGCGATGCTGACGGTACCATGAGTCCTAACAGAGAAATAAGCCGCCAGGAAGTATCTATAATTCTATTTAGGCTGCTAGAACTTGATGAAGAAAAAGAAAAACGACCAATAGATAGTTTTAATGATTATGAAGATATAGCCTCCTGGAGTAAAGAAGAGGTTAATGCAGTAGTAGAAGCTGGATATATTGAAGGCTATCCTGACAAAACTTTTAACCCAAGTAGAGCTACTACTAGAGCGGAAACGGTAGTTATTTTGGACCGGGCAGTAGGAAAGCTTTATAATGAAGCCGGTGTTTTTGGAGCTTCAGAAGAAGTAATTGTAATAGATGGAAATACAACAGTATCAGTATCCGACGTAACCCTAAAAAACATGATAATAAATGGAGATCTCTTACTAACAGCCGGAATAGGTGACGGAGATGCCTACCTTATGAATATCACAGTTAATGGAAGAACTGTGATAAAAGGTGGTGGTGAGGACAGTATCGTTATTGATGACAGTACCTTAAATGAAGTTGTTGTAAATAAGAAAAATGGTAAAGTAAGAGTAGCGGCACAGGGTAATACAATAATCCAGATTGTAAAAGTAAAAAATGGTGCCAAATTGGAATTAAATGTACTTACTGATGAGAGTACAGGCATTACAACTGTATTTATAAGAGAAAATGAAGAAGTAGAACTATCAGGCGATTTTGGTAGTGTTAGTATAGAAAGCGAGGGTGCTAAAGTATCGCTTGTTAGCGGCAGTATAGAGAATTTAAAGATCTCTGAAACAGCCAGCAACGCAAATATATCGGTTTCAGAAAATACTGCAATAACAAAAATGGAAATCAATGCACTAACTTCAGTAACAGGGCAGGGAAATATTGGAACCGCTCTGATTGGTGAAGGAGCAGAAAATTCATCATTTGAAAAAGAACCAGAGAACACACAAAGAAGCAACCAAACAGGTAATGTAGAAGAAGCAGAAAAGCAAGATACTTCTTTAGATGATTCCTCTTCAAGTTCAGGAACTACGGGTGGAGGAGGCGGTACAAGACCGACAGTATCTTTAAATAGTATAAACGACCTTGTCATTTCCCCCGATGCTACTATGGAAATAGATGTTACAACTAATGCTGCTTCTGTAGCGGCTAGTTCTACCAATACAGATGTAGTAACTGTAACAGTAGATAATAATAAGTTAATTCTTACTGCTGAAGGTTCAGGAACTGCAGAAATTATAGTGATAGGTACTAGAAGCAGGTATAATGATAGAACTAGAGCTTTTACTGTAATAGTGCCTACTTTATTAACAGGATTTACTACATCTGTGCCGGCCAATGTGGTGGCAGATGAAGATTTTTATGTAACAGTAACAAATGCGGTATATGAAAATACAAGCTTGGAAGGAACATATCAAGTAAAAATAGACAGTAATAAAGATGGACAAAGATATAATGGTCCAGTAACATTTACTGAAGGAAACGCAGAAATTGGAATATACTTACTAACAATAGGAGAGCATGAACTATCAGTAGAAATACCATACCTAAGTGTAACCAGCAAAGTATATATTGAAGTAGAAGAAGAGATAATTCCTGTAAATGCTCTTAATGTTAATCCTGAAACTATGACTCTAACAGCTGGTGGACCTACAGGTACACTAACGGCAACAATAACTCCTATCAATGCCACAAACAAAAGTGTTACCTGGACCTCAAGTGATGAAGGTGTAGTAACAATAGATGGCGGTATAGTAACCCCGATAGCGGAAGGCTCGGCCGCTATTACCGTAACAACAGAGGACGGAAATTTTATGGCGACATGTATAGTTACTGTAGATCCAGCCCCGAATCAAGAGCAGGATGCCCCTGCAGGGCTTGCCGTTGTTGCTCCCAGCAGATTTGAAGAAAGTGATGGGAAGATTACAGGTGTAGATGATAGCATGGAATATAAATTATCTACTGATACAGAATGGACTCCTGTAATCGGTATAGAAATTATTGGCTTGTCAGCAGGTACTTATCTGGTCAGATATGTTGAAAGATCAGGATATAATGCAGGAGCAGCAGTTGAGGTGGCAGTTCCTGATGGAGAAAAAAGCAGTAATCTAAGCTTAAGTGTTTTCACCATTGGTGGGATGGATGCAATTGGACTGGAAGGTATGGCTATAGGTTTTCCTCCCGATGGTAATTATAATGGAGCTAATTTGTATGTTGATGACTTTACTGATTTTTATGGTATTGTTGTAGAAACCAATGACCCTAAAGCAATAGTAAACAAAATATTTCTAAATAATATTGAAGTGGAAGATTCTGCAACGGTAAGTATTAATGAGAATGATAGGATTTTAGTATGGGTGACTGCTGAGAATGGTTTTGAGCAAATATATAGTGTATATGCTCGTGCTGTTCCAACCTATGGCATTGAATTGAGTGCAGCTAATCCAACGAACCTAGGAACTGTACCATTTGGTTATTCATCTCAAACCCCAGCAAATGTTACCATTATTAGAACAGGAACAGGTAATATTACCAACCTAGCGGTAGCATTAAGTGGAACCAATGGAGATAGTTTCACAGTAACCCAACTGACAGCAACAACATTAGATGAAAATACATCATCAACAACCTTTACAATTGTACCGATAGATGGACTAAGTGTTGGAACTTATACGGCAAATGTAGACGTAACGGCTGAAAATGAAGTAAGTGAATCGTTTGTAGTTAATTTTGAAGTAGAAGCACCCAGATACAACATTACAACTAATATAATCGGAGGTACAGCTACTATAACTACTGAGCCAGTTGGTGAGGCAGAAGAAGGTGCGGACATAACTGTTTCTATTACTGACATTGAAGCGGGCAAGCATTTTAAATCAATCACTATTACAGATGTGGAAAGTGGAACAGTAGAGACAACTGAAGAAACAGCTGGAGAAAGCTATACATTTACAATGCCTGCCAAGGCAGTAACCATAGATGTTGAAATAAAAGACATTACTGTAACTGGAATTTCAGTAAAAACACCCCCAACAAAAGCTGCATATAAAGATGGAGAAAATTTAAATCTAAGCGGGCTAGTAGTAACTCTGACTAAATCAGATGAAAGTACACAGGATGTTGCATTAACAGATTTTGAAGCAGAAGGTATCACAACAATACCTGTAAATGGGGAGGTATTAATTTATGACATCACAGAGGTACTAATTAATCATACAACTGGCGACGTAAGTACAACCCAGCCAATTACCGTAAATGCAAATCCATCAGCAGTAGATGATACAGCAACAGTAAATGAAGACGATAGTGTGCTAATAAATGTACTAGATAATGACACAGACCTAGATGGTGACACATTATCTATAGCAAGCTTTACCCAGGGTAGTCATGGATCGGTAAATCAAGACGGAAATACATTAAGATACAGACCAGCTGCCAATTACAATGGAGCAGATAGTTTTGAATATGGAATAAGTGATGACAATGGAGGTACCGCAACAGGAATAGTATCTATCACCATTAATCCAGTAAATGATCTACCGGTAGCAATAGATGACAATGTAGAAGTAAATGAAGATGGTACAATTCTAATAGATGTATTTGTAAACGATTATGATGTAGATGGAGACACTCTGTCAACAACAACAGAGTATACCCAAGGTAGTAATGGAGTGGTAAGTAAAGAAGGAGATAGTCTAAGATATGACCCGAATGCTGATTACAATGGAGCAGATAGCTTTACCTATGATATATCTGACGGTAATGGAGGCACAGCAACAGCGACAGTAAATGTGACAATCAACCCAATAAATGATCAGCCGGTAGCGCTAAATGATACTGTAGAAGTAGATGCAAATGGTTCAGTAGTAGTTGATGTATTAGCAAACGATTATGATATAGACGGCGATACACTAACTATTACAGGTGTTACCCAGGAGATGAACGGTGCTACAAATGTCAATGATGAAAGAACTATAATAATTTACACACCAAATGCAGGTTATACTGGAGCAGATAGCTTCATGTATGAAATAAGTGATGGTAATGGGGGCATAGCAACAGCAACAGTAAACGTTACTGTAGTACCTGTGCCTGTAACAGGAGTATCCTTACTGGCGGGACCGGAAATTTATATGGAAAAGGGACAAACCTTACAAATGGAAGCAGTAATACAACCATCAAATGCCACAAATCAAGCAGTAGCATGGAGTTCTGATCCTAACCATTATGATACAGCTACAATAGAGGCAAATGGTTCAGTAACCGCTCATTCAGTTGGGAGTACTACCATAACTGTAACTACTGATGAAGGGAGTTTTGAAGATAGTGTTATATTATCTGTAAGAATAACACCAACTAGTGTTGCTATTCAAGAAGAAGACCAAACAATTGCAGTAGATGAAACCGCACAATTAACAGCAGTTGTATTACCAGCAGATGCGTCAGATCCTAGTCTAGTGTGGTTTTCAGACAATGAAACTATAGCTTCGGTAGACCTGGCTACTGGGTTAGTAACAGGAAAAAGTGTGGGAGTAACCACTATAAGGGCAGAAACAGCGTTAGGTGGAATTGTAGACACAGTAACAATTACAGTTGAGTAGTTTCAATGAAATTCCCATGGGATTAGACAAACTAGTCTCATCCCATGGGTTTTTTATAAAAAGCATTATATCTCCAGCAATTCCTTCAGCAGCTTGACATTGGCTCTGCTGACTGGAATTAAATCATCAATATCAGCCAGCTTTATATCAAAGGAATAATTTATTTTGGGTATGATTTTAGCAACCTTTTCGAGATTGACCAGATAGCCCCTATGGGGACGAAAAAAATTAAGATTTTTTAACTTGGTTTCATAATAATTAAGAGGGTGATTGGAGTTGTATAATCTGTCTTTAGTGCGAATGCGAACAGATTTATTGAGTGCTTCAATATAATAAATATCTTTAAAACTTAGTAGTATAATATTTTCTTCTTCATAAATAAAAAACTTTCTAACGGACTCTTCGTATTGATTACTTAAGGAACAGATATCTGTAGCTATGTTTTTCTTCATTTTTTCTTCGAGTTTGAAAATGGTTCTTTGAATTCTTTCTAAAGTAACAGGCTTGAGAATATAGTCTACAGCATTGATCTCAAAGGCATTTATTGCATATTTATCAAAGGCTGTGACAAAAATGATTTCTACCTCAGGATGGGTGGTCATGATTTGCTCAGCTAGGTATATGCCGCTGATTTCTGGCATGTCAATATCTAAAAAAATTACATCAGGATTTAGAACAGATATATTATAGAAGCCTTCAAAGGGACTTGTAAATGTACCTACTATTTTAATATTGGGGAGGTTTTCTAGTTGTAACTGTAGTTCTTTTAAGGAAAATATCTCATCGTCAACTAGCATTGCTTTTAACATTGCTTTTGTCACTCCTTAATGGGATTTTAATACTCATGGTGGTACCCATATTTATAGTATTGGTAATACTTAAGCTGGTTCTATAAATGGCACTCAGACGTTGATTTATATTATAAAGTCCTGTTCCAAGCTCATTAGAATCACCTTTCGTTAATGCCAGTATTTTATCCTTGGGCATACCCATTCCATTATCAGCAACTGAGAGAAATAGGCCGTTTTGTTGAAACAAAGCTGAAATAACTATAATGCATTCCTCTTCAGGGTTATTTTTAAATCCATGTCTTATAGCATTTTCTACTAGCGGCTGCAGGAGAAAGGGTAATATTTTGCAACTTAATGCCTGTTCATCTACCTGGTAGTTTACCTTTAATCGGTCATTAAACCGTACTGACTCAATTGCCAGATAGGATTTTACAATACCCAACTCATATTCCAGAGAGACAAATGTATTTTTGTTATATAAGTCAAAATCAAATTTTCCATGCAAATAATTGCTTAATTCCATAAGTAAATTGCGGGCCTTTTCTGATGATTCTCTGGTTAGATGAATGACAGTATTAAGGGTGTTATACAAAAAATGTGGGACGATCTGTGCTTGTAAAAAGGCCATTTCTGCTTTGGCCAATCGCTGTGATCTTTGAAAAACATCGGCTATATATAAAGATAATGAGTGCATTTGACAAAGAATAAAAATAATAAGTCCAATGGAAAATGTATAGGCAAGGTCATAATTATTATGGAACTTATATACATAACCCATATCTATCAAAGCAGTTAAAAGCAGGGAAAAGGTGCCAAATAGTAGCGTGCCCGCACCGGGTCTCTTTTTTTTGGTTGCTGCGGCAGTAACAAAAATCAAATAAATAAAGGCAATTATAAAAAAAATCAAATATAAATGCATCAAAGGGCCAAATATTTTTAAGGGAGTGAAAATGATTATAATTATGTAAATCGAAAAAACAGTCACAATAGTAAGCAAGAATTTCTTGGGGAATTCTGCCTGGTATAGACTGTACAATGATAATGCCAGTAGAATAGGCCCAGAGGGGACTGTTATGTATTCGAGCTTTGACATGAGACTAAAGGGGATATTTGGAAATAGCAGAAAAATGACAGCCTCTCTTATTAAAAGCTCCCTTAAACCGGCCATAAAAGAAAACATCGCTAAATATAAGCTGGCTATATTGCTTTGCATTACTGAAAAAATTACTAAGTAATAAAAAACTGAAATGAATAAAACGCCAACTAAAATAAAGCTGAGCAAGAGGTTTAATTCCCTGTTTTTATAGATGGCTTCTTCAGTTCCTAGTACAATAGACTCCCAGATTCCACCTTTTACATGGTGAAAGTTAGAAACGTGAATGATAATATCCAGTTGGTCAGAATTAGTGTTTAAAGTCTTAATCAAAGGCTTCCATTGGGGTAGTTCTTCTGTTTGTGATGTTCCTATAGTGCCGTTGGAGGATATTTCTTCGCCGTTTATATAAAGACGATAGCTGCTGGACATATCAGGGACTTTTACGGCTAATTTTTCTTTATGATCGGGAGGAAGTAAAACTTTAAGTTTATAAGTACCGTAGCCTGATGAACCAATTTTTTCGTCTTGATACTGAAAGGAATTCCATAAACCAGGCACGTCTATAAGTCCGTGGGCAGAATGGTTTTTGGTGTCGGGGTTATCGGGCAATACAAACTGTTGATAGAAAAATAACCATTCACCGTTAAGCGAGTGTAATGGGTTGTTAACAGAATCCCAATTAGATAAATCAAGTATTCCTTGTTGGGCTTTAAGTTCAGTTCTTACTACACCTCTGTTATTTTTGAAGCTGTTGTATTCAATTACAATAATCAGGGAAATCAGGGAGATTATTAATAGATATATTATGTAACCTTTATAATTCTTCATTTTTTCTCACCCATTATCCATAATCTGAACTAGATTATAATGATTATATTTAGAGAAGATCTCTCTTGGGGATTCTCTTATCACACATTTTAGCATAATTCGACATAATAAGTAGTTAAAAATTTTAATATAAGTGAACTTATTGACGCTCTTTATTTGAACGCATATAATTATAAGATGAAAGTCAGAAAAATCAAAATCTACAAATTAGGGGGAGGGCAGCTTAAAAATGAGAACAATTACTACATGGAAAAATGATTTAACTCAGCACAAGCTGTCTATCATAAGCTTTTCCTTGTTCTTTGCCTGGCTTTTGGCATTTCCCTTTGAAGGACAGGTTTTATATGCCCTTGCAGAGAATGCAAAAACAGATGGGGCTGATCTTAGCTTAATGGTAGTGTTTGGACATTTTATTGGCCTTTTCATTAGTGGTACCTTTATTAAAAAGCAAGTTGTAGCAAAGATGGCAATGATTACGGCAGCAGTAGTATGTATTGCTGGAAGCCTGGTTTTTTTCCTTCCATTTTCTATACTCTGGTATATATCTATTATTTCCATAGCCTTTTTTGCCGGGCTTTATGTGGCCAGTTGGGGCTTTTACTATAAAATGTATTCCGACCCGGATAGCCGATTGAAAACAGCTGCAAGTGTCTTGATTTATTCCAATATTGTAATGATATCTATTCATGTAATGACAGTACATACAACGGCTTCCATAGGTCTGGGGCTTTCAATTATTACGCTTTTAGGTGCCTTGCTTATGACATTTAGATTAGAAGCCAATTGCGTTAAAAGGGAACTTCCTAAAACTTATTATCCCATATCCAGTCCTCTGATTTTCCTATGTGTATTTATTCTTATCATCACAATCAATTCAGGACTCATGTATCAGGTAGTTAATCCGTCTTTTGCTAATTTTGAATTGCTGACAAGCTATTACTGGGCTGTTCCGTATATTGCAGCCTTGCTGATACTTAGAAGGATGTCCGGAAGAATTAACATAGCGTATATTTTTTATATTGCTATGGCTATGATCGGTCTATCTTATATCTTGTTCATGTGGCTTGATATTTCAGTTACAAGCTATTTGCTTATTGATACTCTTATGCTGGGGGCTTTTGGAGTATGTGATTTGTTCTGGTGGAGTATTCTTGGAGGCTTTTTGGATTACTCGGATAATCCTGCACAAATATTGGGAATAGGTTTGTCAATGAATGTTCTTGGTATACTGATTGGAGGCTTTATGGGAAGTGTAATAACTTCTTTAGAAAACCCTTATTTTATTACCTCTATAATAGCTTTAATTGTTATCTTTTCTGTATTAGTTATGTTTCCTGTCTTGAATAATCAGCTTATCCGACTGCTCAAAAGTCATGTTTTTCTAATAAGATTTGCAAAATTGAATGAGAGTGAGCAAGAAGAGGCTTTCTTGAAATTTAAGGAGAATAAAGATTTAACTGAAAAGGAAATTGAAATAGTCAAGTTGTTGCTTCGAGGATATACCTATAAAATTATTTCAGAAAATCTCTTTATAAGTGAAAATACTGTGAAATTTCATGTGAAAAACATCTACCAGAAACTAAATATTAACAGCAAAAAGGAATTAGTCAAAATATTTATGACAATAGAAAATAATAGCATGAATTTGTAAGCCTATGGTTTTTACCGTAGGTTTTCATATTTTTAAGGGTGTAAATAGACCCTACCCATTTTGTGTAGGTAGTATTTTTTAAAAATACTACCTTTTTTGTGTGTTTGCAAATATAGAAATTTGTCATATTTTATTCACGTAGATTACTATTTTAAAGGAAGGTGAGTGAAATAATGCAAAAGAAAAAATGAACACTATATCTACGAATGAAAAAAAGTTGCACGTCTAAATCACAGCTTCAAATATGTTTTTAGATAGGTAATTGCTGGAGGGAAAAATATGGAGCATATAGTTGTAGGAAGCCTTTTCGTAGCAATTGTAGTTATTGCGGGATGGCTAATAGTATTTTACAGCAATATGGTAAACAAAAAAACATTGGTAGAAAAAAGCTGGAGATTACTAGGCTGTCATATTCAAAAAAGAAATGAAGTAATAAAAAAAATTATTGAATCGTCTTCAGATTCTATAAGTCCTGAGCTGGAATATTTAAATCAGCTCATTCAGGAAAATGGAATAAATCTAAATAGGGAGTCACCCTGCGATGTTATGGGAGTTTCACTAAAAATAAGCAATCAAGTTGCTCAATTAAAGATAGATAATCTGCAAATAATGCATGAAATAACTGACCTAGAGCAGCAAATTGAAAAAAGTTATGATTTATATAATGAAGAGGTGCAAAGCTTCAATAAATTTTTATCTAAATTCCCTAACAACTTTGCGGGCCAGATTTTAGGATCGGAGAAGTTTCCCATGTTTTAAGGCAAATAGTATTTAAGGGAGGAATTAAGGTGTATAAAAAATCTTTACGGTTGTTTTTTATGGTTGTTTTCGTGCTATTGATTATGCTTATACCATCTTTGGCAGGGGCAGAAGGAGAAAACGTCTGTAGAATAAATGAAATCGACTATACGTCATTAACTGAAGCACTTGATGAAGCAGGTGACGGAGATACTATTACATTACTTGATAATATCGACTATACAGGCAGTATAAATATTATTGGTAAGACAATTACTTTTGACCTTAATGGTTTCACGTTAAATGTCACTAATACTGGTGGCGCAGTAATTGAGGTAGGTACTGGTGGAGAAATAAATCTATATGGTGATGGTGAACTTAACGTCATTGGAAGCGGAAATTACGCACATGGTGTATACGCCCATGATGGTGGTAAGGCTACTATAACGAATGCCACAACATCAGGATATCAAGGTCATGGTGCATATGCACTAAATGGTGGCACTATAATTATTGTAGGCGATACTACTGCGAGTGGTGCGCAACCCGCTCGCGGCGCTCAGGCTGAAGGGGAAGGTTCTTCCATAGCAGTACAAGGTAACGTTTCATCTGTTAACAGCCAGGGGGTATTTGCATATGAAGGTGGGCTTATCACAGTCGAAGGAAATGTCTCCGGACGTTTTCATGCTATCTATTCAGAAAATGCAACAGTTATTGTGGGCGGTAATGCTGTTTCAGCAGGAAATGGTACTTATGCCATTAGTGGTGGTACTATTACACTCGGAGGTGATGCCATATCTACTGGGTCTAACGGTTATGGAGCCTATGCTGTACATTCTGGTTCTTCTATCACGGTAGCTGGCAATGCTATATCCCAAGGCCTTGCTGGGAAGGGAGTATATGCGGGTTATGGAGCAGCAGTAACAATTGATGGAGATGCAATCTCTGAGGGAACTGATGGTTACGGTGTTTATGGTGGTGGTGCTGATGCTCCTGATGCTGTAATTGAAATTGGTGGTAATATATCTGCCGAAAATGGTACGGGTGCACGGATTTGGGGAGATATTACTGTTACTGTAAATGGAACAATAACAGCAGAGGATTATCTGAATTTTGATGGTCAGATAAAGAATATTGATGATTTTGAAGCAAGTACCACTAAGGAAGGATATTTTACCTATAGTGATGGAACCATTACTGTGTGGGTCATTTATCCTATGATCTGGGGTATCGGGATTGGTTCGACAAACGATTATCCCTTTGACGGCGGTGATGGCACTTCGATGGAAGAGGCCTATGAAATCTCTACTGCCAATCAACTTGCCCAATTGGCATATAATGTTAATAATGGTGACTCATATACGGGAAAGTATTTTAAGCTAATGAACGATATTGATCTTTCCGAAAAAGAATGGGTACCTATAGGGGTGGGTTACAACAAAGCTTTCAATGGAACTTTTGATGGTAAAGGTTACACAATAGAAGGCCTAACCATCACTCTTCCCCATAGTGGTAATGGATATGGACTATTTGGTTATGTACAGGAAAACGGTGTTATCTCTAATGTGAATATGGGAAATGGCCTAATAACCTTTAATGAGTCTCCAGGTTCATCTAAGGGGTTTGGTGGTATAGCTGGCTACAGTGATGGCTTCATTACAAACTGTACCAATAAGGTAGATATCATTTTGAATTATAATGATTGGAGCTATGCCGGAGGCATAGTTGGTATGGGAAACTCTGATATCAATTCCTACAATTGGTCTGGCAGCATAGATGGATGTTACAATGAGGGCAGTATAACCATTGGAGATAGGGGTTCAGCTGGGGGAATTATCGGAGACCAGCTCAATGCAAATCAATACACATATTTCAATAACTGCGGTAATAGTGGTGAAATCATCGGCGGTAGAAGTGCCAACATTGGGGGCATAGCGGGACATGTCGCTAATGCTAACTATTACGGAATATCAAACTGCTATAATACAGGTAATCTTATCACAGGCTCTCCAAGTGATCGATATGGATATATAGGAGGTATAGTTGGAGATTTATATGGGGGACCAGTCCGAAACTGTTACAATACAGGTAATGTTACCGTATTGTATGACTCTAGCTTAAATACTAGTGGAATATTTGCAGGAGGCATCATTGGTTATACTAATTATTCATCTGTGCATAATTCCTATAATACAGGAACTATCAACGGTCCTGATGGCAGGGCAGGAGCATTTTCTGGAGCAAATGTAAACTACACAAGTCATGATAATTGTTATTATCTAGAAAACACACTTCCTTCTGAAACTTCAACAAGTGGAGGAATGAGTCTGAGTGCTGACCAAATGAAAGGACTTGCTGTATCGGAAATAAACTATACGGATTTCAATGATAGCCTTGCTACATGGGGGCCGAATACTGGCACATTCTTGTATGCTCTAAATGATGGGCGCCCCGCAGGATGGAATCTATTAAGCTGGATGAGCGACGTGGCCGATGTAAATGGCGGCTATCCAATTCTCAGGAATGTAGAAGAAGCACCTTATATCATTTCCTTTGATACCGGTGAAGGAAGCGCTGTAGCAGCCCAAAGCGTGGCTGATGGAGATAATATTGCAGCCTCTCCTGTGAGCTCACAAAGCGGTTATTCTTTAACAGGATGGTATACAGCTCCAAGCGACGGAAGTCAGATCAGCTTTCCGTATACTCCAAACGATGATATTACACTTTATGCTCGGTGGAGCGTAGAATTATTAGATGCTGATAAAGTATCATCAGACAAGGATGCACTAATATGGGATGTGATTAGTGGCAGAAACATAACACAGGATGAAGTAACCGCAGACTTAGAATTAGTTACTGAAGGTACAGAGTACGGCTCAATTATTAGTTGGGTATCCTCTGACACAGATACCGTAACCGTTACAGGGCGAGTATACAGGCCAAGTTTCGATACTGGTGATAAAGAAGTCATCTTGACTGCGACTATCACAAAAAATGAAGTAAGTGATACAAAAACATTTCAGGTAACTGTCTTAAAACAGCCAGCTACAGATGAAGAAGCTGTTGCACAGGATACAGAGGATCTGGTCATAGGCTATGCTTCTGGAGATAGTGCAAATGCAGTAACACAAAACCTCACTTTTCCTACTTCTGGAGCAAATGGCTCTACGGTCACATGGACATCTGATAAGACAGCTATAATTAGTAATTCAGGACTTGTTACACGCCCATCCTATGAAAGTGGAGATGCAGATGTAACAGTAACAGCTAGTGTTTATAAAAATGGAATAAGCGACTCAAAAGAGTTTACTGTGACCGTATTGAAGTTGGAACGCTCCGGAGGCAGTAGCGGTGGGAGCTCAAGTTCTAAGCCTGCAACACCAATTGAAACTGAAGAGGAAATATCTGTTTATCAGATAACTCAAGAACAAAATACTACCACAGGTGTTGAGGTCACCCCAACCACAAGCGATAGCGTATCAATGGCAGTAGTTTCAACAGACGTGATGGATGCACTTATTGCAAAGACGTTAACTGAACAGGCAGCAGCCAAAAATGACACCATAGAAATAAAAATAACGGCACCAGAATCAGCAACGGTAAACGTGACAATACCACAGTCATCTTTTGAACAAGTTGCAGATGATACTAATGCAGGCGTACAAATAACTGCACCCATTGCTACAATTCGATTTGACGAAAGAGCAGTTGAAACAATCAATGAGGCGGCAAAGGGAAGCAGCAGCATAAGCATTTCAGCTGGAATGGTAGATATAGCAAAACTTTCAGAGAGTGACAGGGCAAAAGTTGCAGGCAGACCGGTATATGAATTTGCTGTAACAGCGGGTGATACTAAAGTAACCTATTTTGGTGGCGGTAAAGCGATGGTGAATATACCATATACTTTGAAACAAGGAGAAAACCCAAATTCAGTAGTGATTTACTATCTTGGAGATGATGGTATTCTCAAGACTGTTCGAGGACACTTTGACAGTACAACAAATACCATGAAATTCAGAACAACTCATTTTTCCAAGTTTGTAATTGGATATAGTCCGATCAGTTTCAATGATGTTTCAGGCGATGCGTGGTATGCGGATGCAGTACAATTTATAGCAGCAAGGGAGATAACTACAGGTACAGGGAATGGAAATTATAACCCAGGAGATCAGCTAACCCGGGGACAGTTTCTTGTGATGATGATGCGAGCTTATGATATAGAACCGGATGGTAACCCAACAGATAACTTTGTAGATGCAGGAAACACTTACTATACCAACTATCTTGCGGCAGCAAAATTTTTGGAGATATCTGACGGTATTGGCAGCAATAAATTTGCACCTAATCAGAGTATTACGCGACAGGAGATGTTTGCCTTATTGTATAATGCTTTAAATGAAATAGGTGAATTACCTGAAGTTGCATCAGAAAAACAACTAGCAGATTTTAGCGATGCAGATCGAATTGCACCCTGGGCTAAAAATCCAATGGAGTATTTTGTGAAAGTGGAAGTTCTCAGCGGTTATGATGGCAAATTGGCACCAATTGAGGTTTCTACCAGAGCCCAAATGTCTCAGATAATGTACAATCTTTTAATAAAGTAAGTTAGAAAGAATTTGGAGCGTCATACGGTTTAAACCGTATGACGCTTTTTTGCAGTATCAGAAACTATAACTTTTGTCGTGCATACCCAATACTATTAACGGTAATTATATAATACTTGCTAACATAATTGTTATATAATATAATAAAAGCATACATAGGCAAACAAAAAGCGAGGGTATTTAATGATTATTGATCATTTAGAAGATAATCAGGTTTTTGAGTCTACTAAATTAGTTGACCACTTCTTGAATCCAAGAAATGTTGGAATTATTGAAGGAACTAGTTATCAGGCCATAGTTGGGGACCCAAAATGTGGTGACTATATTGAATTGTATATAAAAATAGATGATGAGAAGCTGACTGATATAAAGTACTTGGTTTATGGCTGTATGGGTGCCATAGCAACAAGTTCTGCTTTAACCGAGATTGCAAAAAATAAGACTATTACAGAAGCTCTAAAAATTACCGACAATGATGTAATAAGTTTTTTGGGAGGAATTCCTGAACATAAGAAACATTGTTCTTTACTCGGAGTGTTAGCATTACAACTAGCTTTGAAAAAATACATTGAAGTAAAATCTAACGAGGAAGGGGTATAAATATAGTGGCAAAGGAACAATGTAAAGTAAATGAAAACCAAAAGATATCTAATCCCTATGGAAGCATCAAGAAAGTAGTTGCGGTTATGAGTGGTAAAGGAGGGGTTGGAAAGTCATCTGTAACAGCTATGCTAGCTGCATCTGTAAAAAATAGCAGCAATGAAGTAGGGATATTGGATGCAGATATAACAGGACCGAGTATTCCTAAATTGTATGGTTTAAAAAGCAGAGCAGCGATGTCAGACAAAGCGTTGCTTCCTGTTGAAACAGTTAATGGGATAAAGGTCATGTCCATCAATTTATTACTAGACAGAGAGGATGAACCTGTGATATGGCGGGGGCCTATTCTTTCTAATGTGGTAAAGCAGTTTTATGAAGAGGTTAACTGGGGAAACTTGGATTATTTATTTGTTGATTTACCACCTGGTACTGGCGATGTACCTTTAACAGTCATGCAATCATTACCAATAGATAGTTTAATAATAGTCACATCCCCACAAGAGCTAGTGAGTATGATTGTTAAAAAGGCAATTCACATGGCTAAATATATTGGTGTGGATATACTTGGTTTTGTAGAAAACATGAGTTATGTACAATGCCCAGGATGTGCTGAAAAAATCGAATTGTTTGGACATAGCAATGCTGAGAAGGTAGCATCCGAAACCGGAATAACAATCCTAGGGAAGTTACCACTAGTCCCAGGTGTGAGCAAATTAAGTGATGATGGTAAAATTGAATTGATTAACGAAACATATCCAGGTTTTTTTGAAGAAGTAACCAGAACGTTTCTGAGAGAAATAAACTCTTAAAAATTCCAGAAAATTTTCATATCATTAAAAAACGCAATGCTTGTCGCATAGCGTTTTTTATTTTAAAAGGGTTTTCATAATTTTTACTAGAAAGATACTATTACTAAGCATTGTTAATTATTATCTAGGAATATAATAGTATCAAAAAGGAGGCAATACTAGATGAGGGAAAAACCGAAAGAGATGTATCAATGTCAAATGCAAAGCTGTGGCTATATTTACAATCCTGAGAAAGGTTGTAAAAAGGGTAAGATTCCAAAGGATGTACGCTTTGAAGATTTACCTGATACATATAGATGCCCATTGTGTAAAGCTAGAAAGCAGGCTTTTAAGCTCATATAAAGACTATCAAAATCTTCTTTTGTAATTTCTATAAAACCACAGGGCTTCATTTCTGAATAGCCTTGTGGTTTCTTACATCAAAGCGTTTGAGTGGTTTCTATGATGTTTGAAATAATAGAGGCAACTTCATTTCTATCAATTATGCTGTTATTAGTTGTGAAACTTGAATGCATGAAATCGGTGAAGCTTTCGACAATCCCCTTGTTTCTAATTATTATGTTGTCCGTTATTTTAAAATCAGTATATGACGGGACAATGTAAAGCAGTTGGCTTCCTATGGTATAGACGGCAAAGTCTGAATCATAAAAAGGGTTATCTTCTTTCATGAGGTAAAGAGAATAGTTTTCCTGCTCTTCTAAAAACTTTAAGAGATGTTTTAATACCTCAATTCGTTCACTTTTACTGAACTTGATATTTCTATATATTTGCAGCTGCCCGGTTACAGCAAAGTTTCTAAGGCCTGCAAGAGAAATGATTTCAAGAGCTTTGCTCTTCTTCAATCTCTCACAAAAAATCTCCGTTCTTTTTATAAGTAGTTGAGCATGTTCTTTTGCAAGAGCGTGCTCTTTCACTTTTTTATTGATTATATCAGCAGGAAAAGTATAGAAACCATTTTCTGGATGTAATAGCGAAGTGGCCGCTTGTACCATTCGCTCGTATTCATACATATAAAGCGACTGCTTTTCATAGGTTTCAAGGTTAATAAATAGTGGCAGACAGTCGTCGCAGATTTTGGTAAATTCTGCGTTCATCAGCTCAATTGTTTCTTGGCATTCTGAAGTATAAAGAATGCCGTTTTCATAGTCCTCGGAAAAGACAAAAGCAGTTTTGGAATCAATGCTGATAAAATTCGGGAAAAATGTTTCGTAGGCTTCAGTTGTCAAATTCTCCGTTGCATAATATATTCCATATATGTTTTCGAAAGACGATAGAGGAAGCAAGGAGTCGAGTAATTCCAAATTATGAAGCCTATTTTTTTTCAGTAGAGTGTCCTTAAAACGAATTATGTGGTCTATTGATATATCCCTTTTACTATCGGTTATTTCATTTAATATTTTAGTAAGTATGCTGATAAAGTCCTGCAGGTCTGGCTGCAGAATTATTTTGACAGTCGAAATATCAGGATTCTGTCTGACTGAATCCAGCAGAGACAAAACCATATTCATTACATTTGTTTTATTTGTTACAGGTACGACACCGGCATTTTCATCGACTGGTGTCCAGCTTTTAAGGGTATATTCATAAGTTATACCCTTTTCGTGTATTTTATTGTTTAACCTGCCAAGCATGTCCGTTATCAGTTTCCTGCCTTTGACAATTTCCCAGCCATATTGAGTGCACTCGTAGCTTTCCCAAAGCTTTCTTTGTTCAGATACTCTCAAATTGAGTTTAAGAGATATTTCATTTAACTGATCCTGGTCAGGCAATTGTTCACTACTTAGAAAACGGTAAAGTAGTGAACGGTTTATATTCATGGAAGCAGCGAAGTGTTTCTTATCGATACCCCGTAGAGTTAATAATTCATTCAGGTAAGAGCCGAAGTTGGTTATTTCATTCATAAGTTTCTTCCTCCAGTAAATAATCTTTGTCTATTATACATTATTCAGTTGTAAAATGACAATGGTCAATAAAATTACGAAATAAATATGCACTTATTAGTACTAATTTGTCGAAATAAAGATTGTAAATACAATAAACATCATATATAGTAGAAATATAAATTAGTATATTTTTCTAAACAAAAGCCTTTAGGAGGTTAACATATATGAGTATGAAAAAAATGAGTGTATTGTTATGTGTATTGTTAGTGTCACAAATATGGATGTCTGGATGTGGATTTCAAAAAGATGTTTCTAAAGAACGAGAGGCCTGGGCTAATGAGGCGGATAATAAGATAGTCATTGCAGTTGTAGGGCCAATCGTTACAGAAGATACATTTGGATACCTAGATGGTATTATGCTAGCTGCTGAGGAGATAAATGAAAATGGAGGCATCGACAACAGGCAAATTAAAATTTTAAAATTTGATGATAAGGATCTCACAATGGAAGGTATCAATATAGCACAGGACTTAGCTGAAAATCCTGAAATAATGGCTGTGATAGGTCATTGGAGTTCTAATGTAACTCTTCCGGTTGCAAGTATTTATGAAACTTCTGAGCTGTTAATGATAACTGCTGAAACTACAAGTCCAAAACTGACTCAAAGTGGATATAATTATATTTTTCGTAACATTCCAAATGATGAAAAAATGGGTGAAGAAATGGCTCAATTTGCCAAGCTTCAGGGTCATAAACGTATGGCAATTTATTATGCTGATACTGATTATGGAAAAGGGCTTGCAAATTCTTTTGAAAATAGTGCTGAGAGTATTGGTGTAAAGATTGTGGATAGGACTACCTACTGCGTTGATGAATATATGTTTGATAGGACAATGAAAAGATGGAAGGCACTTGATTTTGATGGGGTATTTATAGCTGATTCCATGCCTTCAGTAGGTGAATTTATTCTCGGACTGAAAGAAGTATATCCTGAGATACCTATTCTGGGTACGGATGGTCTTGATCATCCAGACTTTATAGATGTACTGGGATCGGCTGCAGAGGGTGTAGTAATAGCTACATTATATGATCCTAATAATCAAAATCCAAAGCTTAAGCAGTTTGAGGAGGAATTCAAAGAGTATTATGGTAGAGTTCCTAACGTGTATTCAGTCCAAGGATATGAGACATTACAGCTGCTTGCTAGTGCAATGGAGCTTACAGATAAGCAACTTCCTCGTGAGACTGCAGAAGCATTAAGGTCTATGAGGCAATGGCCTGGTCTAACCGGAGCATTGAATATAGAAGAAAATGGTGATGTGACTGGGAAAGTAATTCACAAGAAAATTGTAAAGAATGGTGAATTTGAATATTGGCCTGTCATACAGTAGAGAGGAGTTTTGTCCATGAAAAAGGGAGTATTTCGTGAAGTATCATTACAACGTCTTTCTTCTCCTGAGCAGCTTGACCAATTGATGTCTGTTACATCTCCAAGAGCTTGGTTAGCCTTGCTTGGAGTAGCAGCTATATTGTTAACCGCACTTATGTGGGGAATTTTCGGTAGCATTCCAAATACAACTAGTGGTGAAGGTATCCTTATTAAAAGTGGTGGAGTACTTAATATTACCCACTCTAGCGGCGGGCAGATAAGAGATATTAAAGTTGAAGCGGGAGATATCGTAAAAAGAGGCGATGTTGTTGCCAGGATTGACCGACATGAACTAGTTGAGCAGATAACAGCTTTGGAGGAGCAGTTGGAACAGGTCAGAATTTCAGAGGTTGAAAGTGAAGTAAAACAAATAAAAGATAAAGAACTGAATGATCAGATTAATAAATTAAGGACAGAATTAGAAATTGAGTCAACTATAGTTGCACCTGAAGACGGAAGGGTTATAGAGGTTGATATTAGCATGGGAGAGATTGTCCAGCCAGGGATGCACCTAATATCTATAGAACGTGAAGGAGATACCGTAAGGGATCTAGAGGTTGTTATGTATGTCCCAGCGGAAGAGGGCAAACAGATATTGCCTGGAATGACAGCTCATATATCTCCTACAACTGTAAAAAAAGAAGAATATGGTTTTATGATAGGTAGGGTTATTTCAGTTTCTGAGTTTCCAGAAACTGCTCAAGGAATGATGGTTACATTGGGCAGCCAGGAATTAGTGGCAAGACTTTCAAGAAATAGTGCACCGATAGAGGTGCGAGTTGAATTAATTACTGATAGGAGTACTGTTAGTGGCTATAAATGGTCTTCTCTTTATGGTCCACCAATTACAATTGATACTGGAACCCTTTGTACTGGGACAGTTACAATAAGCTCCCAGCCACCTATAAGGCTAGTTATTCCAGATGTTAAGAAATACCTTATGGGCAATTAATACATACTGTCTCCTGATTGGAAAGGAGTAATCTTATGGGAAAATCTATTCATATAAAGAGGACTAAAACACCAACTGTTTTACAGATGGAAGCTGTCGAATGTGGAGCAGCATCTTTAGCAATGGTTTTGGGTTATTATGGTAAGTTTGTTCCTCTTGAAGAGCTAAGAATAGCATGTGGTGTATCAAGGGATGGTAGTAAGGCAAGTAATCTTATCAAGGCAGCTAGAGCCTATGGTTTAAAAGCAAAGGGTTTTAAAAAGGAGCCAGATGGATTAAAAAAAATGCAGGTGCCAATGATTATTCATTGGAATTTCAATCATTTTTTAGTTGTTGAGGGATTCAAAGGTGGTAAAGTTTACCTTAACGACCCTGCTAATGGACCTAGAATAGTATCAGAAGAGGAATTTGATCATTCCTTTACTGGAGTAGTCCTTACCTTTGAAGAAGGCGAGCTCTTTGAAAAAAGTGGCAGCAGGCCTAGTATTTTTACAGGTTTAAAGAAGCGCTTGAAAGGCTCTGAGATGGCAATTGCTTTTACAATACTTCTTGGTCTGGCAATGGTAATTCCAGGATTAGTAATTCCTGTGTTCACTAAAATATATATAGATGACATATTACTTGCAAACAGGGATAATTGGCTCAGTCCATTACTGATAGGCATGGGTATTACTGCCTTGTTGAGGGGTATAATGACCTGGCTTCAGCAGCATTATCTTTTGAGGCTTGATACAAAGGTTCGTGTAAGTACTTCTAGTCAGTTCTTGTGGCATATATTGAGACTTCCTGCAGAGTTTTTTTCCCAGCGTCAAAGTGGAGATATTTGCTCTCGTTTACAGAGTAATGACAGGGTGGCAACTCTCTTATCAGGACAGCTAGCCACTACTGCAATTGATATAGTTATGATTGTATTCTACTTTGCTTTAATGACACATTATAATCTGACTCTAGCTCTAGTAGGTGTAGCTGCTGCGGCAATCAATGTTCTTTATCTAAAGTATGCAGCAGCAAAAAGAGTTGACCAGAATCGAAAGCTTTTGCAGGACAGGGGTAAGTTGCAGGGAAATGCAATGTCAGGCTTGCAGGTGATTGAGACTTTAAAAGCCACAGGTTCTGAGGGAGATTTTTTCGCTAAATGGTCAGGAAGTCAAACAAAGGTCCTAAATACTGAACAAAAAATGGGTGTTACAACACAAGTTCTTTCTGCAATTCCCGTATTTTTAACTGCTTTAACAAATGCTGTCGTTCTTGTATTGGGTGGTTTTTATATACTAAATGGTCAGTTGACTATAGGAATGCTGGTTGCATTTCAGAGCCTAATGACAAGCTTCATGACACCTGTTAATAATCTGGTGAGTCTGGGTAGTCAGCTGCAGGAATTAGAAGGGGATATGAATCGTTTAGATGATGTTTTTAAATATCAGGTTGATGATGAGCATAATAATGAATTTGATGATGGATTTCAGGGAAAATTATCTGGAAATATTGAGCTAAAGAATCTTTGCTTTGGTTACAGTAAGCTAGAGCCAGCTCTTATAGATAATTTTAATCTTTCCTTGAAGCCAGGTTCAAGAGTTGCCCTAATTGGTGGATCTGGATGTGGGAAATCTACCATTGCAAAGCTTATTTCTGGGATTAACACACCATGGTCAGGAAAAATACTCTTTGACGGTGTTGAAAAGAACAAGCTTCCTAAACGAGTTATCGCTAATTCATTGTCAGTTGTTGATCAGGATATATGTATGTTTAGTGGAACAATAAGAGATAATCTTACCCTATGGGATGAATGTATCTCAGATTTTGAAGTAGTTCGGGCTGCAAAGGATGCATGCATACATGATGATATTACTGCTAGGGCAGGTGGATATGAGCACAAGCTTGATGAGGGTGGTAGTAACTTTAGTGGTGGTCAAAGACAAAGATTGGAAATTGCTAGAGCTCTAGTAACAAATCCAACTATTATGATTTTGGATGAAGCTACAAGCGCTTTAGATCCATTAACAGAAAAAACTGTAGACGAAAGCATAAGGCGTCGTGGATGCACCTGTATTATAGTTGCTCACAGGTTAAGTACAATTCGGGACTGTGATGAAATTATTGTTTTGGATAAGGGTAAGATCATTCAAAGAGGTACCCACGATGAGTTGCTTAGTGTTGAGGGCCATTATGCTAATCTTATTAGTGCAAGTTAGAAGTCTTGACCAGGGAGGTGCGTAAATGAAGGACAGAGACCTATTCAATAAAGAGGGCACACCGATTATCGTCGAAGGAAATAAACCATTGTTATTAATTAATCCTCAGAGTACATATATGATTGATAAGGGCAAGGTAGCAGTATTTTTGACAAAAATAAAAGATTCTAAGGCAATTGGCAGAAGACATTTTTTGTTTGAATTAAATAGAAATGATATTTTATTTGGTCTTAAACCCATAAGTGTTGAAACTGGTGAGTATGCTCTGCTGGTTTCAGGCTGGGTTGGCACCAGATTGCTGCAGCTTGACAAGTCCAAGGTTTTTAAAGCAATGACTACCGACAAAGATAATGTAGACATATTTTTTAAAACAGAGAACTGGATTAAAATTTTGTGGAAGAGCATTAAAAGGGCTGGTCTTCCTAAGGTGTTTTTGAAGCCTGATGAAATAGAAGCTGTTTCTATAAAGATTGACTCTAGTGAAAAATATATGGACTTAGATGGATATGAAAAATTTATCCTTGAAGGTGCTGTAGAAAAAACCCTTCAAAGTCTTGAATCAGAGAAGTCAAGGTTTAAAGATAAGGTAGTAAGTGATATTGAGTTTATGGAAAATTCAATAAGAAAGCTTGCTAATGTCAATGAGAAAAGCAAGGAAATTGTACCTGATATAGTAACAGACGATCCACTTCTCACAGCTTGTGGAATAGTTGGAAAAGCTGCAAAAATAATAATCAAGCATCCACCTAAATCTGCATCAGGTAAGGTAAGCAGGGACCCTTTGGATGACATTGCTAGGGCATCTCAAATAAAGCATCGCCGGGTGGTCTTGAAGGGAGAGTGGTGGGCGCAGGATAGTGGGCCACTTTTGGCATACATGGAAGATGATGATAGACCAGTAGCCCTAGTTCCTGTTTCTCCTAATAAATATAGGCTCTATGATTCTGTAAACAAGACAAATATATTAGTAGATAATCATATTGCTGAAGGAATAAAGCCTTTTGCTACTGCCTTTTATAGACCATTTTCTAATGCAAAGATAAGTGCCAAGGATCTACTTATTTTTGGTATGGAAAGCACCTGGAAGCGTGACTTAGTTACAGTATTGCTTTTGGGAATACTAGGTGGTCTGTTAGGCATGCTAATCCCAGTTGCAACAGGGATAATTTTTGATAGTGTTATTCCCGCAGGAGATCGCTTACAGCTGTTACAGATTGGTTTTTTTCTAGTAGCTAGTGCTTTGACTACTATGTTATTTCAACTTACAAGATCTTTCGCTGTACTGCGTGTAGAAGGAAAAATAGAAGGATCTGTTCAGGCCGCTGTCTGGGATAGGTTATTAGGTCTGCCAGTACCTTTTTTTAAGAACTATACTTCAGGTGAGCTGGCTATGAGGGCCATGGGAATAAGTCAGATACGTCGGGCTCTTTCTGGGGTGACCATAACTACTCTTATCACAAGTATTTTTTCAATTTTTCAATTTATTTTATTGTTTTATTTCAGCTGGAAGCTGGCCATAATCGCTTTCGTCTTGGTTCTTTTTGCAATGCTTCTAACCCTAGTCTTAGGCTTTATCCAAACATCCAGGGAGCGACAAATGGTTGAGTTTATAGATAAGATTGCTGGGATAACATTGGAGCTAATAAATGGTGTTAATAAGTTTCGTGCAGCAGGAGCAGAAAGCAGAGCTTTTTATCTCTGGTCAAAGGAATTTGGTAAGGGTGCAGTAATAAATATAAAAAAAGAAAAACTTGCAAATTTATTGACTACATTCAATTCTGTTTTTCCTGTATTTAGTGCAATGATTATATTCTTTGTTCTTCAACATTATAGTGATATAAATCTAGACCCAGGGAAGTTCATAGCATTTAATGCAGCATTTATTGCTTTTTCAACTACAATGATAGCAATGTCTGAGGCTCTATTAACTATTAATAATATAATACCATTATATCAAAGATCAAAGCCAATCTTACAAAGCCTTCCCGAATATGATGAAGCCAAAGGTGATCCTGGAGAGCTTACCGGTGAAATAGAAGTAAGTCATCTTTCATTCAGATATAAGGAGGATGGCCCTCTAATTCTTAAGGATATTTCGCTTAGTATTAAGAAAGGTGAGTATGTTGCTTTAATAGGACCCTCAGGTAGTGGTAAATCCACACTTTTTAGAATTCTATTAGGCTTTGAAAAGCCTGAAAGTGGTCAAATTTTTTATAATGGTCATGATCTTAATAATATTGATATCAAGGCAGTTCGTAAACAGCTTGGTGTTGTTCTTCAAAATGGAAAACTCATGCAGGGGGATATTTATTCGAATATTATTGGATCCAACCCTTACCTGAACCTAGGGGATGCAATTGAGGCAAGCAAAAGGGTAGGGTTGTATGACGATATTAAAGACATGCCCATGGGAATGCATACAGTAGTAAGTGATGGCGGCAGCACCTTATCTGGAGGACAAAGGCAACGAATGCTTATTGCTAGGGCAATTGTAAATAAGCCAAGAATATTATTCTTTGATGAGGCAACTAGTGCCCTGGACAATAAAACCCAAGCAATTGTTAGTGAAAGCCTTGATAATCTAAATGCTACACGGATAGTTATTGCCCATAGATTAAGTACAATTATAAATTGTCAAAGAATTATTGTCCTCGACCAGGGAAAGATTGTTGAGGTTGGTACATATGATGAACTTATGGATAAAAAAGGAGTATTTTATGAACTTGCAAGAAGGCAGCTAGCGTAGTAAAGCAATGGTTAGAAAAAATTCGGAAAAAAGCATGTAATACTTTTCATGCTTTTTCGTATTTCACTATGAAAGGAGAAAACGGTAAAGCATATGAAGCATATGGAGCTTTTTAATGAAGAATCACTAGTAGCTGATACTGTTGCTGATGCTGACGCTGATACTTTTGAAAAAATATATGATTATTATTTTCCCCGAATTTACAAATATATTAGATTTAGAGTGGGAGATCCTCACTTAACTGATGATTTAACTAGCCAAGTTTTTGAGAATGCATTAAATAAGCTTGATAAATATAATTCCCAAAAGGGTAAGTTTGCAGCCTGGTTATTTGCTATAGCTCATAATACTGTTGTTGATTATTTCCGTAAAAAGAAAAATAATTTATGTACTTATGAAGATATTGAAAAACTGATAGACACTACATTTGATGTAGAGAAAGCTTGTATAGCTAAAGAATTTAGAACTAAGCTTTTTCAAGCCTTAAATAGTCTAAGTGAAAGGGAAAGAAATATTATTGGCTTGAAATTCTGGGCAGGTTTAACAAATCGCAAAATAGCTTCACTAATGGGTCTTAGTGAAAACAATATAGGTATAATTATATATCGGTCAATTATACGATTGAGAGTTGCTTTGCAGGATCTGGGGGTAAATACCTATGAGTGAAAAATATAAAGTGGAAAGCTTTCAAAAAGAATTAGATGCTTTACTCAAAGGTGTTTACAGGGTAGATCAGACTAGAGGTGGAGATGAAAATATACATCATAGAGGTGAATTGAAGCTTGTAGAAAAGATTTTAAAAGAAGATTTTAGTGATGAAAGTCAGCTAAAACAAGAAACAAAGAAAAGATTACTGGACAAGCTTAATGCAAAAAAGTGCACTAGACAAGAACAAGACCACAGTTTTCTTGAGGAAGATGAACTTAGTGTGGAAGAACTGGATTATGCATCTGGTGGTCTTGCAATAAGAGAAGAGGGAGCTTGCTCAAAATGTGGCTGCAAAAGAAGTAGAGTATCGATAAATACAGCAAAATGCCCAGCTTGTGGACACTCTCGTGATGAGCATATGTAATTTGGTTATAACTGCATGCGACTTAGATTGACAAAGGAAGTGATATTAGATGCTGCTAAAGGGGAAGGTTGCCATAGTTACTGGAGCTACTGGGGGTTTAGGAAAGGCTATTATTCATAAGCTGTGCAAAGAAGGTGCAAGAGTAATCGGTATATATCGGAGTCAAAGCTTAAGCGCAGAAAAATTGCAGGCAGTATTAGCTGAAAGTGGCTTTGAGGTATCTTTTTATAAAGGCTCTGTTTATGATGAAGTATTCGTTGCTAATACAGTAAATAAGATTATAGAAAAATATAATAGGATAGATATACTTGTTAATAATGCAGGAATTACCAGAGATGCTTTTCTACCACAGATGGCAAGCAAGGATTGGAAGGATGTTTTTGAAACGAATTTTGAAGGAGCATATATTTGTACTAGAGAAGTGTTGCCCCATATGCTTAAAAGAGAGTTTGGTAGAGTTATAAATATTATTTCTATATCAGGGATTATAGGTAAAGAGGCTCAAACAAATTACTGTGCATCAAAGGGTGCCGTCATTGGACTTACACGTTTGTTATCCAGAAAGTATTCTCAGAAAGGTATCTACTTCAACGCAATAGCACCAGGATTAATTGAAACAGATATGATTGACCATTTGCCTGATAATAAAAGGACAGGAATTATAAATTCGACAAATCTAAAACGGGTAGGTAAAGCAGAAGAAGTAGCTGGGGCTGTTCTATTTCTATCTAGTAGTTTGTCTGATTACTGCAATAATACTATTTTAACAATTGACGGTGGGATGCTAAGGTAAAAGAAATATCCATAACTTGAGCAATAGGTAAAGGTAAAGGGGGGTTAGCATTGACTAGACGAAAAAGGATTGTAGTAACAGGAGTAGGAATATTTTCATCCATGGGACAAGATCAATACCAGGTCCTTAGTAATATGAAAAGAAATATTACTGGTATTGGCAACATTGCTAATTTTCCCACTAATCAGATGATCAGTAACTTTGGAGCAGAAATCAAGGAGTATGTTCCAGAACCTGATACAACTAAGTATAATATGTGTACTCAATTTGGAATACGAGCTGCTAAGGAAGCACTCAAAGACAGTAAACTAGATATAACTTCCCAAAATGCTGATAAATTAGCTCTTTGCTTTGGGACATGTAGTGGAGGGCTAACGGAACTTGAAAAAAGAAGAAAGGTAAAAAATCTGGACTATGATGCTACTCTTTACTTTCCCTGGTTTCAGCAAGGAGATTGCATAGCGGAACATTTAGGAATAAATGGACCGGTAATTTCTAATGTAACTGCTTGTGTAGCTAGTGGTCATTCCCTGATTGTTGGGTGTGAAATACTTTCTCAGGGAAAGTTGGAGGCTGTTTTGGTAGGTGGTTCTGATACAATATCTGAGTCAGTCTATGCTGGTTTTAATAGCTTACAAGCATTAAGTGGACAACCCTGTGCACCCTTTGGTTACCCTAGTGGATTAAGCTTGGGGGAAGGTGCAGCATTTATTGTTCTAGAGTCTCTAGAAAGAGCTTTAGAAAGAAAAGCATTTATCTATGCCGAAATATGTGGCTTTGGATTAGACCAGGATGCCCATCACATAACAGCTCCACATCCTGGTGGAGATGGAGTCGCTCGGACTGTTACTTCAGCCCTTAAACAGGCAAAGGTAAAGCCTGAGCAAATTGGTTACATAAATGTACATGGAACTGGTACAGAAGCAAATGATGCATGTGAGCTAACTGGACTAAGAAAGGCACTAGGGGATGAGTTATTTTCTAAAATACCTTTGAATTCAAGTAAAGCATACTTTGGCCATACCCTAGGACCAGCTGCAGTTATTGAAATAGTTAGCACCTTAATTGCTATTAAGGATGGAAAGCTGCCTGCTACATTACATACTACGAATTTGAGGGAAGGCTGCCAGGAAGCAAACCATATTTTAAATAATATGCCTGAAGGAAATCCACAATATTTTTTATGCAATAACTCGGCTTTTGGGGGACATAATTCTTCAGTATTATTTAAAAGTTGGAAGGAAAAGCAAGGTAGCTTGAAAGAGGAATATAAAACTGAAGAGGATTTTCCGCCTAAAAGAGTTGGTATTTTTGGAATTTCGATGGCAAATCAATTTGGATGTATATCTGGCTCAGCTGATACTGGGATAAGTAATAAACAACACATGGATATAGAGAAAGCTAGGATAGAGACAAAGAAATATATTGGTTCTCTTTATTCAAGGAGAATGAATTATATAACCCAGTACTGTATAGCTGCAGCTCACCTATCCATAAAGGATGCCAATCTTGAAGTAAATCAGGATAATAATACTGATATTGGCTTAGTATTCGGTAGCACCTATGGTGCTTTAGATAGATTTAGTAGTTACCTTAAGGGGATTTTTGATAATGGTGTAACCCATGCAAGTCCATTATATTTTCCAGACACTACAATTAATACCATACCTGGAAGGGCTGCAATAAAACTAGGAATAAAGGGCTATGGTACTACCATATCAACTGGTGGAAATGAAGGTGTTTTAGCCTCTCATATTGCTTATCAGCTAATAAGAAGTGGTTATCAGAGCTTTTGCCTTGTGGGAGCGGGGGATGAGATATGTGACTTTAGCAATGAGGTGAGTAGTATCTTAGGCTATGATAAGAGCAAATATCCACTAACAGAGGGAAGCTCTTTTATGGTCCTGGGAAGCCTTGAAGGCGTAGCCGTTAAAAATACAAGGTGTTATGGGGAAATAAAAGGTTTTGGTTGTGGGTTTGGTAGTGACAATTATCATGAAGCTATAGCTAAGGCTTTAGATGAGGCAAGTCTGCATGCAGATAATATAGACTTTGTATTTTATAATGATGAAGGATTTGAAGAAAAAGGATTGTATCAGAAAAAAGTTCTGGAAGGTCTTTTCACAAATAGAAGAATTCCTATTAAAACCTTCAATGATCTATTTGGCTATGCGTTCTCTGTAAGCTCCATGTATCATATTTACCAAGCAGCATTATGGCTCTTTAATAACAAGATATATCAAAATGGATTAGTAGTTAGCTCTTCACTTAATGGTGGAAACGTGGCCATTGCAATTTCTAGAGTCTAGACGGAGGGGAAGTAAATGCAAGAAAAAGCTCAAAAAAAAATATTACTATCGGAAGCTCATCAAAAAGAAAATCTGAATATAGCACACTACCTATTAAAGGATGGCCACCTTGTAGCTCTACTTTCAGATGAAAGCAAGCTAGTCAATGATTTTATCGAGGGCCTTGATCCAGAATACAAACATAATTGTTTTAGGCAGTGCTTGGACCTCTATACGGAAGAAAAGATAACTGGAGTTGTTGATAGGGTTACAGAAAAATTAAAAGGCCTTGATATTTTAATAAATGGACTGCCAGGAGGGGCAAATGAAGCTGTTCTAGTGGAAACTTCACCTGAAACTTTTGGCACGGATATAACCTCTGATTTTAATAAAGTCTTTCTATTAAACAGAGAAATTGTGCGCCATATGATAAGAGAAAAAGCAGGTAATATAATATTTTTGCTAATCGACGATGTTCTTGATTTTGCAGATTACCCTGTGAGCCCTGTTCATAATCATGGAAGAATCGCTATGATGAAAAGTATGGCAAAAGAATTGGCTCCATTTAAAATTAGGGTAAATTCCCTAACCTTTGGAATTTATAATCGTGGTTTTAGTCCTTCTGAAAAACGCGAGATGCGTAGGAAGTTAGAGTTTTGTACTTTAAAGCCTCCAATACCTACATGGGAGGATTTACTTCCAGCACTCGATGCACTTATATATCCTTCTTTTAAATACATGACAGGACAGAACTACCCCGCATGTATTGGAACTAGCAACACTTAATGTGACACGGGTGACATGGGGACGTTTCGTCTGTCACCTTAGGGGTGACACGGGGACGTTTCGTCTGTCACCTTAGCACACAAAGATCAACTACATTTAGACTATAGAAGGGAAGAATGCAAAATGGCTAAGGATTTAAGAGCTGATGAAAAAAATATAATTTTTTCTAAAAGGCCTCATCAATTATTAAAAACAGCACCTCCCTTTTTATTTATTGATAAAGTGCATGAATTTGATAGTGAGCAAAAGATATTGCTGTGCTCAAAGCAGGTTGGTTACAATGAACCTTATCTAGCAGGTCATTTTCCTGGAGAGCCTATAGTACCTGGAGTTCTACTAATTGAGATGGCTGCCCAGGCAAGCGCACTTCTTTTGATAGCCCTGAACAATACAGGCTTTGAAGAGGGTTATCTGGTTCGCACCAAAGATTTTAGCTTCTATAATGCGGCTATACCTGGCAGTTGTTTGATGATAAAAGTGCAATTACAGGAGCATACTGGCAACTTTCTTACAACAAAAGCTATAATAACTTTCAAGGGTGAAAAAAAGAAAGCTGCGAAAGGAGAGGTGGTGCTGTTCCTACGTTGACTAAAATTGAGCGAAAGATAGGAGCAACTAGAGTAACCATAGATTTGCCCCTATGGATTGACACCATTAATTGCTTTTTGTTTAAAGGTGAAGACGGCTGGGATATTGTTGATGCTGGCACTTACACACCTAAAGCAATGGAAAAATGGAGACAGACCTTTCGCGAGTTTGATATAAACCCGTTGGATGTAAAAAAAATCATTATTACTCATGACCATGTAGACCATTTTGGGGCAGCAGGTGAATTGCACAAGTTGACCCAAGCACCAGTTAAAATGGTACATAAAGATAATACTTTGCTAAACTGGAAGGATTGGTTAAAGAAAATTCTTCATGAGGAGACTGTATTTCACTACTTCGGTCTCCCAGAAGAACTAGAAAGAAAAATTATCAGCGAAAAAATTGGTCAGTTCCAAAGCTGGGCTCCTAGTATTCCAAAAATAGAGGATCTAAGAGGCAGCAATACAATCCAGCTGGGATCTGAGCAGTATAGCCTATTAAAGTTTTCGGGGCATTGTGATGAACAGGTATGTTTTTATAATCAGGATATGAAAGTGCTCTTTGCGGGGGATGTTCTGGTAACGCCTAATCATATTAATATGGCCAGTCAAGACCCATTGGGCTTGTACTTTGAAACATTAGAGCTTCTCAAAAATATGGAGATTTCCTATCTAATTCCATCTCATGGCAAACCCTTTGGTAGAGTTGGAATTCGGATAGGGCTTATATCAGAATACAGAAAACAACAGCTTATAGATTTAACAGAGCATTTGTCACAAGCAACTACTGTATATCAAGCATATCTTTTCCTTTTAACCAGGGGGGCATTAACTGATTTATTTTTTGGAGTAACTGAGGTTTATTATTTTTTAGAACACCTGGTTAAAACTGGTCATTTAAAAAAAGAGACCAGAAAGGATTGCTTATATTATATGAATTATGAAAGGAGGTGAAAAAGATGAAATGGACTAAGGAAGAAATTAATAGTGCACAGGCAAAGGTTGAGGCGTTAGCAACTAAAGATAATGAATTTAGAAAGCTATGCCTAAGTGATCCTCATGCAGCAATTAAACAAGCAACAGGTCAGGATGTAGAACCTAGTTACAAGCTTAAATTTGTAGAAAATGAAGGTGGATACGATACTTTTGTATTACCTGATTTCCAAGGATCAGGAGATGAGCTTTCAGATGCTGATTTGGATACTGTAGCAGGTGGATCAAAGTAAGTTAAGGTATTTGTTAAAGCAAGAGGTATTACGTTGCCTCTTGCTTTACTTCCTTATCGTTCTATCTGATAGGAGGAGTTTGTTAGATGTTTTATATTGAGCAAATAGACAAATCAACGGTAGAAAAATTTGAAAAACTAACCTATACCGAATATAGGCCTTTCCTTTATAAAATAGGTGACTCATCCCAGGTAGTAGCATTTGGTGCATTAAACTTTTCCTCACAGCCTGTAGGTCTCATACTTGCGGAATTAAAAAATGACGGCAATATACAAATACATACCTTGTTTGTCAAACAAAAGTATCGTAGACGTGGCATAGCGACAGCTTTGATTAGAGAAATGGAACAAGCTGGAGAAATAAATCAGTATCAAGGTATTTATTTAGAGTTTACCCATGATAATCCATTATATGATATTTTTCAAAAACTGCTGCAAAAGTGTGATTGGAGCTTCCCTGCAACAATTGAAATGCTGCTTTATAAATTGGATATGGAGGAGATTGATGAAAAGGATGCACCTCTATTTACACGCATGGAGCTTCCTTCTTGTTTTACAATTAGCAGCTGGGATGAGCTTCAAATTCAAGAATTTGAATATATTAAAAACGGTCAGGGTATCTGGTATCCTGAGAAGTCCTCACCATTTTCAGAGGAGGAACGAGTTGACTCTCTAAATTCAATTTTCTTAAGAGATGAAAACCATCAAATAATTGGATGGGCAATTACCCATCAACTGGATTCAGAAACCATGCTTTATCGAAATGTATTTGTGAAAGAGGAATATCAGCTTATGGGATATGCAATGCTCCTTATGGGAGAAGCAATTTGGCGTCAATATGACAGGGGTATCTACAAGCTAATGTTTTGTGTTAACGTCAGTAATAAGAGCATGGTCAAAATAATTAATCGTTTTATGAAACCTTTTAATTATACAGTTAAAAAAAAGATGCGATTAAGTAAGTCCTTATAATTTATAAATTAATATATATTATAGGAGGTGTAACCATTATGATTGATATAGCAAGGGTTAAGGCGGTTATTAAAGAGGATATTCTCATTAAACGCTTAGAGTTAGAGGATATTACTCCAGAGGAAATTGAAGATAATACACCTTTATTTGGTGAAGGCTTGGGGTTAGATTCTGTGGAGGCCCTCGATGTTGTGGCTGGAATAGAACAGATCTTTGGTGTAAAGCTCCAAGGAATATCACCTGAAGAATTTAAAAAGCACTTATATTCTGTAGAAACCCTAGCTCAATTTGTAGTTCATAAGGGTGACAATCAGGAGGCAAGCTGAAAGTAAAATGCTAAAAATCTTTGCTTTAAAGCACAGCACAAAACTTGACAGCTTGGTATTTCAGGAAATTCTTTCTTATCTAGATAAGGGTGAACAAGAAAGAATATTAAAATTTTATAGGTGGCAGGATGCAGAAAGAAGCTTGCTGGGAAACTTAATCATACGGGCAACAATTTGTGATTTGTTTCAGGTTAAGAATTCTGATTTTGAGGTTTTCCGCAATGAAATGGGAAAACCTTATATAAATAATATGCCACAAGTATTTTTTAATATTTCTCATTCTGGTCATTGGATTATGGGAGCTTTTGATAGCTTTCCTGTAGGTATTGATATAGAGCAAATTAAACCGTTGGACCTTAATATGGGCAAATCAATACTTGCTGCAAATGATTATGAAGAGATGTTAAAAATGAAAGCACCAGATCGGCTAAAGCATTTTTATAAGTGCTGGACATTGAGTGAGAGCTATCAAAAAATGCTTGGAAGCGGAGTGACACTTCCATTATCATCAACTAATAATCTGTATGATTCAGCTTTTTTCACCAACCATATTATTGATGATTATATATTATCAATATGTTCAAGCCATGGGTTATTTTCGGAACGTATTATTTATACCGATACTGAGCAATTACTTAATCTTATTAGATAAACATAGACTGGCCATGCATTGTGGAATATGGCTCCAGACTCCCATGATTATGGTAAAATATGAATGGATTTAATACACAAGACACAAACGGAGCTGGCAGGGAGGCAATGATTATGACAAATTTCGAGAAGATTGCGTTACTAGAAGAGATGATGGAATTAGGCGAGGGTTCACTTTCTGAAGAAACAGTATTGGCAGATATTGAAGAATGGGATTCAATGGCTGCTCTTTCTCTAATATTTCTAATGAGTGAGAACTTTGGTAAAGAATTAAAAGGACCGCAAATTAGAAAACTTAAAACAATAAAAGATATTATAGACATTATGGTGTAAGAGCCAACTGGAGGTTTTCATGTCTAGAGCAAAGTTTAACAATGCAAAAATAAAGGGTATATGCTGTGCTGTGCCTAACAACCCAATTTCTATAGAAGAAATGGTAAAACCTTATTTTGATGAAAATTACGTTAAAAAGACGATAAATATTATAGGGGCCAAGCAACTGTACTATGCCAAAGAAGGCCAAACTACGTCTGATCTTGGATATGCTGCTGCAGAAAAATTAATTGCAGACATAGGTTGGAAGAAACAAAGTATAGATGGACTTATTTTCATTTCTCAAACACCTGATTATATCTTGCCTGCTACCTCTTGCATATTACAGGATAGACTTAGATTACCAATAACAACTTTGACATTAGATATCAATTTAGGTTGTTCAGCTTACATATACGGCTTATTTTTAGCTAAACAGTTTATATCAGCTAGAACGTGTAAAAGGATTATATTAATAGTAGGTGACACTATCAGTAGAAAGGTATCTCCTAAGGATAAGTCGTCAGTTTTAATATTTGGTGATGGTGTGTCTGCTACAGCGGTAGAATTTTCTGATAAAAATAGTTTAAGTTCATTTATATTAAAAACCGATGGATCAGGTGCAACTAGTTTAATCATACCTGCTGGTTTAAATAGATATCCAAGCACGAAAGAAACTAGAAGCGAAAAGAAGGACCAAGATGGTAATATCAGAACTGACGAACATATTCATATGGATGGAATGGAAATCTTTGGTTTTTCACTTAGGGAAGTACCCAAAATATTAGAAGAAGTAATTGAATTAAATGGTTGGACTTCAATGGATGTAGACAAATTACTTCTCCACCAAGCGAATAATTTTATGTTAAAACACATAGCACAAAAGGCTAAAATTCCTATGGATAAAGTGCCTCTAAATATGGATAGCTTCGGAAATACTGGTGGTGCAACTATCCCATTTTTAATTTGTGATAAATTGAAAGATGAAATTAAAATAAATAAATTAAGGGTAGTAATGTCTGGTTTCGGTGTCGGACTGTCCTGGGGGGCTGCCGCGATGGAATTATCAGATGTATTTTGTTCAGAAATAATATACGTCTAGTCTAGAGGCAAAAATTTATATATTACTTTAAGTGGAGGAAAACATGAAAAACAATCTATTAGAATTAATTAATGAAATATTGGCTAATTCAGATAGGGAACCGATACGTACATTAGATGAAGAAGTATCCTTAAGACATGATATTGGGTTTGACTCCATAGATTTAGCGGTTTTTACAGTCAACATTGAAAACATATTTGAAGTCGATATCTTTGAGACAGGCAATATAGATACTATTAAGGATGTATTAGAAAGGCTAAACAAATGAAAGTATTTATAATTGATATTTTAAGAGAGTATAACATTTCTTATACTGAATTCATAAATGAAATGAACACCACAGATTTAAAGAAATATATTTACTGCAAAGATCCAAAGGATGTATTTCTTCACATAGCAAAATCCATTGCTTTTGGTAAAGAGGTAGTGCTGCTGGATGGAGACTGGACGATTACTGAGCTTGAATATCAAGGATTAGACCATGATGAAATCAAGAAAGTCTATTCTATAAATACCAAAATCAATGATATAGAAGATTTATATAGTAAAATTGATGAAAACAAGAATAATTGGAGTGTTTCTTTATTTACCTCCGGCACGACAGGAAAACCAAAGAAGGTTAAGCATAGTTTTGCAAGTGCTTCGCGAGCTGTACGGCAAAGCACAAAATATGCAGATAATGTATGGCTGTTTAGTTATAACCCTACCCATTTTGCAGGACTTCAAGTTTTTCTACAAGCTTTTTTGAATAGAAACACAGTAGTTATCGGTAATGATCCAAGCAAGTATAATATAGATCTCCTGCTAAAAAATTATAATATAACACATGTTTCTGCTACACCAACATTTTATAGATTTATTTTGCCTACTCTTAATAGTGAATATAATTCTATAAAAAACATCACTTTAGGTGGTGAAAAAATGGATGAAAATCTTAAGTCATTATTATCAAAGAAGTTTCCTTCTGCGAAGGTGACTAATGTATACGCATCTACTGAAGCAGGAAACCTGTTCGCCTCAGATGGCGTGTACTTTCATATAGAAGATTATATGGCTGATATGATAAAAATTGAAGATGGTGAATTACTTATTCATCGTAAAATTATGGGAGAATTCAACTTTGATGATAATAAACAGTGGTATAAAACAGGGGATATTGTAGAGTATTTAGATGGGAAAATAAGATTTCTTCAAAGAGAAAGTGACTTTATTAATGTTGGCGGATACATAGTTAATCCTATAGAAGTCGAGGAAGAGATATTAAAGATAGAAAATATAATGGATGTTCTCGTTTATGGTATGGATAACAAGATATTAGGCAAAATCTTAGCTGCAGATGTTGTGGTAGATTCCAAGGAAGAGAATATAAATAAGAAGATATTTATCTATTTAAATAATAAGCTTCAGAAATGGAAAATACCTAGAATTATCAATATCAAAGAAACGATTAAAAAAACGAATACTGGAAAAAAGGTGAGAAAAGGATGAAAACAGTTTTGGTTACTGGAACATCTGGAGATTTAGGGTACGCTATTGCCAAGACCTTGCTTGCAAAATCATACAGGGTTATAGGACTCAGCAGAAAAGTAAATAGTTATATTTTTGTTTTGGAGTCAAATCCAAATTATTTACACAAAGAGTTTGACTTAATTCAAACAGACCAGATTAAAGACCTTATATTGGATTTTCAAAAAAGTGGGGAAAAGTTTCACGGGTTAGTTAATAATGCCGCAATTGCATATGATGAAATAGTAACTAACGCTAATCTTAACCAACTAAATACCTCTTTTAGTATAAATGTATTTTCACCTATAATGCTGACGAAGTATATTATTAGGAATATGCTTTTAAATAAGATTAAAGGTAGTATAGTTCATATTTCTTCTGTATCGGCTCATACAGGATACAAAGGCCTAAGCATGTATGCATCTACAAAAGGTGCATTGGAAGCATTTTCAAAGAATACAGCAAGAGAATGGGGAGAGATAGGTATACGGTCGAATTGTGTAGTTCCAGGCTTCATGGAAACCAAGATGAGCGGTGCATTAACATCAAATCAAAAGAATAGGATATATAAACGCACTTCCATGAAAAAAGATACAAGCATAGAATCTGTTGCTGAAACAGTAGCCTTTTTAATATCTGACAAATCAATTTCAATAACGGGTCAAAATATACATGTGGATAATGGTACAATTTAATGATAAAACTGTACCTTGCAGAGATAGACAATGCAAAATCTTATTCAAAGAGCTTTGCCAAAAATATTTTAGGGGAAAGCTTGAATGTGGATGAAAAGAGCCTCGTGGTACAAGAGAATGCATTTGGCAAGCCTCATCTAAGAGATTATACGGATGTACACTATAATATATCTCACACAAAAGGTGCTATAGTTTGCGCTGTGACTGATAAACCGGTTGGAGTTGACATTGAGAGAATAAGAAAAGTTAACGAGCGTATTGTAGAGCGTTATTTTACGCGAAATGAGCAAAATTATATTTTTTCTAGGATAGAGAACCAAGATGAAAGATTCACAGAAATATGGACTAAGAAAGAAGCTTATGTTAAATGGCGGGGCAAGGGCATGACAATTCCTTTTGGTTCGTTTGATGTGCTTCAAAAAGCAATACATTCTTTTTCGTATGGAATATATTACATTTCGATATATAAAAAAAATGGTGCAGTTGATGTCTGCACCAAGATTGTTCAATAAAAATCCATTATACAAATTCACTATTTCATTTTTTTAACTCCATCGGCAGCTATATTTTGTGAATTCTTGGGAATATAAGATTTACAGCAAGTTTGCATACAAGTGCCAGCTGATTCTGGAGTGATCTGTGATGACATGTGAGCATCTATTTGTTCTGGCTGGCTAGCTCCAAACTGATCTGTTGCTACCAGGATCTCATTTGCCACGCACTTATTTCCCGGTTGATAGTAGTGACAGTCTTCAACAATACAATGAATGTGTTGTTGCATTTAATTCAATCCTTTCGTAAGATATAGTTTCTCTCTACTATATTTTGTGTTAACAATGAATTATCTATGTAATTAAAAATCAAATAGCAATCAAAACATGTTCTGTCAAAAAATTCAAGGAATTAATTTGTTTTTGTAGAATTTCAAAGATATTAGGTGCTGGTACCATTTCACTTGGATTTTATCCGATGGCTAACTACCACTAAGACGCCCACCTCTTGCTCTGCACTGGTATTTCTACGCATTGCAAAAATCACAATGCTAGAACTACTGGCGGCTCTGCACTGGTATTTCTACGCATTGCAAAAATCACAATGCTAGAACTACTGGCGTAGGTGGGAGATAAGTGGTACTAAGCCCCTGGATAACGGTTTCTAATATTCAAAACTCCACCTGAATAAAGAATCCTGTTTATAGGAGGTCAAGGACAAATGGCAGTATTAAATTGGAAAAGTGACAGTATGGATGAAATAGTAAAAGGCTGTCTTCTGATAAGCGAAGCAAAAAAAGGTACTACTAGAAATGAAAAACCGTTTTTAGGTATGAAATTATCAAATGGAACAGATGTTATTGATGCAAAGAAATGGGATTATAATGATGAAGTTCCACTAGTGGGCGATATAATATATATAGAAGGTAAGACGAATGAGTATTTAAACAACCGTCAGTTAATTATACATAAGTTTAGAACTGCTTTAGAAAACGAATATAACATTTCAGATTTTTTACCCTCTTTGAGTGTAGAAAAAATAAAAGATTTAAAAAATGAGCTTCAAGGTTTTCAAGCTGCTATTGGAGAAAAATATAGAAACTTCATCCAAGAAATTATGAAAAATACTCAAGAAGAATTCTATAAAGCACCTGCTGCTAAAATGCATCACCATGCCTACATTGGTGGATTATTGGAGCATTCAATTGCTGTATGTAAAAGATCAATAGCATTGGCTGAATTGTCAATGGTGACAGTTAATAAAGACCTACTTATTACAGGAAGCGTCTTACATGATGTTGGTAAGATTTATTCATATGAATATACCAGACCACCAATTCAAATGAGTTCAGAAGGAAAGCTTCTAGACCATATAGTAATTGGATTAAATATGATTAATGATGCTTACAGAAATAATATGCATCTAATCACCAAAGAAGATTATTTGCATTTACAACATATGATAGCCTCTCATCATGGAAAACTCGAATGGGGTTCACCAATAGTTCCTAAAACTATTGAAGCTGAGATACTACATACAGCAGATAATTTGGATGCAGTAGACTTTAAATATAATACGGCTATGCAGGATAAATCGGAAGACCAGGAATGGTCTGAATGGATAAGAGGACTTGGCAAGGAAGTGTGGGTAAAATAGACACTATTTTTCATAGAAAACTATTTAATTATGGTTAGATATGTCTCAGATTTAATATTTGTAAAGTATTTTATGAAATTATTGTGAATTTTTGTAAATAAATGAATATCTAAGCAGGATTTTGAGTTTTATTACATAATATATCTTACACAGTTCAATTTTTTTTATATATTCAGAGGAGATTTTCAATTATGGAAGAAACCAGGCAAGCAAACTCAACAAAACTCGAAATTTTTACCTTTGGGCGTTTTTTGGTGAAACGTGGAGATAAGGCATTATCAGAAGATGCCAATCGATCTTACAAATTATGGGAGCTCTTTAAATACCTTGTAACAAATAGAGGCAAATGTATTCTTCCAGAGGTAATCTTCGAAAACCTATGGCCCGATAAAGATTATAATGATTCTAAACGTGCGTTACGTACATTAGTTTATCGCCTTAGGCTATTGCTTGATAAAGATTCAACTTCAAATAATAACTGTATTATGTTTTCACATGGTGGCTATATATGGAGACCAGATTCAGAAGCCTGGTTAGATTTGGATGAGATTGAGGATCTATATAAGAAAGCACAAGAAGTTAGGGACTCAAATCCAACTGAAGCTATGAAGGTATACAAAGAGGCTATCACTCTATATAAGGGTGACTTCCTCCCTGAAAGTTCTTATAGCGAATGGGTAATACCCACAAGGAATCATTTTCAACATCTTTATATAAAATGTGTTAATGAGCTATTAGAGTTACTTGAGGAGCAATCATTGTATTCAGAAATTGTGGATATATGTGAGAGTGTTTTCATAGTAGAACCATATGAAGAAGATTTTCATCTTTATTATATGGAAGCTCTTGTTAAAGAAAAAAAGGTAAAACAGGCCAGAAGTCACTATGAGTATATAACTGCTGCTTTGTATAGGGAATTAGGTGTAAAGCCTTCACCTGAAATGCGTGAAATATATCGTGTTATGCATTCTAATGGTGATAATGTAGAATATGACCTGACTTCTATTCAAGAAAGCCTAGGGGAAAAGAAAGAAGACCAAAAAGCTTTTATATGCGACGCTGATGTATTTAGATACATATATAAGTTGGAAAGAAGAAGACTGGAAAGAAGTGGACAGAGTGTTTTCCTAGCATTATTAACAATAGGGAACTCAGATTACGGAGTACCTCCAAAACCAGTTTTAAAGGATGCCACAGAAAAATTACTACATGTTTTGCAGGAAACCCTACGTAAGGGCGATACCATCACGCAATGGAATGATGCACAGATACTATTAATGCTCCCAGGGTTAACCTTGGAGCAGGGGGATAGTGTTCTAGCTAGAATACAGAAAAACTTTAAGAAATATTATAACCTAGGAGAGATTGTAATTAGAAGTAAGATTGAACCTGTTATACCACTATAATCCTATATTACTATAAGCCGTTGAGATTGTAAAACGGTTTTAATTTTGCCATAAACTTACTAATATTTACATAAATGGATATAATTGCTGTAGATGTGCCTCATATATAACTGCAATGTAATTCAAATGTGACAGCCGTGTGACTAGACTGTTACTTTCCTATGATATGCTTGTCCCAACAGGAAGGCTTAAAGGAGACTTATATAATGCTTCCACAGAAGATACATAAGCTTGAACAAAAATCATCAGATTTTATCATCCGGGTGGTTTCTCAGGACAATTCTTCAATACAAGGCCACTTAGAACATATTAAGTCAGGCCAAGTAGCATCCTTTGATAGTTGTATTGAAATGATTCTACAAATACATAGAAAACTTGAAGAATTAAAACATCCACAGTCTACAACCACCTTACGCACATGGAAAGATTAATGTCAAAATTACTGAAAGAAGGAGGAATACAATGAGACAAGGAAAAGATCAGAGTTCTCCTCGTCAATCTGGTGGAAGTGCTTTTATGGTAAGAGTCCAATACAGACAAAACAGTAGCTGGCAGGGGACCATTCAATGGTTAGATGAAAAAAAGACCGTTCATTTTAGAAGCTTGCTAGAAATGACAATGCTAATGAACGAAGCCCTAGAAAAATCAGGGCTTACGGATGAAAGCAAAGAAGTTAGAACATGGGAAGAGAAGGAGGGAGTTTCGTAGTAACGTAGGTTTTTAGTGCAGTACTGATAAATGGAAGCTATGATATGCTATTAGAAATTTGGGCACCTATTAATAGCATGGAGCAAGTGGTGCAACCGACCATTGAACTTAATGCTTAATGGCTTTCAATATATTCTCGTAAAGTTCTTATGCATTTACAATATATTAAAGCTAAATAATTAGTAAAATGGGAGGTATAGTATTTTGAAAATGTCAACATTACACAAACAAAAGTTATTAGCAATTCTAATTATTTTTGCAATGTTATTTACGTATTCTTCAGTATTTGCTGCATCAGGTTCACAAAAACCAGTATGTGGAGGAAAAGATCCAGAATTTACTGGGTATGAAGCTTTAAAAATTGATCCGCCTGACGATGGAGATTATACCCAAGATGATTTTGAAGTGTCTGTATGGTTTTCAGTATACGAGAATACGAAAGCATATCTCGAATGGGAATCTAACTTGCCGGTGAAATATGTTTATGTAAAAGGTGGCAGTCATGACGAAGAACCAGAAAACTGTATAAAGACAGGAAACGGTAATAGTGGTGGCTATCTATACACTTATGGAAATAATGCCACAAGCGATTCAGGTCTTACAGCCTTACTTAATAAGGGTAATCCACAAGAAATTAGCCATGTAACATTTTATTATAAAATACCAGATATTGTTACAAAAGGAAGCGTTAAAGTAACGAAAACATTTACTGATGGAAATACTAACCTATCAGGAATAACCTTTACATTATATGATGACGGAGTACAAGTAGGACAAGATACTACAGATAGTAATGGAGAAGTAACTTTTACAAACTTGACTCCAGGAACAGCTTATACAGTAGTAGAAAGTGGAGGACCATCTAACTACACAGCTACTTACAATCCAGCAGGAGCATTTGAAGTAGTAGCAGATCAAACAACTAATATAGGCGTATCAAACGCACCAGATACAGTTGTTACAAAAGGAAGCGTTAAAGTAACGAAAACATTTACTGATGGAAATACTAACCTATCAGGAATAACCTTTACATTATATGATGACGGAGTACAAGTAGGACAAGATACTACAGATAGTAATGGAGAAGTAACTTTTACAAACTTGACTCCAGGAACAGCTTATACAGTAGTAGAAAGTGGAGGACCATCTAACTACACAGCTACTTACAATCCAGCAGGAGCATTTGAAGTAGTAGCAGATCAAACAACTAATATAGGCGTATCAAACGCACCAGATACAGTTGTTA
>LOEZ01000039.1 GCA_001516055.1 Gracilibacter sp. BRH_c7a
AAATGATTGGATAGATGCGTTCTAAGGGCCGCGATTGCCATTCTGTTACTACGGGTAGGATTTTATCCGTTACTTTGCTAACCATAGTTGGGGATACGTCGATACCGTAGATGTCCCGCATATGGCTTTCAATATCACGGGTAGACATGCCTTTGGCGTACATGGCGATAATCTGATCTTCTAGGTCATTAGAGGTTGTCTCGTACTTCTTGATGACCCTTGGTTCGAAGTCCCCGTTACGATCCCGGGGGATTTCAATATCCGTTTTACCAAGCTTTGTTTGGATGGTTTTCTTGCTGTAACCGTTACGGCTGTTGCCTGTGTTATTGCCTTCCAGACTGTGCTTATTGTAGCCTAAGTGGTCTTCCATTTCAGCTTCGAATATTTGCTGCAGGGTATCCTTGAAGAGGTTCTTGAGCAAGTTGTGTACGTCTTCTACGGTATCGCATTCCCCAGCCAGTTCCTTGATAGTCTTGTTCGCATAATCTTGCATAAATGGTCAGCTCCTTTTACTGTAAGTTATAACCATTTACACAAAATTATCTACGTTCTCTCAAATAAGCCCCACCTTGCAAACAAGGTGGGGCTTATTTGACGCTTACTCATTAACAATACCCCCTGAAAATAATGTATTTATTTGTCGAACCCCATTTAAACATCAAAACCCACGCACTTAAGCGTGGGCATTTTCTTTTTGCCAATTATTCGTCGAAGAATGAGGAAATCTTGTTAAATTTTGCATACGCTTGGTCATCCTATTTAAGGTGTGACTGTATCATGGGTTAACCAAAGTGGAATTTGCTAAGGAACTAGGCACTAACGTAAGGACAGTTCGAGATTGGGAAATAACTAACATAAGCCATTACAAAAATATCGTGAAATTCTGTTGTCTTATCTTCATTTGACCCATCCCCATAACTGCAGCAAGTACCCAAATACCACACCGACCACAATCTGCAAGGTTCTGCTAACGAAAGAAGCAGACGACCAAGGTGCCATGAGAAATGAGCAAAACGTTAATAATTATGTAAAGTATAATTATTTCTCCATTAATTAACCGGCACCGCCGTTAGCAATCCTTTGAACCAACCTAGTTGAGCAGCATAAAACCCAAATACTTGCGGTTTGTAACCCTGAAAGAGTTCTCACCCCAATAACTTTCTTTACTCAATAAGCTACGCCATAAGCCATTTAAAAAAATCTTTTTGGCCTCCTCTTCTATACCGTAATCACCCGCCCGGTTTATTAGAACCTAACTTAACTTTCTACAAACATATTTACTTTTTCCATTCTATTCACAGTAATAGTATCAGTAATTAGCATATTGGAGCGATTCCGGGCGTTACTAGATGAAATTGTTTTGTATCGTTCCGTTACTACACATTGGCACCAATGGTACCTTTAATTATTTAAGGAATGGCGAGGCTCGTTTTCCTTTGCTAGTTCAAGGTCTTTTGGTATTTTCCTGTGGGGGCATGTGAATTTTTTAAATTTTTGCTCATTTCGGGGTCTTGTTCCTCGCTTCACCATTAGCCAGCCATGTATTCAATAGCAGCATTTTTAATTTTTTCTACTCGAACGTCTTGAATGTACTTCATCCGAATAACGTCAATGTCAGCGTCATAAATCTCACCAATGTTACTAAATTTATCCTTAAGTCTGTTTGTTAACTTATTCGAAAACTTCAGATTCTCAATATCATGGCTGCGTAATATTTTATATAGAGACTCTGGCTCTGTTAATTCCATTTTGTTAGCACATTTCGGACAGTAAGTGAATGTTTCATCATTTGTTGTATAATTGCAATTTGTATTGGAACAACGATATTCATTTTCTATCTTTAAATTGTCTATTAGCTGCTTTATTTCTGTGGTAGTAGTATAATAACCTTGAGTGGCTCGAATATTCTTAGATACTAATTTTATTTCTCCTAACTCACGCAAGATTAAATCGGCAAACAAAATACTAGGATTTATAGATACATAGTATCCATATAACCCTTTTCCAACACTTTTTTTGCTATAGTCAATAGATACAAAACTAGAATAAGCTAATACGTCAAATACTTGAGAAATATTATCATATACATTAGTTGATAAGTAAAATCCGGCGGATAAACTTTTTGCTGTGGTTCTCTGTTTATTATTCCATTCTCTTGTCTTGGGGATAATTGTATACTTCATTAAATCTTCAGCTACTTCAATGGATGTCTTATACTTTGCTAAACGGTTTTTTAATGTGCTAAATTCCCTCCATTTATTCTCTATAACCGATCTAACACTGTTTATAACTTGCTGTAAGGATATATTCTTTTGTTTGAACACTTTTTCGTTCTCCAGATTGTCAACAATATGAAATGCCAATCTAGGATTACCATTGCTACACACGCAAATCGCATCGATTATTGCTGTGTTTATAGTCAATTTATTCCAATATTCCAAGTCAAATGACTGGATTCGCTTTTTTAAAATATCTTTAATGTATTTAATATCTTGTGTATTATTAAAGTCCCACGTAAGTCTCAGTTCCTTTGCGTCCTGACCTTTTTCGAAGTATTTACCATAATTTGTAATGCCGGGATATACGGCAGCTTTACAAGCGATTCGTGGATGTCGTAACGTCTTAAAGAATGTAAAAAATTTCTCTTGTTGAGTATAAGAAAATACATGGGCAGCCTCATCAAACAATAATATGACTCTTTCAAGTTCGAAGTCCTTTATTAATTCAATTAGAAACTTCTTAAAGCTAGTGGGATTATCCAAAATCTTTGTCAGGTCAGGAGAAGGTGCAATTTTTGATAATATTTTGCTATCACCGATATCCCCTTTTTCCAATACCTGAATATATTCACTAAGAATCTTTGTATAATGTTGGTACTTTTTTTGAGAGGTACTTACGTCTACGGCGTTGCCAAAGATATTCGCAAGTCTTGCACTTAGTTCATCTACGCACGTAGGCTTTAGGTCAATAATTTTTGAAAGTACTTCTATAAGGATTTTCCCCATAGTCCATTGAAGAAAAGGGTCAACAGTGGAATCTATAACTTTAATGCGTTCAATTCTAATAGACTCCTCAAAACTGACCCAAACGGACAAGATGCTACTTTTTCCAAAATTAGCATCAGATTGCAGTTCGGCAATCCTCATTAGCATTGTTTTCCCTATGCCCCGACTACCCTCAAGGAGATATTGCTCAGAATCAAGAAGTCGAATAATCAGATCTTTGTTGTGACCTATGAAATAATCCGTTATAAATGAGTCGTCTAAGCTTTCGGTTCTGTCCACGATATAGTCACCCAAGGATTTATTCATATACTCACCACTTTCGACTTTTTTGCTAATGATTTGATGTTAGCATCCGATGTATCTTTAAAACGTAATACATATAACACAGCTAAAATGCTTAGAACTGATAGAAAATGCTTCTCATATCTCTTAAACCATACTTTATCGTATTTTAATTGTAGACCATCTGTTTTTGTCAGATTGTTATACCGCCCGTGTAGAGAATCAGATAATTCCCCATAATTTTTTTTCAAGAAATCACTGACTGAGTTAATCGAGCTCTGCTTATCTTCTATTTCTGGTAAGAACGTTTTAATGTATTTTGTAGCAAAAAAACTGTAGTCATTTACCAACGTACTTACGTACTTATCTGCCTTTAAGTTTTCTTGCTTAAACATCTGATATTCAATTGGGTGGTCATAATAAAAAAATGAATTACACCCTAGCTCCAGTATACTTCTTAAAACTATTATTGCTGACCGATAAAAACCAGAGGAAGCAGAGCAAAGACTCGCCAAAGTATCAGAGATTATCTCATTCCACAACTCTCCAATGCGAGCGTTTTTGCAGGTGATGTTTTCACCAATTAGCATAAATGCGTTTAAATACGTTAATATTTCCGTAAAATCATTATCATCAAGCGTCTCTTTATGAATTAAATTAATCGGTTTTAGTATTTGCTCATTGAAAGTTGCTTTTGTGTACGACAAAACTCTGGTCACCTCGCATCACATTAATAATTGCAAGAATTCTCTTTTCTTTACCAAATTCCTCTAGGATATTGCCGGGGAATTCCAAAAAAAGATATTCAAGGGGGAGAGTTTAGTTAACGAAAAGGAATTGCGGAATGTTTGTAAATGGCCAAATTATACGTTGTGAGTTGTTCCTGGGCAGTAGCTCGCCTTATTGTTGAGGGTGTCATTTCCAATGCACTTAATATTTTTAGGGAGTCTAACCTAATGAACACAATGTAAATCTATATAAAATTTGAATAACTGTAGATAAAGCACTGGCCTAAAGAAAATAAATTCTCTGGAGAAAATTCTGCAGTAATGATTTGTTTAAAATGTGTTGCATATTTATTTCTGGCCTTCGCCAGTAGACCAGTCAAGCCCGGCAATTACAGAGGCAATAAAATCAAGAAAGCCAGGGATATTGGCTCCTCAGCTTTCTCGAAAAAATATGGAGGCGACACCCGGGATTCCCCCGTTGGCTCCAACCTTAACAAAATGGCTCTATTTCATTAACATTGTGGCTCAGTATATAATAACTCAGCGGCTCTGCCGCACCGAAATTTTCAGGAGATGGACGAACTGTTCCGTCGGGAGCAATTTACTAAACCTTTCGTACGGCAAATGAGAGCATTCTCTTCTTGTTGTACAACATCCATCCAAATACGCTTCACGTTAATTCATCCTTGAAGTCATTGTTCAAACGGTCGTTCTGAAGAGGGCTTCCAGCCGCGAAAGAAACTCGCCGCGAGATCCTTCTGCTTGTTATCTTAACCCACTCCAATAGACATCATAAGCCATCCTGAGCGCTTATTTGGTAACTGCATCCAATATATTGTCATGTTTAAGTCCTCGATTTTGAAGAAAAACAAGAAGATTGTGCAAAAATATTATATAATTAGTTAGGAAGTGTGGGTAATATTGGGGAGGGAAATGATGAATGGCTAAAAGAATCAGTATAATAAATTTTAAAGGTGGTGTTGGAAAGACCGCATTATCTCTAAATTTTGCTACTGGTCTTTCTCACTACCATGAAAAAAAAGTGCTACTAGTAGATGTTGATCACCAGAGTACCCTTTCAGTAGTATGTTTAGGTGGGAAACGCTGGGATAATATAGTTAACGAGGGGAAAACTATAGATACTATTTTTCAGCACTTTACCAATCAAAATATACCTCTTCCTGGTAAGGAAATAATCTTTTATAAGCCTTATAAGAAATTTTATCCTAGACTAGACCTTTTACCAGCGGCTCTAATTCTAGACGAAACTGAATTAGAACTTTCATCAACAACAGTAGGAAACCCGATTGAATCTGAGTGGAATAAAAGGACTTTGTTATGTAAATGGATACAAGCAAACAATATAGACGAAGAATATGATTATATTATTTTTGACTGCCCTCCCGCAACTAAACTTGTTACTCAGAATGCTGTTGCAGTAAGTCATGGCTATATAATACCGGCAATACCAGATGCTGTATCTACAAGAGGAATACCACACCTTATAAATCGGGTTTTTAATAAAATTGACAGCAAATTTAATGGTTTAGCTAATTATCTACACTCAAATGGAACTAGCATATCGAAAATTTATGTACCAAAAACAAAACTGGTTGGAATTGTAATATCAAAAATTAAAACATCTGGAAATGCAAATAGTGGATACACTAATGATCATACGCAACATCTCAGCAGTATAACAAAAATGTATCCAGTTGATACAGTAAAACCCTATATTGTTGAAGGGGTTGGCGTCCCTGAATGTTTATCAAATGGGTACCCGGTCTATAACTACTATGATCATCAAAACGTAAAAAAACGCGACTTTATTAATATATTTAAAAAAGTTACGACAGAGCTTAAAAAACGGATTGATGTGCTATAATTAATAATTATATTATGGAGGATGATGAAATGCCCTCTTCTAAAAATAATAATTTTAAAGTAAAAGATTTTTTAAAAGCACTTTTATATTTAGAAAAACTAAGCTCATTAGGAAATAATCACAAAATGGTGAAATTTATTAATAGATTTAGAAACTCTTTAACACCTTTTGGTGAACTTAATGATAAAGATTTTATTGATATGTTAGAAAATAATTTACAAAATACAGATAAACCAGTTAATGATATCAATACTTTTTTAGAGAGTATTGATATAAACGATATTTCGTTAGATGAATTAAGAAAATTATTATATAATCAAAATTTTACTAAAGAACAGCTTTTAGATATAGCAGAAATTAGATTTGGTATATCGAGAGGAACACATGAACGTTTAAGAAAAAGAGAAATACAAGAACTCATCGAAAAAGCCATGCAAAACATAGAAACATTACAAATTATTGCAAAAAAGGCATCAAAATAGCAAATAGCATAATAAATGGGAGTATCCCTAGTTTTGTGTAAATGGGTAAATCCAACGAATAATGGAAAACCTAATATAGGCTCTTACTTGCCAGGAGGATAGGGCTCTGCTGGAGAGCAACCCGAGCGCCTGGCAAGGTTCTGCCGGGGATAACGGGGGTGGCTTTTAGCCGCCCTTCACCTCTTTAATAACGCTATCCCTGTGGAGAATCAAAGCGATAAACTCATTACCCAGCTATCATTTCAGGCTCCAGCCGGTCGCTAAAATGGATGGCTAACTGCGAAATACAGCTTTTCCACTCCCTCACTGGCATGGACCACTTTTTAGCTGCTTCCATGGTGGCCAGATAAATAATCTTTCTTAGGGCATCGTCAGTCGGGTAAGCCGTTTTAGTCTTAGTAACCTTGCGTAGCTGCCTATGGTAGCCCTCGATGATGTTGGTGGTGTAGATAATCCTGCGAATTTCGTACGGATATTTAAAATAAGC
>LOEZ01000040.1 GCA_001516055.1 Gracilibacter sp. BRH_c7a
CATTATTGGTTACAGCTTCTTCAAAACGACGAATAGCGGTTTTTAAGGAAGATCTTGCAGCAGTATTTTTAGCATTCTGTAACTTAGAAAGTTGTACTCTTTTAATCTGAGATTTAATATTTGGCATGCGTAGTCACCCCCTTTAAAAACTATCTACCGACGTTTTCACGCAACTGATATTTTATCACATAATGTTGAGGATATGCAACTATTTTATTCCCTCAAAGCATTTCTCTACGTGCTGGTTGTTATCATCAGGCTTTTGCAGAGCTGTTAATATGATAGCTACTAGAGATGATACAGTTAAAGAAATAAGAATGGGATCAACATACTGAATATTGGAATTAAAAAGGAATGGTTTATTAAACAGTAGTTGACTGATCTTAAAGACGACAGATTCTTTGGAATGGACGAAGGTCATCCAGAGCAGGCTGACGATGAATCCAGTAAGCATACTCGTTACGGCTGTAGTCCTGTTCATCCTCTTAGAATACAAAGCACCGATGTACATAGGAATGAAGGCCGCCCCGCAAAGACCGAAGAAGAGACCTGTACTGATACCGATAGCTGCATCCCATATCTTTGGCAGGAAATAGGAGAGAGCAATGGTTAGAAAGATTCCGGCAAGCATCCCTAGCTTGGAGCTAAGCATGCCCTTATCATCGCTGTCATAACTCTCGCTGATAAGATCTCTTCCCACTGCTGCTCCGATGGTATGGAACTGAGCGCTTAAGGTGGACATGGCGGCTGAGACTATGGTGACAAGGAACAAAGAAGAGAACCATGCTGGCATAAAATTATTGATAAACAAGGGGATGATGCTGTCGGTGCCTCCGGCAGCAGCAACTGCAATTTTACCAGTAGTATTGAAAAAATAAACATTGGAGAGAGCACCAACTACGAAAGCAACTCCGGTCATCATAAGGATAAAGACTCCACCTACTGGAATGGCTCGATTAAGATCCTTGGTACTTTTAACAGTCATGAAGCGTACTGCCAATTGAGGCTGAGCTAAGGTCCCAATTCCTACACCAAGTACAATACTGCTTAGAACTACCCACCAGTTAACTGATAAAGTCGTAGGCATGGCGGTCCAGCCCTGGAAGCCACCTTTGGCTAACCCTGCTGCTTGTTCTTGGACTGTTGCGTTATTAAACAACTCACTTAGTTGTAAATGAGCTGATGTGATTCCTCCGAGGCCTTTATAAGTCCAAAAAATTAGGAAAAGCATTCCGCCAAACATCAAGACACCTTGGAAAGCATCCGAATACATAACTGCTTTCATTCCACCCCAGAAAACATAGGCGGCAACAATAACTGCCATAATCAAGAGGGCTGAGTTATATCCGATATCAAGGCTTCCTTCAATAAATTTGGCAGCGCCAATCATCACGGCAGCTGTATAAACTGGCATAAAAACAAGCACAACACCTGCAACGAATTTGCGGATAAAATTTGATTGATAACGTTTACCTAAAAGTTCGGCAAAGGTATTGGCATTAAGATTTTGCCCCATGGCTCGAGTCCTTTTACCGAAAACAACAAAAGCGATAAAAATACCTACAAAGATGTTTAAAAAGGTTAACCACAAAAGACTCATTCCAAAAACACCCGCTAACCCACCGAAGCCTACGATGGCTGAGGTACTGATAAAGGAAGCACCATAGGAAAGTGCCATAACTGCAGGAGCGGTCTTGCGTCCTGCAAGCAGATAATCGCTACTATCACGGGTTTGCTTATATCCTTTGTAGCCAAGATAAACGATAACAGCCAAGTATAATAGCATTACAATAGATTTGGTCAGCATTATTTTATTCCCTCACTCTCTGATTTTCATTAGATCTGTATTAGCTTTCGTTATTCCAGTTGCGAATTCCGTAAATAACACATAAAAGTGCGCTTCCTATACAAAGGACATAAACAGTGAGAATCATGGGATCTGATATTCCGAGCATATTATCTCTCCTCTCTACTTGAAATTTGGTAAATAAAAAAATCCCGTCCCATAACACTGGGACGGGATTCAACCCGCGGTACCACCCGGTTTGACCTCATTTTGGAGGTCCAACTCAAAGAGATATACATTTACGTATCGTTCTTGTCAACAAGGTGGTAGAAAGCGGTTAAAGGTTTTTGAGAAACAAAAAAACCTCTGCCCCAATCGGGACGAGGATTACTCGCGGTACCACCCGGATTGATCGTTTTCACGATCCGCCTTCGAAGGATACGTATTCATATCCCCTTCCTGGTAACGGTGGAAGAAACCGGTATCACCTACTTGCCTCAGCGTTCAGTTAACAACTCCAGAGGGAACTTCATTTTGACTTATGCTGTCGGCTTCCAGCTAACCCGACTCTCTGTTAAGCTTCCGTCAAAGCTACTTTCCTCTTTCCCAGTCATTAGAAAAGTATTTTATTAAAAATAGCGTACAATAACTTAAGGATGATGTCAATAGAAATTGCTAGACACAATAACAATTATTTCTACATTATTGCCTTGAATATTTCGTAAACTTTTTCTTTTGTATACAATTGTAAAAGTAAAATTATATTATGAACCTTTGATTTTGTTCTATGGGGAGGTTGTCCTTCATATTCCTAATTATGGAAAGGGGGACAAAAGTTTGTTTTATGAGAATACATGGGTGAGAACAGCAGGTATTATTCTTTTTTTGGCCATTTTTATCTTTTTTATGTCACTAAGTATCGTTGATAATAGCTCCCATCAATTAATTAAGATTCTTACTGAAAAAAGCTTTCCGTTTGAGATTGTTCTCCTGGAAGGAGTTCCTGGACTTTCCAAACCGGAAAGAGAAAGGATACATGATGTTCGGTATAATGTCGCTGGGTTAGGGATGTACTTATTGACGGGAGTAAATATTTCGGATGCCAGAACCTACTTTCTAAGTTATTATGCTCCTCCTGAGCAAGGATTACCTTGGGTAGGATGGTCTTATTACCCTAATGATCCTGAGATGGAGGGTCCGATCCTGGAGATGCTGGATAATCCTTTCTATAGCGAACCGACACCAATTACAAGCGAAGATGATATTGTTGTAGGTGTCTATCATACACATAACGCTGAATCTTACGTTGGTGCCGGAGGAAAGGAGAGGGAAGATCCAGGTGAAAATGGAGACGTGGTAAAAGTCGGTAAAGCATTAGTAGATGAATTAAATAGGCTGGGTATTAGAGCTATTCATTCAGATCAAATTAATGATGCTGTGTACACCGAATCCTACGATAATTCATTTACGGTAGCTCAAAACATGTTGAAAGAAAATCCTACTATCCGTATTTTACTGGATATTCATAGAGATGGGGTACCTCCTCAAGTAGGTAAATCTGTTGTCAAAATAGGAGATAAAGAAACAGCAAAAATACTTATTGTGCTGGGACAAAACAATCCAACTTGGGAAAATAATAATTCGGTAGCAAATAACATTATCCAGGTAGCTGAGAATAAATATTCTGGTTTCTTCTATAACAAAATCAGATACGCTTCTGAAGCTCGTTATAATCAGCATCTGACTAATGGAGCCATCCTCTTAGAGGTAGGAAGTCAGCTTAATACTACTGAGGAAGCGATGAATACTGTGCAACCTTTGGCTGAAGTATTGAAGGAATATCTAGAAAGGTGATATAATTCCCAGTACAACTACTCTGATATAGAAACATCATGGATGAATATCAACCTTAAAGGATTATTTGCTGATGTCTACTTCTCAAAAAATGATAAGAGCGGCTGGTTTCCTCATGGCGGCCAACTTGGTATCCAGATTTCTCGGTTTTGTCCGGGAATCCCTAATGGCAGGTCTATTTGGTAAAACAGGGGCGACCGACGCTTATAACACTGCTTTTATCCTCCCCGACCTTCTTTATTGGCTTCTTGTCGGAGGGGTTTTAAGTGCTGCTTTCATACCAGTGCTTTCTGAATATATCGCAAAGCAGAGAGAGGAAGAAGGATGGAAGGTTGTAAGTTCGGTTATTAATATTATGTTTCTTAGTCTTTGTTCCTTGGTCATCATAGCCATGATTCTTGCCCCTAAGTTTATCTTTCTTCAAGTTCCTGGTTTTAGCCCGGAAAATAGAGATTTAGCTGTATATCTGACCCGTATTCTGTTGCTCCAGCCTGTTATCTTGGCTATGAGCGGGATAACTATGGGTATATTGAATTCCTATAAGATATTCTGGCCCTCAGCTTTAGGAACGGTTCTCTATAATGCGAGTATTATTGTTTGTGGGTCTATATTTGCTAATTCAGGTGATGCCTGGAGCATATCGGGCTTTGCTTTTGGGGTAGTGATTGGTGCAGCAGTGAATTTTCTGGTGCAAGTGCCATCACTTCGGAAGGTTGGGCTTCGATACTATCCGATTATAGACTTCAAACATCCCGGGGTGAAAAAGATAATCTCACTTTCACTCCCTATTATTATCATGTTCACCCTTAACCAGTTCCAGGTCATAGTCAATTCCAATTTAGGATCAGCCTTGGTTCCAGGAAGTTTAACTGCTATTTGGTATTCTTACCGCTTGTTCCAGCTTCCCGTGGGGATATTCGCTTTGGCAATCGGAGTAGCTGTATTTCCTACTCTTTCAGAACAAGCTGCTCTCCAAAAGGTCAAAGACTTCCTGGAGACTGTTTCTGGGGCCATAAGACTTGTAATATACATAACCATACCCGTATCGGTAGGAATGATAGTATTACGCTTCCCTCTCATCCGAGTACTATTTGAACATGGAGAATTCGGACCGCTGGATACAGAGATAACGGCTATACCTTTGTTTTATTTTACATTAGGGATAACTGCTCAGGCAATAATTCAAATTCTGCCCAGGGCTTTCTATGCTTTGCAAAACACTTGGAAGCCTGTAGGGTTAGGAGTTGTAGCTATGGCGGTTAGTATCGCCTCAATGTTCTTCCTGGTTAGACCTTTAGCGCATGGAGGCTTGGCCTTGGCGGTGACCGTCGGGGCTATCGTTCATATGCTTCTCTTATTTATCTCCCTTCGTCGGATGTTGGGCAGGATAGATGGAAAGAGAATTATCTTTACCCTTATAAAATCTTGTGCTGCAGCTTTTGCCATGGGCATAACAGTATTTTACTGGGCTGCACAAATCGAGCCTTTAGTTGGGACAGGTAAACTAGGATCAGTTGTAGTCTTAAGTAGTTCGGCGTTAATCGGGATGGTTATATTTACTATAATAACTAAGCTTATGAGAATGGAAGAATTCAACATGGCTATGGATATGTTGGGGAGAAAAACGCATAATTAAAGGGACAATAAACCAATTTAATTGGTCGATGCAGCTTAACGCTATATCAGCTGCGGTCTCGACGTTTCTCTGCCCTAAGGTTCGATAAGCAATGCACAAATATACTAAAATCTTCAATGATAGAAGTACACAAAAAAGAATTTGCGGGTCCCGAAGAACCCGTAAATAGCGTATAATTAATTGCGCAAAAACCTGTTTAAATTTGCTTAAATAGGCTGAAATTTGATATACTATTTGGAAGTGCAATAAAGGTATTTAACATTGGGGAGAGAAAATAACAATGGCACAAGCTTCATCCAGAATAAGGAATTTTTCTATTATAGCTCATATTGATCACGGTAAGTCAACTTTGGCTGACCGTCTTATAGAGTCAACTGGGACGATGTCTACAAGAGAACTCAAAGAACAGGTTCTGGACTCCATGGATTTGGAGAGAGAACGAGGTATTACAATTAAGCTCCAGGCTGTACGTTTACACTATAAATCCAAAGACGGAGAGATATATGAATTAAACCTTATAGATACTCCTGGTCACGTGGATTTTTCCTATGAGGTATCCAGAAGTTTAGCGGCCTGTGAAGGGGCTTTACTAGTGGTAGATGCTGCACAGGGGATTGAGGCTCAAACTCTGGCTAACGTTTACCTTGCGTTAGAGAATGATTTGGAGATTATACCTGTTATCAATAAGATTGATCTACCAAGCGCCGATCCGGAAATGGTCAGAAAAGAAGTTGAAGATGTGATAGGGATAGATGCCAGTGAGGCGATTCTGGCCTCAGCCAAAATGGGTTTAGGAGTAGAAGATATACTTGAAGCTATCGTCAAAAAGATACCGCCACCGCAAGGTGATGATGAGAAGCCGCTTAAAGCTCTTATCTTTGATTCTAAATTCGATTCGTATAAAGGTGCTATACCTTATATCCGGGTTCTGGACGGCAAGGTGTCTAAGGGAACTAATATTAAGATGATGTCCAGTGGCAAGCTTTTTGAGATTACAGAAGTAGGGGTATTTACCCCCAATATGACCATTGTCAATGAACTTAAGGCCGGCCAGGTAGGTTATATTGCGGGCAGCATCAGAAATGTCCGTGATACACGAGTGGGTGACACGATCACCAATGCCGAACGCCCTGCAACAGAAGCACTTCCGGGATATAGGAAGGCGGTTTCGATGGTGTTCTGCGGTCTATTCCCGGTTGAAGCCTCCGATTACGATAAGTTAAAGGATGCTCTCGAGAAACTTCAACTTAATGATGCCAGCCTTATGTATGATAATGAAGTGTCCGCTGCCTTAGGATTCGGCTTCCGCTGTGGTTTCTTGGGTCTTTTGCATATGGATATCATCCAGGAAAGATTGGAACGGGAATTCGGTTTTAATATCATAACTACCGCTCCTAGTGTTATCTACCGGGTGAACTTAACGGACGGGACCCAAGTTTCAATCGATAACCCTGCCTTATTGCCAGATATCGCTAATATAGTGTCTATAGAGGAACCTATGGTCAGAGCATCTGTCATGCTTCCTTCTGATTATATAGGCTCTATCATGGAGCTTAATCAGGAGAAAAGAGGAACCTTCCTTAATATGGACTATATCACCGCCGCAAGGGTAAACCTACAATATGAATTACCTTTAAGTGAGATCGTGTACGATTACTTTGATCAACTGAAGTCTCGGACTAAAGGTTATGCATCCCTAGATTATGAACTCATAGGTTATAAAGAAGCAAACCTGGTTAAACTCGATATCATGCTCAATGGGGAGATTGTGGATGCTCTTTCCTTCATTGTGCATCGAGATAAGGCCTATGCTCGCGGACGTAAGCTGGTAGAGAAACTGAGGGGGATGATTCCCCGACAGATGTTTGAAATCCCAGTGCAGGCTGTAATAGGTTCCAAGGTTATCGCCAGAGAGAATATCAAGGCTATCCGTAAGGATGTTTTAGCCAAATGCTATGGCGGAGATATTTCTCGTAAACGTAAACTACTGGAAAAACAAAAAGAAGGTAAGAAACGCATGAAACAGGTCGGCAGCGTAGAAATCCCTCAAGAAGCTTTTATGGCAGTCTTGAAAATGGATGACTGAATAGATTCCTGATTTTGAAAGTCTTATATTCTGGAGTTAGTTTAGAGAGTGAGAATTGCTATGCCTTCCTTATATGTACATGTTCCGTTTTGCGTCCGAAAATGTTCCTACTGTGCTTTTTACTCCCTACCCCTTGGCGGTGAAGGGAGTGAGCGTGGTAACATCTTTAAATATTTAACAGGGTTAGAACGAGAAATAGAGTATTGTTATACAGAAGCCCCTGCGGGGGTTTCTTCCCTTTTTCTAGGTGGTGGAACTCCGACTGTTCTTAATTATCAGGAACTAGACAGCTTACTCAAGCTCATACATAACAGATTCTCGTTTAGAAGTAGTGTTGAATCATTATCTATAGAAAAGACTGTCGAAGCCAATCCAGGGACAATTGATCAGGAAAAGTTAGCAGTGCTACGACATTACGGTATGAATCGCATCTCTTTAGGTGCCCAAAGCTTTAATGATGATCAGCTTCAAAGTATTGGAAGAATTCATACTTCAGCAGATATTGAACTCGGAGTTAAGCTGATTAGGGAAGCTGGATTCATCAATCTAAACTTAGACTTGATATTTGGCCTTCCTGGGCAAACTATGGAAGATTGGAAAACTACGGTCAACAGAGCAGTGAGTTTAACACCGGAACATATTTCTATCTATGCCCTTACCTTGGAAGAAGAAACACCACTGGGTAGACGATACTGTGAAAACAGCCCTTCTAAACACGACAATGCTTCTCTTCCAGATGATGATCTACAGGCCGATATGTATGGATGGGCTTCATCTTTCCTTAACTCACAAGGGTATATCCATTATGAAATATCTAATTTTGCTCAGGCAGGATTTGAGGGCAGACACAACCTTTCTTATTGGCAGGGAGAGGATTATCTGGGTCTCGGTCCAGGAGCAGTATCTTGCTTAAACGGGATCAGAGTTAAGAATGTTCAGGATATTGACCTGTATCGCAATAATTTAGTCTCAGGTGCTAAATCATTAAACAATGGAGAAGTGGAATATCTTTCACAGAATCAACGAATATCCGAATACGTAATGCTTGGATTAAGGACAACTAAAGGTATCAAAATTAATCTCTTTGAGGAGAAATTTAAGATGAATATTCAGGATATTTATGGATATAAATTGGTAAACTATATTGATAGAGATATACTTTCACTAGAGGATGGATGGCTAAAAATCAATCCAGCTTATCTTTTTGTAAGCAATTTAATTTTGCAAGATTTGATTCTTTAATTTACATTTTTCCGATAGCTAACCGCTTCTAAGAAGTCACTTCTAAGAAGTCACTTCTAAGAGGCACTAAGCTCCTGGATAACATCTTCTAAGATTCAGATGGGTTTTTATCCCATCTGAATTAAGAATATCGTTTATAGTCTTGACAATCTTTTACCTTCGTGCTAATGTATGGTCAGAAGATTAGCACTCACCTCGATAGAGTGCTAACAGTAGGGGGTGGCAATGTGAAAATGGATGAGAGAAAGCAGAAGATCTTGAAGGCTATCGTTCAAGATTATATAGCCACTGCTGAGCCAGTAGGATCGAGAACAATATCTCGGAAGTTTGATTTAGGGGTTTCTCCTGCCACTATCCGTAACGAGATGGCCGACTTGGAAGAAATAGGCTTAATCGAACAGCCGCATACTTCAGCTGGCAGAATTCCTTCAGATTTAGGATATCGTTATTATGTAGATTATCTGATAGACCCGATTGCCCTTAATGGTGAGGATAAGAAAAGTATTAACAAGGAAATCGTCAATAGATTGAACGAAGTTCAAGAAGTCATAGAATATACAGGTAAGCTTATCTCTCAGGTCACCAATCTGACTAGTCTGGTGCTCGGTCCTAAAAGTCGTAATAGTGTTCTTAATAGACTGTATTTTCTACCTTATACCCAAGGGCAGGCTATCATGGTTACTGTCAAGGAGAATGGTTCGGTTGAAAATAATATCGTTGAAATAGGTCAGGATACCACTCCTGAAGAACTGCAGATACTAGCGAATATATTTAATGAGAAAATGAGCGGTACCAGAGTTCAGGATTTGAAGCAAGGTTTGATTAAAGAAATTTATAGTGAGCTTTCCAGAAAGCGCCGCATGATAGATAGCATGATGGGAATTTTAGAAAGAATGTTTGAAGATAAAGATCTAGAGTCGTGTGAGCGTGTATATCTTGGAGGAACTCTCAATATGCTCAATCAGCCGGAGTTTCGAGATTTAAATAAAGTGAAATCCCTCTTCGGTGTCTTTGAAGAAAACACTAAATTGATAGAACTTCTCCAACATGGTCAGGAAGGCTTAAGTGTAACCATAGGTTCTGAGAATCCTGATGAGGTTTTTAAAGATTGTAGTGTGATATCCGCCATGTACCATATCAACGGTAAACAGATAGGATCCATAGGAGTACTCGGTCCTACCCGGATGGATTATGGTAAAGCGATAACAATTGTAGATTATATGACCAAGAGTCTTACGGAAATGCTTACGGGTAGAATCGTAAGAAGGTCTTAAACTAAGGGAAGGAGGCGGTAGTACTTGAAGAAAGACGCTGATCAAGTCGAGAGTAACCATATCGACCAGGAGCTTGCCGAAAAGACTCTTACTATGGATGAAGAAGATATCATAGAAGAAGGAAGCGAACTGGAAGAATACAAATTAAAGGCGGAAGAGTATTACAACCATATGCAGAGATTAAAGGCAGAGTTTGATAACTATCGTAAAAGGACACAAAAGGAAAAGGAAGATATTGCCAAGTATGGTTCGGAAAGAATCATCGTTTCTTTGCTTCCTGTTCTGGATAACTTAGAAAGAGCTATCGAATCTACCCAGACGAATAAGGACTTTGAGTCGTTTTCTCAAGGAGTAGAGATGATTCGTCGACAGTTCATGAAAATATTAGAGGACGAAGGGCTAAGCCCTATCGAGACTGTTGGCACCGGATTCGATCCTAATGTACATGAGGCACTCCTTAGGGAGGCTTCAGATAAAGAGGATAATACCATCCTCGCTGAACTTCAGAAGGGGTATTATCTCAAAGACAAAGTTATCAGACCCAGTCAGGTTAAAGTATCAGGCTAATATTTTGAAATGTTTTTTCATAAGGAGGATAAAAATATGAGTAAAGTTATAGGTATCGATTTAGGCACAACCAATTCTTGTGTAGCTGTATTGGAAGGTGGAGAACCTGTTGTAATAACCAATGCAGAAGGAGGGCGCATCACCCCTTCGGTGGTTGGATTCTCCAAAACCGGTGAAAAGCTGGTGGGGCAAGTGGCTAAACGTCAAGCCGTTTCCAACCCGGATAATACTGTAGAGTCTATCAAACGTCATATGGGTACTGATCGTAAAGTTACTTTATTAGATAAATCTTATACTCCACAGGAGATATCGGCAATGATTCTTCAGAAACTGAAGGCAGATGCTGAAGCTTACCTGGGAAGTACTGTTACGCAAGCCGTTATCACCGTTCCTGCATATTTTACCGACGCTCAAAGGCAGGCAACTAAAGATGCGGGCACTATCGCAGGGCTCGAGGTATTAAGAATAATCAACGAACCTACAGCAGCTGCTTTAGCCTATGGACTTGATAAAGAAAATGATCAGACGGTTCTGGTCTATGACCTTGGTGGTGGAACATTTGATGTCTCTGTTTTAGAACTTAGCCAAGGGATGGTAGAGGTTAAAGCTACCAGTGGAAATAATAATCTCGGAGGAGACGACTTCGATAAGCGCTTAATCGACCATATTGTATCGGAGTTCAAAAAGGCTCAAGGTGTAGATCTTTCTAAAGATCGTATGGCTCTCCAGCGTCTGAAAGAAGCTGCAGAAAAGGCAAAGATTGAATTATCAGGTGTAACCCAATCAAATATTAATCTTCCGTTTATCACCATGTCTGCTGAAGGACCTCTTCATCTGGATATGAATATCACCAGAGCGAAGTTCGAAGAGTTAGTAGCTGATTTAGTTGAATCTACCATGGGCCCCACCCGTCAAGCTATGGAGGATGCTAAGCTTTCCTTCCAGGAACTCGATCAGATTATCCTCGTAGGAGGTTCTACCAGAATCCCTGCTGTTCAGGAAGCTATCAAAAGAGTCGGTGGGAAAGAACCACATAAAGGCGTTAACCCCGACGAGGTAGTGGCTTTAGGAGCTGCGATTCAGGGAGGAGTTCTCTCAGGTGAGATGAAAGATATCATCTTAGTGGATGTCGCACCTCTTTCTTTGGGTATCGAAACCTTGGGTGGCGTTTTCACTCGGATTATCGAACGCAATACCACTATTCCTACTACCAAGTCTCAAGTATTCTCTACTGCTGCTGATAATCAAACCTCTGTGGATATTCATGTCTTGCAGGGTGAACGTGAAATGGCATCCTATAATAAGACGCTAGGACGTTTCCAATTAACCGGTATCCCTCCTGCTCCTCGTGGTTTGCCCCAGATTGAAGTTAAATTTGATATTGATGCCAATGGTATCGTTCATGTTTCAGCTAAGGATACTGCGACAGGAAATGAGCAGAAAGTTACGATTACAGCTTCGGCAGGTCTAAGTAAAGAGGAAATCGACAAGATGCGTAAAGATGCAGAGGCTAATGCTGATCAAGATAAGAAGTTAAAAGAGCTGATTGATGCTAAGAATGAAGCTGACTCTTTAGCATACCAGGCAGAGAAAACCCTCAAAGATTTTGAAGGCAAAGGCGATGAGGCTGAAAGAGAGAGCATCAAGAAAGCAGCTGAAGATCTCAAAAATGCTGCTGTAGGGGAAGATTTACAGGATATTAAGGCTAAGTCAGAAGCTCTGACGAAAGTACTCTATCCTTTCGTAGAAAAGATGTATAAAGAGCAGGCTGCTCAGAATCAGACTCAACAGGAAGCTCAGCCAGGACAAGAGGATACAGGTGCCAATAAGGCAGATGATAATGTGGTTGATGCTGAATATACTGAAGTAGATAAAGATAAGTAAAAAAACTAACTGGTATCTAGCTCTTTTGCGCTAGATACCAGTACACATTTCTGTGATATAGTACCAATTTCAGAAAAAGACTTAACAATTATCTATACGAAGAAGTATAATGATATAATAAGAGCTTAAAGGGCATAAATTAGAGGTTCGAAGTTCGAAGTTCGTTGGAAGTTATACTTACACTTTCGATTTTCGAATTACGAACCTCGAACTTCGAGTTTAGGGAGGAGTTTCGACTAATACCATGAAACGTGATTATTATGAAGTACTGGGTGTAAGCAAATCAGCTAGCCTTGATGAAATAAAAAAGGCTTACAGAAAGATAGCCAAAGAAAACCATCCTGACGTTAATCCAGGGGATAAAAAAGCTGAGGAACGATTCAAAGAAGCAACAGAAGCCTATGCTGTATTGAGTAGTCCAGATAAAAAAGCCAAATATGATCAGTTCGGCCATTCTGGAGTAGATTTTAATGGTCAAGGTTATGGAGGCTTTGGTGACTTTTCGGATTTCGCAGATTTCGGTTTGGGCGATATCTTTGACATGTTTTTTGGTGGTGGTGGAATGGGCGGCTCCAGGCGCCAAGGTCCTACTCGAGGATCAGACCTAAGGTATGACCTAACCATAACTTTATTTGAGGCTGCTTTTGGAGCAAAAAAGGAAATTGAAGTGCCTGTTCACGAGAACTGTTCGGAATGTAAAGGTAGTGGAGCTGCTCCAGGAACACATCCTGTTTCTTGTGCCAAGTGTAATGGGACAGGACAGGTGAGGAGCGTACAGAGAACTCCCTTTGGTCAAGTAGCTACCACTAGAGCCTGTTCAGCTTGCAACGGTCAAGGTACCACGATAAGCACACCTTGTAGTAAGTGTAATGGCCGGGGTAAGGTACGTGAGGTCAAAAAAATAGAAGTAAACATCCCGGCAGGTACTGAGGAAGGATTAAGCCTTCGTTATAGTGGGAAAGGGGAAACTGGCGAAAAGGGAGGCCCTGCAGGAGACCTTTATGTTGTTCTGCTCGTTAAACCACATGAATTCTTTGAAAGAAATGGTAATGATATCTACTGTGAGATGCCTATCTCTTTTGTCCAAGCAGCTTTGGGGGATGAGATAGATGTCCCAACCATACATGGTGAAGTCAAGATGAAGATTCCTGAAGGTACCCAGACTTCCAAGGTCTTTAGACTGAAAGACAGGGGAATACCTTTCCGTAGAGGCGGAGGTTCTGGCGACCAACATGTAAGGGTAGTAGTTGTTACCCCGACCAAACTATCAGATAAACAAAAAGATTTATTAAGAGAATTCGGACAGATCACTTCTGAAAGCCAGCAGATGGGCAAAAGGAAGTCTCTTTGGGATAAGGTAAAAGAAAATGTACGGGATGCAATAGGGAGTTAGTATGAACTGGATGGAGATAGCGGTAACAGTTTCATCAGAGGGCGAAGAGGCTGTTGCCGATCTTTTTTATCGACTCGGAAGTAAAGGTGTAGTAGTAGAAGCACCTGAAATTATCAAAAACTATATAGATTCCGGAATGTGGGACTATCATGGCTTTGGAGATATTGAACTAACCGGTATGATAGTGGTTAAAGGATATTTTCCGGAAGATGAGAATCTCGACGTCAGGCTTGTCTCTCTAAGAGAAGATTTGCTGGCATTAAAAAAACTGTTTGCTCACTGGGTTATCGAGTCTGAAGCGGTAATGGTTAAAGAAGAAGACTGGGCCAATGAATGGAAAAAGTATTTTAAGCCTGTGCGAGTAGGTAAGAATATTATGATTAAACCTACTTGGGAGGCAGCAGTACTTCAGGAAGGTGACCTGGTGATAGAAATAGATCCAGGAATGGCTTTTGGTACTGGTACTCATCCTACGACTGTACTCTGCCTTGAAGCACTAGAAAAATATGTCCAGCCTGAACAACTCGTATATGACATCGGGACAGGGTCTGGTATCTTAGCTGTAGCTGCTGCTAAACTTGGGGCTGAAGTACAGGCGGGAGATATCGATAGCTTGGCAGTTAGAATCGCTAAAGAGAATATATCCTTGAACAAGGTTGAAGATAGAGTGAAGGTAGAAGCCGGTGACCTAGGTGAAGTCTTTATAGATCAGGCTGATATTGTAATAGCTAACATCATTGCTGATGTTATAATTGAACTCTTACCTCAACTTCCGTCTTTATTGAAACCAGGGGGTTTATTTATAGCTTCGGGAATCATCGATTCCAGGGCGGATGAAGTTCGAGAGAAAATGATGGAAGCCGGACTGAAGCTAATAGAAAGTCCGCAGGATTCGGGATGGGTATTGCTAGTTGCTATGTCTTTGTAATGGTTGCTAAGTCTTAGAAATAGTTGCCTTTCTTAGCTTTCGTCCTTATCTTTCATCAAGGGCCGTACGCAAATCACATATAAATTCTGAGACTGAGGCGATCGCTTCTCTGTTAGTAGGAGCGGTCGCTATTTTTTTGACAATGGCACTGCCGACAATGATCCCATCACAATATTTCTTAAGTTCTTTTACCTGTTCCGGAGTTGATATCCCAAAACCAAGGGCACAAGGGGCTCTTTTTACTTTGTTGATTTGCCCGAAAAAATCACTGAAGTTGGTATTAAAATTAGAGCGCATCCCGGTGACGCCTAGGGAAGACACACAATAAAGAAATCCTTCTGCTTGAGCGGCTATCATTTCTATCCTAGCAGCAGATGAAGGAGCAACCAAGCGAATCAATTTGATTCCCTTACGGTGTGCCTCTTCGTATATCTCATCACTTTCTTCAAAAGGTAAATCCGGGACAATAACGCCATCTAACCCATGTTGGAGACAGGAGTCGAAGAATTCAGCTTTACCGTATTGGAGAATACAATTTACATAAAGTAGAAAAACAAGAGGAATATGAGTATCTTTTCTTAAATCTGAGACTAGTTTAAAAAGTTTATCTAGCCTGACATCGTTTTTAAGGGCTCGAATGTTGGCTTCTTGGATGACCGGCCCTTCAGCAATAGGGTCGGAATAGGGTACTCCTAATTCGACAAGATCGGCTCCGCTTTCCTCCATCTTTAACACCAGTTGACGGGTAGTCTCCAAATCAGGATCGCCCGCGGTCACGAAAGTTATCAAGGCTTTTTCGCCACTCGCAAGTCGCTTTGCAAACATTTCATCGATACGATTTCCGTTATTCATCTGATTTCACCTCCAAGTACCTGGCAACTTCTTGAACATCTTTGTCTCCTCTACCCGAGAGGTTAATTACTATAATTTTATCCCTGTCCATGTCAGGTGCGATTTTAACGGCATGTGCGACTGCATGAGCTGATTCTATAGCTGGAATTATCCCTTCGGTCTGGGCAAGCAGTTGGAATGCCGCCAAGGCTTCATTATCTGTGGACGAAGAATATTCTACCCGGCCAATATCATGCAGAAAGGCATGTTCCGGCCCTATTCCGGGGTAGTCAAGACCTGCTGAGATAGAATGAACCGGCAGTATCTGTCCCTCAGAGTCTTGGAGGAAGAAAGACTTCATTCCATGAAAGACACCGATGCTACCTTTGGTAATAGTAGCCGCATGCCTAGAGGTATCTAGACCAAGACCTGCGGCTTCTACCCCTATCATCTTGACTTTTTGGTCATCCAAGAATGGATGAAAAAGTCCTATGGCATTACTCCCTCCTCCGACACAAGCGATAAGGTAATCTGGGAGTTGTCCTATTTCCTTAAGCATTTGTTCTTTAACTTCGTATCCAATAACAGTCTGAAAATCTCTTACCATCATAGGGTAAGGATGAGGTCCCATGACAGAGCCTAGGACATAGAAGGTATCGTTCACTCGAGCAGTCCATTCCCGCATAGCTTCATTCACCGCATCCTTGAGTGTAGCCGTACCGGAGTCTACCGCTCGGACCGAGGCACCGAGAAGGTTCATTCGGAAGACGTTCAGAGCTTGTCTCTCTGTATCTTCCCGACCCATGAATATCTCGCATCCCAGTCCAAAAAGAGTTGCAGCAGTAGCAGTGGCCACACCATGTTGGCCAGCACCCGTTTCAGCTATTACCCGTTTTTTCCCCATCTTCTTGGCAAGAAGTACTTGTCCCAGGACGTTATTGATTTTGTGAGAACCGGTATGATTCAGATCTTCCCGTTTTAGATATATTTTGGCACCACCCAGTTTCCGGGTCAGCCTGTCAGCATAGTAGAGTAAGGATGGACGTCCAGCATACTCTTTTAAATAGTTGGTTAGCTCACTCTGAAAGTCTTTGTCTTTACAATAATATTCATAGGCTTTTTCTAGTTCTATCAGAGCATTCATTAGGGTCTCAGGAACGTATTGACCTCCGAAAAGACCGTAACGGCCTTTAGTTATATTCATATTCTTACCTCCTCGTATAATTAAGTGTCGCTGATGAATGGTGCATGCTACGGTGCAGCTTGGATAGCTGGGTAGTCCTTGCTACGCTAAGCTGTGCTTATTGCAGTCCATCTTAAGAATATTAAGTTCTTATATTACTTCTAGTTATGCTTTCACGAGCCTTTTTAATAAAGGCTAAGATTTTATTGCTATCTTTTAAGCCATCTGTCTCTACACCCGAACTAACATCTATTCCGAATGGGTGAAGCATCTGGACGGCTATGGTAACGTTATTTTTGTTCAGCCCTCCGGCTAAGAAATAGGGTCGGGTAAAGTCTTTTAGCAGTGTCCAGTCGAACGTATCTCCGGTTCCACCCGCAACCCCTTCCTGGAAGGAATCCAACAAAAAGATATCACATTCAATGGCGGAGGCTGTTTCGAGAATTTCTCTGCTTTTCACCCTGACTGCCTTGATAACCAAGGTTCCCTCTGGTAAAAGTTTTCTCAAGTTATCTATATAATGGTTATCTTCATCACCGTGCAATTGAACCGCCGCCAGATTACAGGCCTTAGCAATATCAGTAAGTTCCCCTGGGTCATTATTCACAAATACTCCGACCGGCTTGATTGTAGGGTTGAGTATTGTGATTAGCTCCACAGCCCTTGGGCAGGTTAGCTTACGTCTGCTCTTAGCGAACACGAATCCGGCATAATCCGGTAGAAATTCGTTGACTGCGTATATATCTTGTTCACGGGTTAGCCCACAGATTTTAATTTTAGCCATAATGGAAACCCCCAGATTCAATCTTCGATGTAGAATTGATAAAGCTATACCGCAGTAAGAGCGGTAAGCGGAGCATGGATGCGAAGCGCGGCACTTTTCCGCTCCTCGCCATCCATGGCTCCGCGGTATTTGTCCATCCGTGGACTTTGTCACAGGACGTGGCTAGTGCAGGATAGTGCTTACTGCGGTGTAGCTCTGTGTTTGTTAAGGAGCAGAGAAAGCTTTAATTAAGGCTCCTGGATCTTTGGCCCGCATTAACGTGCCGCCTACCAGTATCGCATCTGCTCCGGCATCCTTCATTCGTTTCGCATCTTCGATGGATTTTATTCCACTTTCAGCTACTACAAGAGTATCTGAAGGTATGTGTCCTCGTAATCTTTCAAATGTAAGAATATCTATCTCTAATGTCTTAAGATTACGGTTATTAATCCCGATTATTTTTGCTCCACAATCAAAGCTGCGTTTGACTTCGTCTTCGTTATGGGCCTCAAAAAGGCAGTGTAATCCGTAATCAGAGGCAAGATTATATAGCCTGTATAAGGTTTTGGAATCGAGAATTCCAGCAATAAGCAGGATAGCATCTGCTCCGATAGCTTTACTTTCAACAACCTGACGTTCAGCTATTATAAAATCTTTACGTAGAACCGGTAAGCTTACGAGTTCTTTAACCTCTGTTAAGTGAAGATCACTTCCCTGAAAAAAGTGCTGTTCCGTCAAGACTGAAATAGCAGAGGCTCCTCCTTGCTCATAAGTGGATGCAATTTTTCTATAATCAAAATCTTTAGTAAGCATACCTTGAGACGGAGATGAACGTTTGACTTCTGCGATAACCGAAAGGCCAATGTCTCCAAGACTCGAATGAAAATCACGGGTGTTTGGCATCTTAGAAGCTTTACGTTCTAATTCGGTTAAAGATATTTGCAGGGAAGACTTTTCAAGATCCAAGCGTTTTTTTGCTACTATATCGTCCAGGATCATACACTCATCTCCTTTAAACCATGAGAGCACGCTCGATAATCTTCAAGTTTCTGCCAAGCTGAGCCTGAATCGATAGCTAAGGTTGCAAGTCTCAACCCTTCCTTGATAGTCTGTGCTTTACCAGCTACATAAAGAGCAGCCCCAGAATTAAGGAGAACCACCTCTCTTTTAGGCCCTGTTATATCACCCTTTAGTATTCCTTTCATTATCTTAGCGTTCTCCTTAACATCTCCTCCTCGTATCTCATCAAGGCTGCATTGTTGAATTCCAAATTGATAAGGATGGATTATATAACCGGTCAACCGACCTTCCCGCAATTCACAGACGGTAGTGGGTGCGGATATCGATATTTCATCTAGACCGTCATGACTACTGACAGTCATGGCATTTTTTACTCCTAGATTGGCAAGAGTTCTCGTTAGAGGTTCGACCAGTTTTTCGTCACACACGCCCAGAAGCTGGTTTCTCACCCGTGCTGGATTGGCAAGCGGTCCCAAAATGTTGAAAATAGTTCTTAACCCCAGTTCCTTTCGGGGTCCTGCTGCATACTTCATAGAAGTGTGATAGGAGGGGGCGAACATAAAACATAAACCGGTCTTTTGGAAACACTGAGCAGCTTCTAAGGATAAGAGACTGATATTCACGCCTAAGGCTTCAAGCACGTCGGCACTGCCGCATTTGCTTGAAACTGAACGGTTTCCGTGTTTAGCCACAGGGATACCTGCACCCGCAACGACAAAGGCCGAGCAAGTCGAGATATTGATGGTGTTGGCACCGTCACCCCCTGTTCCAACTATATCGATCACATCTTCAGTTCCAAGCTCCACTTTTTCTGCTTTTTCCCGCATGACCTGGGCACATCCGGATATCTCGTCGATGGTTTCTCCTTTCATCCTCAGGGCGATTAAGAAGGCACTGAGTTGAGCCGGAGAGGCCTGGCCGCTCATTATTTCTGTCATAGCCTCAGAGGCTTCCAGAAAGGTGATATTTTCATAGTTAGTCAGTTTGGTTATCGCTTCTTTAATCATCAAACAACCTCCTTTGAATAGAGAAGAAAATTCTCAATTATCTTTAGTCCATTGGGGGTGAGTAGAGATTCTGGGTGAAACTGCACTCCAAAAACAGGATAAACCTTATGGGAGATACCCATTATTAATCCTCCAGGCGTTTCTGCCGTAATTACTAGTTCCTCTGGCAAACTCTCTCGCTCGGTGATTAGAGAATGATAACGCCCAACCGTGATTACCGGTGGCAGATAATGAAAGATTGGGCATCCGGTAGCAATATGAATATCAGAAGTTTTACCATGCATCAATTGTGGCGAATGTACGATTCTTGCCCCGTAAGCATTCCCGATGGCTTGATGCCCAAGACAGACACCGAGGATTGGGATTTTGTCACCGAGCTCTTGAACAACTTCCCTGCTTATTCCTGCTTCTTGGGGGAAACCAGGGCCGGGCGAAATTATGAGGTGTGAAGGATTAAGAGTTTTGATACCTTGGATATCAATCTTATCGTTGCGAACCACCATAACATCAGGATTTATACCACCGACATACTGATAAAGGTTATAGGTGAAGGAATCATAATTATCTATAATTAATATCATCTGATATCACCTGCTTCTTTTAAAGCTCTTATCAAAGCACCTGCTTTATTTTCCGTTTCCTCATACTCTTTAGCTGGAATAGAGTCAGCCACTATCCCAGCACCTGCTTGGATATAAGCCATACCATCTTTAAAAAGGATAGTCCGAATAGTAATACAACACTCAAGGTTACCGTCGAAAGAGAGAAAACCTATCGCGCCTCCATAAATACCTCTCTTGGTAGGTTCCAGCTCATCAATTATCTCCATAGCACGAATTTTTGGGGCTCCGGATAATGTACCTGCAGGAAAGACTGCTTGCAGGGCATCGAAAACAGTTAAGCCTTCACGCAGTTCCCCACATACTGTAGAGGCAATATGCATGACCTGTGAGTAGTGAAGTACTTTCATATATTCTGTTACTTTTACCGTACCGAATTTGGAAATCTTGCCTAAATCATTGCGTCCCAGATCAACAAGCATGACATGTTCCGCCAGTTCCTTGGAATCATTGATTAGGTCCTTCTCTATTTCGAGATCCTCTGAGGCTGTTTTTCCCCTTTTACGGGTACCTGCAATAGGACATGTTTCCACTAATCCGTCTTCACAACGCACGAGCATCTCTGGCGAGGCTCCTACAATAGAGTAATCATCGAATTTGAGGAAATACATATACGGCGAAGGATTGGAAACACGCAGATAGCGATAGACATCGAGAACTTTGTTCATAAATGGCATGGAAAAACGTTGGGATAATACAACCTGAAAGATATCCCCATTGACGATATATTCTTTGGCCTTTTCAACTATTTTTGAAAAGTAGTTTTTATCCATATTGCTGCTTATATCGGGAGTGTTGGCTGGAGTATTTTTTTTGTCTATATAGGGTTGATAGGAACGAGAATTCCTTATTGTCCTTTCCAGTGAATTGAGACGTTCAATGGTATTGTCATAATTAAGCTGTAGATTACCTTCTGTAGGCATATTTATAACCAGAAGAAGTTTTTGCTTTAAATGGTCGAAAGCGATTATTTCGTCGACAATCATAAAATGACAGGTAGGGAGATTAAGATCATCCTCAGGGGGGGTCGGCAGTTTTTCCACGCTGCGTATTAAGTCGTAGCCGAAAAATCCAACCAATCCCCCGGAAAGTCTGGGTATACCTTCCACCTTTGCTCCCCTGTAGCGCTGCATTATGGTCTCTACAACCTTATACGGATTACCTTCTATTTTTTCGACTCTCCCATTGCGATACTGTAAGGTTGCCTGATTATCTTTAGTGCGTATGGTAAGTAGCGGGTCCTTACCGATAAACGAATATCTGGCCCACTTTTCACCTCCCTCTACACTGTCGAGCAAAAAACAGTAAGAGTTTGTATCATTGAACCTTTGGAACACGCTGACGGGAGTTTCCGTATCAGCAAAGATCTCCATGGCCACTGGTACAAAATCTACTCCCTTGGACTTAAGTTTAACTTCTTCAAATAAGGGGTAAATCATTATGCACATCCTCCTTTATAAAACTATGGAATGAAACAAAAAACGCCTGCCCTTGAATAAACAAGGACAGACGATTAATCTGCGGTGCCACCTTAATTGACTTGTCACAAAACAAGCCCAGCTCATTGCGGAATGCCAACACATCCCCCGTCTTTTAACGCTGACGCCGCGTCGGATTTTACTCACAGCCAAGGCTGTTTTCCCTCCGCCTTCAGGAGCCCATTTGCCAATCCGTTTCCTGCCGCGCTTTCACCATCCGCAGCTCTCTTTGAGGACGTATACTGACGTTACTTCTCCCTCAGAAGTTTCTCATATTATTTTAAAGCAGTATAACACTAGTGAATAATTGTGTCAATCAATAATATCTAGTAAATAAACTTCTATTATTTGGATAGATTAAGATAACTTGGAAAACCTAAGATTTAGAACTATTAGGGAGAGAAAAGGCTATGTTAAATTATTTATCTAAAAAAATCCGATTTTGGCAGATACAGAATCAAAAGACTAATCATGAAAACGATAAAATGAATAAACAGGATAATACTCAAAATTTCTCTCAATCTAAAATATCTTTAAACTTAAAAGAAAACTTAAATAATTTAAAAAATATTTTGGGTCCGAGCGATGACATTATAATGCGGGAATTTGCCTTTGGGAAGAAAGCTCAAATAAGTGCTGCCCTAATCTATATAGACGGTATGATAGATAAGACCTTGGTTAATGAAAGTATCATAAGACCTTTGATGTATGATAGTCGCTCTAGCTTTGCAGAGGAATCATTAGAGGTTAAGAATATCGATATTATCAAAAGAAGTATGCTCTCCGTCGGGGAAGTTAAACAAGTTACTACTTTTGATGAAGTGGTGGAAAGTTGTTTATCAGGGGATACAATTTTATTAATAAACGGTGCTCAAGAAGCTTTGATTATCAGTAGCAGAGGTTGGGAGTCCCGTGGTGTGGAAGATCCGAAAACAGAATCCATCGTTCGTGGACCACGTGAAGGATTCTCTGAAAGCTTGCGGACCAATACAACCTTATTAAGGCGGAAATTAAAAACTCCTGATTTAACTATGGAAACAATGACAATAGGTAGAAAGTCTAAAACTGATGTGTGCTTAGTTTATTTAAAAGGAGTGGTGAATCCTCAGCTCATAAAAGAAGCAAGACAACGATTAACGAGAATTGATACTGATGGGATTCTGGAATCAGGGTATATAGAACAATTTATCGAGGATGCTCCATTTTCGATTTTCTCTACGATTGGCAACAGTGAAAGGCCCGATGCCGTCGCTGCTAAAATATTGGAAGGGAGGGCAGCTGTTTTGGTTGATGGCAGTCCTTTCGTACTTACCGTCCCCATGGTTTTCATTGAGAGTTTTCAAAGCTCTGAAGATTATTACTCCCGTCCTTATTATGCAAGCATAGTCAGAGTAATAAGATTTATCGCTTTCATGACAAGTGTCCTGGGTCCGGCAAGTTACGTGGCTGTAACAACTTTTCACCAGGAGCTGCTTCCCACTCCTTTATTATTCACTGTCGCCGCAGCGGTAGAAGGCACTCCTTTTCCTGCAATGATAGAAATCATTGCTATGGGAGTAATATTTGAGATTCTTAGAGAAGCAGGAATACGCTTGCCTCGTCCTGTCGGTCAAGCTATCAGTATCGTTGGAGCTCTGGTAGTTGGTGAGTCTGCCGTATCTGCGGGACTGATTGGAGAACCCGTTGTTATTGTAATCGCTTTAACTGCGGTTTCCGGCTTTGCCGTTCCAGCCCAGACAGATTCAGGAGCAATCCTACGGTTCGTGTTTGTTATCTTGGCTGGAACAATGGGTGGAGTTGGAGTCATTGTCGGATTATTAGGGGTTTTGATCCACTTGGCTTCTTTAAGGTCCTTTGGTACTCCTTATCTGTCACCCTTAGCTCCTCTAAGTCCGTACGACTTGAAAGACGTTTTTATTAGAGTACCTACTTGGGCTATGATTACCCGTCCCAGAACAATAGGATGGAAAAATTCTCAGCGAGAGAAATTAATACTTAAACCTAATCCGCCACCGGAAAAAAATCAAAAAAAATAATGAGGTTTTGGGAGATAGACGTGAGAATTGGCAAAGGAATGCTATCGATAATAATTTGTGTTTTTCTGGTTTTAAGCTTATCAGGGTGTTGGAATCGGCGTGAGCTTGATACTTTTTCTATTCTGATGGGTATGGGCATCGATAAAGCTGAAGAACTTGGTAAGATCCAGCTAACAGCCCAGATTGTTAAACCAGGTGATTTGAAGAGTGAGGGTGGTAGTGATGCGAAGGCTTACTTTACCGTGCAAGCTATAGGTGATACTGTTTTCGATACCGTAAGGAATTTTACCAAAGAGACTAACCGCAAAATATACTTGCCACATAGTCAAGTTTTAATATTTGGTCGTGACATAGCTACAGAAGGAGTGCAGAAATATACCGACTTTTTTGTGCGTGACCATGAAACACGACTTAGAACACATGTGTTGGTCGCAAGAGGGGAAGCAGGAAAAATCCTTGATGTAGAATCAAAATTGGAAAAGGTACCGGCAGTTGGTATTTCCCATCTTCTTAAAGCACAGAATGCAACATCCGAAGCAATCGAGGTTGATTTAAAACAATTCATCTGTCGCTTAATGAGTAAGACTACAGCACCGATTGCTCCGCTCATAGAGATATCCGGAGAAGGAGAGAAAGAAACTTTACGTATCCCTGGAATAGCGGTTTTTAAACAAGATAAACTGGCGGGGGAACTGACTGGGGGCGAAGCGCGGGGTCTTTTATGGGTGATAGGTGAAATCAAAAGCGGGATTATAATTATCGATTGTCCTTCTGGGGAAGACAAGATAAGCATGGAAATCATTCGAGCCAGCAGTAAGGTTATCCCCAAAATTATAGATGACCAGATATATATCACAGTCAAAATAGAAGAAGAAGGTCATATAGGTGACCAAGAATGTCCTGATAAATTAAGCTTACCAGATATTAAAGAACTCGAACAAAAGAAAGCCTCTGTCATCCGGAGTGAAGTATTAGCCTCTTTGGAAAAAGCTCAAAAACTGAACACAGATATTTTTGGCTTTGGTGAGGCAGTACATCAGAAGTATCCTAAACAGTGGGACGATCTGGAGAAAAGATGGGATGATGTTTTTCCAGAAATCGAAGTGGAGATACTTGTAGATGCCCGGGTGAGAAGGTCGGGTACATTAATTGAATCGGTAAGTCAGTAGAAAAGGATGACATTAGTGAAGATCGAAAAAGGGATAATAGCAAGCTCACAGTTAACATTTATGATTATTGGATTTATTCAAGCCTCTAATTTATTGTTATCTTTTTCGAGTGGAATTGTTAGCCATGATGCGTGGTTGGCTATTTTGATCGCAATGGTGCTAAGCATACCATTTGTCTTGTCTTATGCGGCCCTAGGCCGGGAATTTCCTGGCAAAAACCTAATCCAGATTAGTGATATCATCTACGGCGTTTATCTAGGCAAAATTATTTCTGTGTCATATGTATTTATTTTTTTCGCATTAGTTTGTCAAAACTTACGCTATTTTAGCGATTTCTTAATAACTTTTATATTTCCAGAAACTCCCATTTGGGCAATACTGATTATGCTAACGTTTATATCGGCTTGGGCTGTACGAGCCGGAATAGAAGTTATTGCCCGGTGCAGTTTCATTATCATCGCTATTGCTTCAACGATTATCTTAGCGACATCTCTTTTATTACTCCCAGATATGAGATTTAGAAACTTTTTACCCATCTTAGATGTCCCACTACAGGATTTAATTCATGGCACTCATATCATATTCTCAATTAATTACCTCGAGATAGTGGTCTTTCTCATGGTTATTGCTTTTGTAAACAAGCCAAAACAGATTAAGACTTCTATGGTAGGGGGTTTGATACTTGGAGGAGTAAGCGTGTTGATCCTTGAAGTAAGAAATACGGCTGTTTTGGGAACAGTATCTGAGATTGTGTCATCGCCTTCTTTCGTTACTGCACGTTATATAAGCGTTGCAGAAGTCTTGACCAGGATGGAAATGTTCGTTGCCATTATGTTAATTACGACAGTGTTTTTAAAAGTCAGCATACTGTATTACGCAGTGGTCTTAGGTTCAGCTCAGATAATTAATTTACGCTCCTATGTACCACTTGTGATCCCCATAGGAATAAGCGCTATTTCTTTTTCAATTATTCTAGCGGGCTCCAGTATGGAACAGATCCATTCTGCAATCTATACCTGGCCTGTCTTTATCCTTCCTTTTCAGTTGTTTCCTGTATTGTCATTGTTTATTGTCAAGATACGGAAGAAATTCAAGAAGCGGTGGGCAAATAAGAAATGAAGATGATAATGCTACTGGCGGCGGTTTTCTTGATTATTATTATAATTGAAGCTCCGAAGCTTATAATAAATAAATATTGGAAAGAGCTTATAGCCTTCTTATCTCTGCTATCGTTGGCATTCGCTTTGACTGCTTTAGTTATTTTTGATGTTGATATACCTAGCCCTCTGGAAGGAATTGAGTATCTGATAGATGATATTTTGGGTTTAAGTTGGGATAGAAAGTAATAATTTTTTATTACTGAGTGAAAGATAGTGATATTTTTCAAGGATAGACGATTAATCTGCGGTGCCACCTTAAAGAGTATGGTGTCGCTTGAGAGTTAAGGCTCTTGAATACCCAAAGTTCTACAAATTATTTAATATATGTAAAAAAGTGCAAAATAAACAAAAAAAGTAGTATAATAAATAATCGATTATTATTTATTTGTAGGAGGCCTGAAAACACGTGAAAAGTATCTTCAAAGTTAATAGTATTAAATATAAAATAGTTTTAATCAATATTATGATAGTTTTTTTATTTTTGGTTATTCAAGTATATCAGTTTAATTCGTTCTCTAAACAGATAAACAGCATGGTAGAATTAAAAGAAAAATCTCTTCAAACAGCACTATTGTCACAGGAAATAAAGCTTTCGGTGGTTCAAGTACAGCAGTGGCTAACAGATATTAGTGCCACCAGAGGAATAGAAGGTTTTGAAGACGGCTTTACTGCGGCAGAAAACTATGCTAAGCAATTTGCTAATCAACTACAAGAAATAGAAGCATTAAACCCCGATGCTGAAGAACAGATGCAAGAGATTGAAACGGCGTTTAATAACTATTATGAGGTAGGTGTATCAATGGCTCACGCTTACATTGATGGGGGCCCTACAGCAGGCAATATTATGATGAGTGTTTTTGATCTGTATGGAGCGAATATCAACAAAAAAGTAGAAGAGTTTAAGGCTCAAAGTATTACTGATATAAATGATAGTCTTTCTGCAATTACCGCGTCACTCAGCTCATTGATTAAAAAATCAGTTATCATTTTGTTTGGGGTTTTATTTTTATCCATTTTTCTCTCTTTATTGATTAGTAACAGAATCACAAAGCCCATAAAGATTCTTATGGAAAAGAGTGAACAGGCAGCGAACGGTAATCTTAAAATTGTGGATAATAAAATGATTAATCAAAACTCTGCAGATGAGATTGGCCACTTATCGGCGTCTTTTAATATAATGATTAATAATCTAGTTAGACTAATTACTAACGTGAGTAATAGCTCACAAAACTTAGCTGCTGCTTCTCAAGAATTATCGGCTAGTGCTGAACAGTCGGCTCAGGCTACCAGTCAGGTTGCTTCTTCGATCTCTGAAACTGCAGCCTACACTACGAAGCAGTCTGAATTAGTAGATAATGCTTTAACTCTTTTAGAAGAAGTATCTTCAGGTATACATCAAATCAACTCTACTGCGCAAATTATCGCACAAAAAGCGCAGAACTCTGCTCAAGCCTCCAACAACGGCAGTGATCAAATTACCTTTGCTAACGAACAGATGAGAGCAATAGAAAAGAGTGTAAAATACTTGGCTGAAGTTATTACGAAGCTCGGAGATCAATCGCAGGAAATAGGGGAGATTGTTGATGCAATTTCTGGGATTGCTGGACAGACTAACCTCTTGGCTCTCAACGCAGCGATTGAGGCTGCCCGGGCAGGTGAACAAGGACGAGGATTTGCAGTTGTAGCTGAAGAGGTCCGTAAACTAGCGGAACAGTCTCAGGGAGCCTCAAACAAAATAGCTGATCTTATCGATCAGATACAAAAAGACACTAAAAAAGCTGTCGCCGCTATGGGAATAGGTACAGAAGAGGTCACCAAAGGAATCGAAGTCATGCACCATGCTGAATTATCTTTTGAAGAAATAAGCGGTTCTGTTTCAGAAGTATTAAATCAGGTAGAGGGAGCGACAACTCTCATGCAAAATATCTCTTCACAAAGTGAAAAACTGCTGATATCTGTCCGTGATATTGATACCATAAGTAAAGAAATAGCAGGCCAAGCCCAGACAGCCTCTGCAGCTACCCAAGAACAGACTGCATCTGATGAAGAGATTGCTTCTTCCAGCGAGAATCTTGCTCAAATGGCTCAAGATCTTCAAAAAGTGCTGAATAAATTTAAAGTTTAGATAGGGATTATAAAATATATGGAGCTTTTAGCTCCATTTTTTTATGTCTAAATAGAATTATGGTATGATAATAGAAAATGATAAGTTTTGGGAATTATAGGAGATACAATGTATCGTTTTAAAATTGATCCTGTTGCCAATGAATATTTTTTGGTAACGGGAGAGGAACTTCATCATATGATTCATGTCCTGCGCCTAGAGTCGGGAGATAGAGTAATAGGCTTTAATAACTCCGGGAAGCAATACTTAGGAGTTATCGAGTTTATCCAACAGGATTCAGCCCACTGCAGGATTATTACGGAGGAATCTCCGGAGGTTGAAGCTAAAACTAAAGTTTATTTAATTATGGGGCTGGCTAAAGGTGAGAAGATGGAATGGGTTATTCAAAAAGGAACTGAACTAGGCATGGATGGATTAATTCCTCTGCGATCAAAAAGGTCTGTTGTTCAGTTGGAGGGAAAGAAAGCCCAAGACCGTGTTATTCGCTGGCAAAGGATAGCTTCTGAGGCTGTAAAACAATCCCGCAGGATAATAGAGCCAAGAATAATGAATGTTTCTGACTGGAAGGACTTAAAAAGTCTTCTTCCTCCAAAAACGCAGTGGGTTATTCCCTATGAAGACGAAAAAACAGAGTCTTTGAGGGATACTCTGGCAGGTTTTGTATCAGACTATCCTGTAGCTATTCTCATAGGTCCCGAGGGAGGATTTTCTACGGAAGAAGTAGAGTTCGCTCGCACTGAACTAAAGGCCACCAGTGTCTCACTTGGTCCAAGAATACTGAGAACAGAAACAGCAGCCTTAGCCGCTTTGACAATAGTATTAGCTAATTATGGAGATTTGGGGTAGTATACCCATCTTGGAGGATACGGATGACTAATAAACTAAAAGTAAGTTTCTTAACCTTAGGCTGTAAAGTCAATCAAACTGAGAGTGAAGCCCTGAATCAACTTCTGACATCAGAAGGGTATGAAGTAGTTCAAGAAGCTGAAGGTCCCGATGTAGTTATTATTAATACCTGCACAGTGACGGGGACAGGGAGTAGTAAGTCACGTAAGGTGATACGCCGTATGGCTAAAGAACACCCACTTAGTACGATTGCGGTTATGGGCTGCTATTCCCAGACTCAACCGGAAGAAGTATCTCAGATTGAGGGAGTTGACCTTGTTTTGGGAACCCAAGATAGGGCTACTATCCTTTATCATTTGCGCAAGCTAGCTGAGCAAAAACAAGAGAAACACTTGAAAGAACGAAAACCTGTTTTAGCAGTGAGAGATTTCGAGTCTCAAGCTGAATACGAAGAATTGCCTTTGATTGAGGGGGAAAGCAGGGTACGGGCAATGTTGAAGATCCAGGATGGCTGTAGTCAATTCTGTACTTACTGCATAGTTCCTTATGCCCGAGGGCCGGCACGCAGCCGTAGTTCAGAAAAAGTAATCTCAGAAGCCAGAAAACTACTGGAGGCAGGCCATAAAGAAATTATCCTTACCGGCATTCATACCGGAGCATATGGGAAAGATCAAGCAGGTATGGATCTGAGTAAATTGATTTCGCAATTAGCTGAACTTCCTAACCTGCTTAGACTAAGGATAAGCTCTATTGAACCTATTGAGTTTTCAGAAGACCTATTGACAGCAGTTACGTCACATCAAGAGGTCTGTCCACATTTCCATATCCCTTTACAAAGCGGATCGGATAGCGTTCTTACCAGAATGAAAAGGCCATATAGAGTTGATGATTACGCCCGATTATTAAATAGAATAAGAGAGAAACTTCCTCAGGCAGCTCTTACAACAGATGTTATGACAGGCTTTCCAGGTGAAACAGAAATAGAACATGAACAATCCCTCAAATTTATTGAAAGTTGCGAGTTTGCAGGAATTCACGTTTTCCCCTATTCGCGCAGAACAGGGACTATAGCAGCTGAAATGTCCAATCAACTTCCTCGCAGTATAAAGACAGCTAGAGTTCAAGAAATAATTGCTCTGGGGCAAAAAAGTCGGGCCAATTATATTAAACAATTCATCGGTTATCCACTGGAAGTTCTAGTAGAGAAGATAGAAGAAGATGGTTCCGCCCAGGGTCATACCCCCAACTATCTGGAGATCAGATTTCCAGGTTCTTTAAATCCCGGTGATTGGCAAGTGGGACAAATTATTAAACATCCTCTTAAGCATGAACACATAGTTTAGTTGTATAAGATTTGTTTTGTAATTTTAGATAAGAAGGGATACATCATGCGGGCTAGGTTTTCTAAAACTCTTTTAATAACCTTTTTGGTAATCATAGCTTTTAGCTTTCTATTTCTTAAGGTACCACTCTATTCTAAGGCTAGAAGTTATCTTGTGATGTATGCTCACAGTAGTTTTGTAAAAACCACCAGCCTTTTAAATAAACTAGATCTAAAGATAAAAATCCCGGGAGGAGCAAGTACAGAAGAAAATGACTGGTATCCTTTTGTTTCAGTATATAGTGATAATCGAGGATTCTCAAACTATATGGGTAGAGAGCTGTCTCTTACTATTCTTTATAATTTTGGTGCTTTTGATTGGAAAACAGGCTCATCTACCTACTACCAGGAAGATTCTCCTTTCTATAACAGTTTCTATGGTGGATATATCATTCAAGAGCATGAATTAAACCGCAAATATGGATTTTCTTCAGAAGAAAAACCAATAATTGAGGAAATAATATCTGTACCCGAATATGATTTTAAATATCTGGTAATGCAGGGCTTGGGCTGTCCAGAAGAAAAGCTCGTAATGGATGCTCTCTCTTATGAAGTAACAGCTAATGTTGATTACGTTGGATATAAAGATTGGTTTAAGATAGATGCTTTGCTTTTGCTCAATAATCCCAATCATAAGTTTAAAAGCAATCGGAGGGCATACATTCAATTCGGTAACCCTATCAATTATATTGATAAGGAAGAATTCGGCTTAATAACTATGCAGGGTCGTATCTATGCCAAATACTTTGAGGAAATAGACAGTACAATTTTTCTATATATAATGACACCAGGGAGTCTTAATCTAGAACAATGTGATCAAGAGATACTTAGCAAAACTACTATTGAATTACTCCAATAGGAAAACAAAACAATCGAAGTTAAACAGGTTTTTCTTGGACTGAGGAATTATGATATAATATAAAGCAAAACTTCTATATATTGGGAGTTTTCTTAATTCGTTAGGAGGGTTAGAAAATGGTAGATTGTATCTTTTGTAAAATTGTTGCCAAGGAAATTCCATCGCAAATAGTCTATGAAGACGATAGCATCATGGCCTTTAATGATATCAATCCTGTGGCACCTATACACGTCCTTGTTATTCCTAAAAAACATATCTTGAATATTAACTACCTTACTGAGCAAGATGAGCAGGTAATCGGAAAGATCTTTTCAACTATTAAAACAATAGCCGCTGAGATGGGGGTTGGAGATACCGGATTCAGGGTAGTATCCAATAGTGGTTCCGATGGCGGGCAGGAAGTTGATCATTTGCATTTCCATCTTATCGGAGGTAAAGCTTTGGGTAAAAAGATTGGCTAATCTTCGTCAGCACAAGAACAATCTGTAAAATTTTACTACTATAGGCATAAATAATTGAGACGAAATATTAGAACAGAAGCAAGCTGAAACATATAATAATAGAGAATTATTATAATTAATTTAGATGTCCAAGGCTGAACGGGAGAACTAAGGCAAGAGGGTTCTTGCTTGACGTGTCCATATTCATCCTTTATAATTATTTCGTATCATTTGACCAGTGGAGGGAGGGAAAAAAATGAGTGAAGTTAGAGTGGGAAAGAATGAAACCCTAGATTCCGCACTCCGCCGGTTCAAGCGAAATTGTCAACGTTCGGGAGTTTTGTCTGAAGCTCGAAAACATGAGCACTATGAAAAGCCTAGCGTGAGAAGAAAAAAGAAATCTGAGGCTGCGCGGAAACGTAAATTCAAATAAGGGAGTTGGCTCCATTTGTCCCTAAAGGATCGCCTTGTTGAGGATATGAAGGCTGCTATGAAGGCCAAAGAGGAGGGGAAGGTCAGACTTTCTGTCATCCGAATGGCTCGTGCTGCCATCAAGAACGCTGAGATAGATAAGAAACAGGAGTTCAACGATAATCAAGTAATTGAGATCCTCGCTCGCGAATTGAAAATGCGACGAGATTCTATAGAGGAATTTTCCAAGGCTAATCGAATGGACTTAGTCAGCGGGCTGAAAGAGGAAGTGACCATCCTTATGGAGTACCTCCCTCAACAGCTATCTGAAGAAGAAATACGTTCTTTAGCCAAGGAGATCATCGCTGAAACCGGAGCCCAAGATATTAAGGATTTAGGAAAAGTGATGGGAAGTATCACTCCTCGCACTAAGGGCAGAGCTGACGGGAAACTAGTTAATCAAATTGTCAGAGAGCTCTTAAACTAGCGACACAATTCTTCAACAAAGTTAATTATAAAAATGACTTGATTTATTCAAGTCATTTTTTATGTTTATTTAGTAAAGTAAAGAACCGTCCCTGACTTTGTGTGACTTTGTGACTTTGCTCTGCTGACTTTTGATTAAAGCTTGGACTATTATTTTCTTCAAAAGCATAGACATGCTATGAGGGAGTGATGTAAATGTTCAAGAAGCTGCAAAAGCAAGTCGGTGAAGTCTTAGAATTCTCTTCTGATATTCTGGATAATGGACCGAGAATAACTATTATGGGACGTAATGAGATAATAGTAGAGTATTTTCAAGAAGTAATACAGTTCTCAGATGAAGAAATAATATTGAAAACTCCTGTGGGTAGATTAGTCATAAGAGGAAAAAAATTTGTTCTTACAACGGTTTTACAGACTGAAATCCATATCAAAGGCAACCTCCTGCAACTGAGCTTTGAAGAGGGGGTCTAAGATATGTTCACCAAGCTTACTCGTTATTATAAAGGGCGAGTATATATAAAAGCCAAAGGCGATAAAGTATCGGATTTTATCAACAAAGCCCTCCAAGCTGAAATTGTTTTTTTTAATGTTAAAAGAACACCAGATAGTTTCACAGCAGAAATTAATATTGAAGATTTTAGTCGCTTACGCAAGGCTGCCCGAGAAGCAGAAGTCCGAATAAAAATAAGAGCAAAATATGGTTTTCCTTTTGTTGCAGTTCGTTGGCGTAAGAGAAAAGGCCTTTTATTAGGGATTCTTATTGTCTTTGCGGCTCTTACAATCCTATCCCAATTTATTCTTTCTGTTAGTGTAGAAGGAAATGAGAGAGTTCCTACTGAGATAATTTTAACTGAAGCCGAAAAATTAGGGGTAAAGCAGTGGAGATTTAAAAACCAACTGGATTTAGATGAGGTGAGTAAACAGCTTCAGGAAAATCTTTCGGACATCGTCTGGGCGACAATGGAAGAAAGGGGAACTAATATTAGAATTAGAGTGGTAGAAAAAACTTTACCAGAGAAAGTAATATATAAAGGGGACCTCGTTGCGGCTAAGACCGGTTATGTAGAAGAAATTATAATTATCCAGGGACAACCGGCTGTTAAAGAAGGGCAGTTAGTTGAAGCTGGTCAAGTTCTAATTAAGGCTGCTGGCGGAATGGTAGAGTATAGTTATGATATGGGTGATAAAAAGGATTCTCAGGAAAACATAGTCAATGCTCCGGCAGCAAAAGGTTTTGTGCGAGGCAAGGTGTGGTATAGTGCTGAGAAGAAGGTTCTCTTGGAAGAAGATATCGTAGAGAAAACCGGAAGAACGGTTATTGGATGGGGTATAAAAATAAGGGATAGAGTAATAATGATAACGAACCAAAATAGCCCTTATGCTGAGTCAGATGAAGAAACACAAAGTTATAAACTTCTTTCTTGGAGGAATTGGGACTTCCCTGTCGAAATTATTAAGACACAGTATGAACAAAAAGAAACAATACATGTCCAACGTCAGGTAGCCGAGGCTAGAGAGCATGCGGAGAATCAAGCCAGGGAAGAATTGCAAAAAGAAGTCCCTGCGGATGCTAAAATCCTTCAGGATAGAGTCCGAATTCTTACTAACGTAGATGGAGTCGAGATTCTAAGAGTAGAAGTAGAAACTTTTGAAGAGTTGGCAATATACAGAGAATAATTTCTCGATACTGGAGGAAATGGATTGCGTAAAGAAATCAAAGTAAGATTAAAGGACGGAGAAGAAACATTTAATTTGCTTGGTTTAGAAGACGTAAATTTACGTTATTTAGAGGAACGTATGAACTGTCAGATTGTTGTCCGCGGGGAAGAAATGACAGTGTCTGGAGAATCAGAAAACGTTAAACTTGCTGAGGGAGTCTTGGACCAACTACTGACCCTGATAAGAAAAGGTAATAATCTTACCTTGGCAGATATCACTTATGTGATCTCCAAAGTAGAAGAAGGCAGCGAACAGGACATGTCTCAGAGCCTGACTAGGGTAATAGCCACTAGCCAAAGAGGACGCCCGATTAAACCCAAAACAATAGGTCAATCCAAATACGTCAAAGCGATCGAGAAGGATTCACTCATCTTAGGGATAGGTCCTGCAGGTACAGGTAAAACCTATCTAGCAGTAGTGATGGCTGTTAAAGCCCTGCGAGCCAAAGAAGTTACGAGAATCGTTCTTACCCGGCCTGCAGTCGAAGCTGGAGAAAAGCTTGGCTTCTTGCCTGGAGACTTACAAGAGAAGGTTAATCCATATTTAAGACCTCTTTACGACGCACTCTTTGACCTGCTCGGCCCGGAGACTACACAAAGGTATATTGAGAAAGGAACAATCGAAATTGCTCCTCTAGCTTACATGAGAGGCCGTACCCTTGATGATTCTTTTATTATTCTCGATGAGGCTCAGAATACTTCTCCTGAACAAATGAAGATGTTCCTGACCAGGCTCGGATTTGGTTCTAAAGCTGTAGTAACAGGAGATATTACTCAAGTTGATCTTCCAAGAGGTAATTATTCTGGTTTGATCGAAGTACAAAAGGTTCTTAAGGGTATACCAGACATCTCCTTTCATTACTTTACGGTTGACGATATTGTACGCAACCCCCTCGTCCAGAGCATAATTCAGGCTTATGAACAGCAGGAAAATCAGAGCTCCTAAGAAAGAGGATAATAAGTTCGATGAGGATTGAGAGATTTTGAGTAATAAATTTAGAGAAATATTTGGACAAACTATTAAGAGGAAGAATGCTATGCTGAAATATCAGATAGCGGTTTTTCTCATTTTCTTCATGCTTTTCACCACTATTATCGCTTCGGGTCTATTTGGATCCAAGCTTAATATCGAATTGCGAGAACCTAGTCCGACGCTTATAACTGCTCCCTATGATAAAGAGATAGAAGACCTGACTAAATACCATGAAGACCAGAATGAAGCAGCAAAAGCTGTCAAACCAGTCTATACTTCTGATGCAGAAAAAGTTTCATCCATCTCTACAGAATTGAATAATATCTTTTTAACCTTAAAGCTCCAACTTGGATCAAGAAAAGATATTTCTCAGAAAATAGATGAGCTAAGGCTGAATTCAGTTTTAGATGCTCTGCCCGATAGTACTTTACACTCTTTATTAACCCATTCTGAAAATGATCTGTTCAAAGCTCAAGAAATAATTACTAGAATCATAATTGGAATCGCTACAGATCCTGAAAATGGAGCTAAAGCAGAGGCAGAGGTTCCTCTTTTAAAAGATAAGATGAAAGAAGAAGTGCAAAAATCCAGCTTATCTGAAGCGGAAAAGACTATGGCTCAAGCTTTGATTGAATTAAAGGTAACTGAACCTACATTGATAATTGATGAGATTGAAACCCGCAAACTGCAAGAAGCTGCTAGTGCAGGAGTAAAACCAACAGTTCATCAGTATCGAGCGAATGAGAAGATTGTAGGACCTGGTGAGATAGTAGATGAGAGAATATACCAAGTACTGGTTAACTATGGCTTAGTGGAGGTTCAATCACCTTGGATACCTGTAGCAGGCATAGCTATCCATGTCCTAATAGGTATGGTAATTCTTGTTCTTTTCGCCTATCAATTCAGCCCCGAAATTTTTATCAGATGGAAAAGTCTTGTCCTTATAGCCCTTGCTATCCTCTTGGTGTTAATTATCGGCAAAGGTTTTCTAGCTATAGATTTAGGTCAAAGTGATTTAAATAATTTGACAACCGCTCTAATTCCAGTTGCCTGGGCAACGATGACAGTCACTATCCTGCTCGGGGTAAAGATTGCAGTGGTAGTAGCGATAATCTTGGGTATTTTCGTAGGTACTATGGCAGATCCTGCTTCTTTGGGAGTTACAGGTTCAATAGCAGGTCTATTTGCCCTAGTAGGAGGCATCGTCGGAATCCAGAGTGTGGCCAGACTTGATCAACGTTCCGATCTTGCTCGAGCCGGTCTATATATAGCTTTAGTTAACGTAGCCTTAATAAGTGGTATAGCTTTAATAATCCAGATGAGCCCTACTTACTGGTTTATAGGATGCATTCTTGGTTTGTTTAACGGATTCCTCTCGTCAGCTCTTACCATGGGCACCTTACCTTGGTTTGAGTCAGGCTTTCATATTACTTCCTCAGTGAGGTTATTAGAACTATCCAATCCTAATTCACGCTTGTTAAAAAGTTTACTCATGGAAGCTCCGGGAACTTATCATCATAGTGTCCTTGTTGGCAACCTAGCTGAGACTGCCGCTGAAGACGTAGGTGCCGATGCAGTATTGGTAAGGGTAGGTGCTCTTTATCATGATATCGGCAAACTGAAACGGCCTTACTTTTTTATAGAAAATCAGTTTAGTAAGGATAACCCGCATGATAAGATCGCTCCAACCCTAAGTGCATTGATACTTATCTCTCATGTCAAAGATGGGCTAGAAATGGCTAGAGAGCATAAACTACCGGATAGTATAAAGGATATAATTGCTCAGCATCATGGAGATAGCTTGACATCATTCTTCTATCATAAGGCTAAAGAAGAGAATCCTGATATTACTGATGAATCCTTCCGGTATGACGGCTTACGTCCTCAGTCTAAAGAGGCTGCTCTTGTTCTTTTGGCCGATAATGTAGAGGCTGCAGTTCGTTCTCATAAAGGTAATACCCCTGGAAGAATTGAGGGGCTGGTTCGAAAGATAATAAAAGATAAGTTCGATGAAGGTCTTCTGGATCAGTGTGATCTTACTTTTAAAGATTTGGACAAGATATCTACGGCTTTCGTGAAAGTATTAAGTGGTATCTTTCATTCTCGGGTGGAGTATCCAGAATTGCCTTCTGCGAAGAAAACCTTGGAAGAAAAGAATCAGGTGAGGGAAGAAGAAAATGATGTTATTGATGAACTGGAAGTTGCTGAGATAGAACAAGAAACCATGAGTGAGGAAGTTAACGATCTGCAAGCAGCAGAAGACAGCCAGGAAGCTACTGATGCCGACCAGGAATCTTCTGATGTTGGTGGAAGTGATAATAAAGGAACTTGAACTAGCCCTAACAGGGATAAATTAAAAATATCATCTGAATTAAGAAGATGTTTATCCGATAGCTAACCGCCTCTAAGACTCCCTCTTTATAAAGTTGGAGATAAGAGGCGCTAAGCTTCTGGATTGCATCTTCTAAGATTCAGATTAAATTAAAAATATTATCTGAATTAAGAAGATGTTTATATTTCGGACGAAAAGATAATATACTATTACTAAGAAGATTTCCGTAAGGGAGGTAGAGAGCCTTGTAGCTCTCGAAGGAATGGAATTAGAAATTAGCTGGGAAGAAAAAACTATCAATGAAAAGGAGCAGACAGAACTAACGGAGATTCTTAGGTTAGGGGTATATGAAGCAATCGTTGTTGGTGGAGGATCTGAAGACTCTGAGATATCAATTGTGATGGTTGATGATGAAACAATCCATCTGCTCAATAAAAATTATAGGGGCGTAGACCGTCCTACTGATGTTCTTTCTTTTGCTCTTTCTGAGAAAGGAGAAGGTGAGCAAGATATAAATTTTAGTAGCTTATTCGATGAAGAAATAGAAGAAACATTAGAAGATGGTCAAGACAATCAGTTAGATAGCGTAAATAATAGTAAAGAAGATTTCTCTGTCGAAGCTATAATGGAAGAAGAGCTGGGGATTGATGATGATAACGAAGAGGAACTCATATTAATAGATGAAGAGGAAGTACTCTTTTATGAGGATTCCATTCTGGGAGATATCGTCATCTCTATTGAGAGAGCACGCGCTCAGGCTCAGGAGTATGGCCATTCCTTAACTAGGGAGATAGTATATTTAGCTGTCCATGGCACTTTTCACCTCTTAGGTTATGATCATAATACCGATGAAGATAGTAGTAAAATGAGACGCTTAGAGGAGCGGGTCATGGATAAGATCGGATTACCCCGATAGTTCCTATGGAAAGAGATGTAGCTTCACTTGCTGTATTCACTGAGGTGCTTCTAATTAGAGCAGTTCTATGGAATCCGTGACCCTTAGGAGGTTAGGATGTCAAAAAATATAAATTTGAAACCTACCGGGTTTGTTCAGAGTTGTAAAGGAGCATGTAGAGGGATAGCCTACTCCTTGCAAACCGAAAAACATCTCAGGTTTCATTTTTTTGTTGCATTTATTGTTACCACACTTGGTTTATATGTTAACTTGGCCAGAGAAGACTGGCTCTTTGTTATTTATGCCATTGGCAGTGTAATAGTTGCGGAATTGTTTAACACGGCCTTAGAAAGAAATATAGATCTTACTCAACCTACTTATCATCCCATAGCTGGAATTGCTAAGGATGTTGCTTCTGGAGCAGTATTAATTACGGCTATTCAAGCTGTAATAATAGGGATCATTGTTTTTAGCCCCTATCTGGGTTTTGAGTAAGCGGTTATGTTATACTGTCAATATAATTTCCATACTTTTGGTACCATCCCGTACGCTGGAATTTAATTCTTTCAATAAAGTAATAACACGATTAAATAAATTATTCCACTCTAGTAATAATAAGGATGTGTGAAGATGGAAGAGAAGTATATAGAACTTATACATAAAGCACAGTTAGCTTACGAAAATGCTTATGCACCTTATTCTAATTATAAAGTAGGTGCTGCAGTATTATGGGACTCTGGGGCTATCACTACCGGGGTGAATATGGAGAACGCCTCTTATGGACTCACAGTCTGTGCTGAACGAAATGCTATCGCAGCTGGAATCGGAACAGGTGAAAGGAAGATAGATGCAATCGCTATTGCTGTTCCGTCAGAAGACTTACCTGCTCCTTGTGGAGCGTGCCGTCAGGTCCTGAGGGAGTTCTCTACCGACTGTACGATTTTGTTAGCTAATGGTAAAAGGGAAAGCAAGATAACCGACTTGAAAAAGCTTTTTCCATATGGGTTTGGTCCTGAATTTTTAAAGAAGCTTTAGAAAAACGTAAGGAAGGTAGTTAATTTGAATAGGATAGAAAGAAGGTCGGGTTTTGTAGCGGTGGTTGGCAGGCCTAATGCCGGTAAATCTACCCTACTGAATACTTTGTTCGGACGAAAAATTCTTATCATCTCAGATAAGCCCCAAACAACCAGGAACAGTATTCGCTGTATCCTTACGGAAGAAAGAGGGCAGGTTATCTTCATTGATACACCTGGTATTCATAAGCCTAAACATCAACTAGGTGAATATATGGTAGCTGCGGCGAAAAGTTCGCTAAGAGGAGTGGACATGGTCGTCTGTGTAGTTGATGCTTCCGTACCCTTTGGTACAGGCGATGAGAGGGTTATCGAGATAATAAAGGATAGTAAACTTCCTTGTATACTAGCCTTGAACAAGATAGATTTAATAAGCAAAGACAACATCTTAGAAATAATTGATAAATATTCGAAACTGGCTAGTTTTCAAGAGATAATCCCTATTTCAGCTTTACAGAAAGAAAATACGGTTAAGTTGATGGATTTAATCTTTGCAGCCCTTCCGCCAGGGCCGATGTATTATCCTGAGGACAGTGTAACTGATCAGCCGGAAAAATTCGTAATAGCTGAACTAATTCGGGAGAAGTTGCTTCACTTGACTAGGCAAGAGATACCACACTCCGTGGCGGTGGTTGTAGAATCAATGGAAGAAGAGAAAAATCTGGTGAAAATCGGAGCTGTAATCCTAGTGGAACGTGATTCTCAAAAAGGAATAGTAATTGGCAGAGGAGGGAGTGTCCTCAAAGAGGTAGGCAGTCTAGCTCGTCAGGAGATTGAAAATCTTCTGGGTGGCAAAGTGTTCCTGGAGATTTTTGTAAAAGTTAAAAAAGATTGGCGCAACCAGCAGAACCGTCTGAGAGAGTTAGGTTATAACCTTAAGGAACTTCAGGAATAAATTAGGCTATTGTAATTTCTAAATTTATAAAGGGAATGGAGTATAGAAAATGAAGCAAGTAGATATTGCAGCTAGAATAGATCATACCCTACTTAAACCTGATTCAACTGAAAAGGATATAGTTAACCTTTGCCATGAAGCTGTTAAGTATAGTTTCGCCTCAGTCTGTATTAATCCTACATATCTTTGCACTGCAGCACGCTTATTACACGGGACAACTATTGTGCCGACTACCGTTGTTGGATTCCCACTCGGAGCAGCTATTACGGAGATCAAGCTCCAGGAGATTCTAACAGCCAAGGCTCATGGTGCCAGAGAAGTGGATGTAGTGATGAATATAGGCAGGGCCAAATCTGGCGACTGGAATACTGTTAAACGAGATATTGAAGCAATGGTACATACTGCTCAAGGATGCGGACTGAAAATTAAAGTTATTATTGAAGCAAGTCTGCTTGATGAGGCCGAAAAACAAAAAGCAACCGAAATTACTCGCGAATCTGGAGCCGATTATATCAAAACATCAACAGGTTTCTTCGGTGGTGCTACGGTAGAAGATGTAAGAAAGCTTAAACAATGGGGAGGCAGCGAATTAAAAGTAAAGGCCTCCGGTGGGATAAAGACCCAAGAATTCGCTTTGGAGCTCCTAGCTGCCGGTGCGGATAGAATTGGGACGAGTTCAGGGGTTATGATTATAGGGGATTAAGTATATTCATGTATAACCCGCTTACATAAATCTTAATCATATGTAGGTTTAGATATAAGTGAAGAACTGGGGATGGTGAGAATTGGCTGTCTATAAAGCGGATGCGATAGTGATCCGCAGTAGAGAATATGGAGAGGCAGATAAACTTCTTACCCTTTTTTCAAGGGAACGAGGAAAGTTGGAAGCGGTAGCTAAGGGTGTTCGCAAACCCAAGAGCACTCAGAGAGGAGGCACCCAACTTTTCACCTATGCAGATTTTCTCTTATATAAAGGAAAAAGCCTGGATACCGTGAATCAGGTTCACCCTCGGGAGAGCTTTATTCACCTCTGGGATGATTTTGATCGTACGATAGCGGCTTCGGGGATAGCTGAACTTTTAGATATCTCTACCACGAGAGATCAACCGGAGCCTGAATTATTCACGCTTACACTTGGTTTTCTTTTCTTGCTAAAATATGTAGATCCTTATATTGCCCAAGCATCTTATGCCCTTAGATTACTGAATATCCATGGTTATCTGCCAGGACTTAATAATTGTGTAGAATGTGGAGCAACTGTAAGCGGTACACAGGCCTTCTTGAGTGCTGAAGCTGGTGGCCTCCTTTGTTCTAGTTGTAAAAACAATGAGACTGTAACCATGTTGAATGGCGGAGGATTGGCTCTTATGCGGAGATTGAAAAGTGTGGAGATTGATAAACTTGATCGTTTTCGTTGGAATAAAAAGATGAGACTAGAGATCTTAGGAAGTCTATGTTATTTCTGTGAGAACAAATTTGAAAGAAAGCTTAAGGCCTGGAGATCTGGTAGTGAGTTAATTGTTTGACAGAAAAACAAAGAAGATAATATAATGTTTTGTAGATTCTTATATATATTTTCATAATAATATTTTAATATGCCTTGATGGGAAGGAAACTTGTAAAAATCCCTTGAAGAGAGTTCGGATTGGTGAGAGCCGAGCAGGAATGTAACAGGTTGGGCAGCCCGGAGCGTAATGTAATATAAAGAGGGTTTCCCTTGGGGGAACCAAGCAGGGTGGAACCGCGGGAGTAAGCTCTCGTCCCTGCAGCATGTAATGCTGTATGGATGGGGGTTTTTTTAGTTTTTTATTATCGAATTATTATTTGGATACGGGAGGAAAGCCATGAAATTTCAAGATTTGATTATTACCCTCAACCAATTTTGGGGAGAACAAGGATGTATTATTACTCAGCCTTATGACATGGAAAAAGGAGCCGGGACCATGAATCCAGCAACATTTTTAAGGGCACTGGGTCCTGAGCCATGGAACGTGGCTTATGTAGAACCATCAAGACGTCCTACAGACGGTAGATATGGGGAGAACCCTAACCGCCTTCAACATTATTTCCAATTCCAAGTCATAATGAAACCTTCGCCTGATAATATTCAGGAACTGTATCTGGAAAGCCTGGAACGTCTCGGGATTAATCCAGCTGAACATGATATTCGCTTTGTGGAAGATAATTGGGAATCACCTACTCTGGGTGCCTGGGGGTTAGGATGGGAAGTTTGGTTAGACGGTATGGAAGTAACCCAGTTTACCTACTTTCAGCAGTGCGGTGGGATAGACTGCAAACCTGTAAGTGCGGAGATAACTTATGGTATTGAAAGGCTCGCTACCTTTATCCAAGGTAAGGACAGCGTTTATGATATTGAGTGGGTAGGAGACATAACTTATGGGGATATCTATCTGCAGAATGAAAAGGATTTTTCCAAGTATAACTTTGAGATAGCTGATGTAGAAGCACTGGGGTTATGGTTTGATATGTACGAAAAAGAAGCGCAGAAGATACTTGAGCATGGCCTAGTTGTGCCTGCCTATGATTATGTCCTTAAATGTTCTCATACTTTTAACCTATTAGAAGCAAGAGGAGCAATCAGTGTGACTGAGAGAACTGGTTATATAGCCAGGGTAAGAAACTTGGCTCGGGCATGTGCTCAAGCGTTTGTAACCCAAAGGGAAGAATTAGGATTCCCACTCCTTAAAGGGAAAGGAGAATTGAGATGAGTAAAAATTTCTTGCTAGAGATTGGAATGGAAGAATTGCCGGCTAAGTTTGCGCCTGGGGCTGTTTCTCAAATGGAGAGCAATGCCCGCAAGAAACTAAGTGAATTACGCTTGGATTATAAAAGTATAAAAACCTATATTGCTCCCAGGCGGCTGACTCTTTATATCGAGCAGCTTGCTGAGAAGCAAGAAGATATTAGTGAGGAAGCTAAAGGACCAGCTCAGAAAGCTGCTTACGATGCTGAAGGTAACCCTACCAAAGCGGCTCAGGGATTTGCAAGAGGTCAAGGAGTCGATGTTCAGGAACTCTTTATCAAAGAGCTCAATGGAGCGCCTTATGTTTACGCTGTGAAATCGTTAAAGGGAGAAGATACAGAGACACTGCTGCCGCAATTCTGTCTGGACATGATTCAAAATCTTAGTTTTCCTAAACCTATGCGTTGGGGCGATTATGATATCCGCTTCGCCAGACCTATACGTTGGCTAGTTTCTCTTTATGGAGATAAAGTAATACCTTTTAGTTATGCTGGTTTGCAAGCAGGTAGAACTTCTCGCGGCCACCGTACCCTTGGTGGATATGTTCGCCTGGTTAACCCAGAAGAATATCTGGAAGCATTAGAGATAGCCTATGTCATAGCAGATCAAGAGAGAAGAAGAGAGATCATCAGCAAACAGATTAATACCCTAGCCACTAATGTTGCGGGACAAGTAGATGAAGATGATGAGTTGTTAACAGAAGTTAGCCATCTAGTTGAATATCCTACTGCTCTTTTGGGTGAAGTAGGAGTGGAATATATGATTCTGCCCGAAGAAGTTATCACGACTCCGATGAAAGAACATCAGAGGTATTTCCCTGTACGTTCCGGTGAAGGAAAGCTGCTTCCCTATTTCATTACTGTACGCAATGGGGATAAGACTTCTTTAGATATGGTGAAAGAAGGTAATAAGAAAGTTCTTAAAGCCCGCTTGGAAGATGCTGCTTTCTACTACCGTGAAGATTTGAAAAAACCTTTGTCTGATCTGGTTCTTCAATTGGATAGAGTGGTTTATCATGAAAAACTCGGAACAGTGGGACAGAGGGTTGAACGCTTAAGAAAACTAGCAGGTGTAATAGCTCAAAACATGGGTGTGTCCAATCAAGATAAGGAATCAGTAGATCGCACGGCCTTCCTTGCTAAAGCCGATCTTGTCACCAATATGGTCTATGATTTTCCGGAATTACAGGGAATAATGGGATCTTATTACGCCCGCAGCAATGGTGAAAAGAAAGAAGTCTATACCGCTATCCGGGAGCATTATCAACCACGTTATACCGGGGATACACTTCCTACAACCAGTATCGGAATAGCAGTGAGTATGGCCGACAAGCTTGACGCTATCGTAGGTTCTTTCGGAATAGGTATCCAGCCCACAGGGTCCCAGGATCCTTATGCGTTAAGAAGACAAGCCTTAGGTATAGTGAGTATGCTTATCAAGGATGAACGAAATATTTCCTTAACCCATCTACTAGAAGAATCATATAATATCTTTATTCAACAGGGTATAACCATGGAACCTTTGGAAGAAGTAATGCCGGCTTTAGAAGATTTCTTTAATCAAAGATTGCGTTATATCCTTCAGGAAATAGGTCTGAGATATGATACTATAGATGCTGTATTAGCCCACGCTGGCCAACAACCATATAATACTGTTACGAAGGCTCAAGTGTTGGCTGCTAAAAGGGAAGAAGAACAATTCACTGCTTATCTCAATGCATATACCCGCTGTGTTAACCTTAGTAAGAAAGCGGTTAGCACGGAGTGGAGTGAATATAGCTTAACAGACGTTGCGGAAATCGTACTAGCCAAGAATCTCAAGACTTCAGTTCCTAAAATTCAAGAAGCCGTAGACAAGATGAATTATGAAGAAGCTTATATCCTGGCTGCAGAGCTGGTACCTTTGATTGAACAGCTTTTTGAGGCGGTCATGATTATGGTCGAAGATGAGAAATTGAGAAATGCTCGGTTAGGCGTGTTGCAGGAATGCGTGAAAGCCCTTGGTTGTCTGGGTGATTTAACTTTACTGGCGTGAATTCCCGTAGTAATATATAATAATAGAGTAAAGGCAAGGAAAAGGACTAGTATCGGTAAACTGGATTTCAGAAAGCTGTTGGCTGATGTGAAACAGTAGAAGGGTTATCGGGAACTCACCTTGGAGCTGCTATTTGAAATTCAGGGAATTACTTTTTTGTTCCTTGGAAAGTAAGTTTAGACGGAGCCCCACCGTTACAGGGGGAGGACATAAGGCTAGTCCCTGTGTCCATTTTGAGGGTATGAACTTGGCTTCATAAATTAGAGTGGTACCGCGAAAGTTCGGTCTTTCGTCTCTAACTGCAGAATATTGCAGGGAGACGAAAGGCCTTTTTATTTTTAGCAAAGGAGAACCAGAATGAAAAATTTTGAGAAGTATCAAAGAAGTTATTATTTGCCTCCCACCCCATCTACCAATTGGGTCAATAAAGACCATCTTGATAAAGTACCAATTTGGTGCAGTGTTGATTTACGAGATGGCAATCAGGCATTGGTCGAACCGATGAGCCTGGAAGAAAAACTAGAATTTTTTAATCTTCTAATAAAAATAGGATTTAAAGAAATAGAAGTTGGATTTCCAGCAGCTTCTGAAACAGAATATCAATTCTTAAGAACTATTATAGAAAAAGATATGATTCCCAATGATGTATCTATCCAGGTTTTAACCCAAGCCAGGGAACATATAATCAGAAGGACTTTTGAAGCCATCAAAGGAGCCCCTCGGGCTATTGTCCATTTATATAATTCTACCTCGGTTGCCCAAAGAGAACAGGTATTCCGAAAGTCTAAAGAAGAGATTAAGGAGCTGGCGGTAGAAGGAGCAAAACTTTTAAAGAAGTTGGCTCAAGAGACTGAGGGGGAGTTCTCTTTTCAATACAGCCCTGAAAGCTTCCCAGGAACAGAAGTTGAATATGCCCTTGAAGTTTGCAATAGTGTAATCGATATCTGGCAGCCGGACAGTGAGCATAAAGTAATAATTAATATCCCAACAACGGTGGAAAATGCTATGCCCCATGTTTTTGCCAAGCAAGTAGAATATATTAGTACGAGCTTAAAAAACAGGGAAAATGTAATTCTATCTCTCCACCCCCATAATGACAGAGGGTGTGGAGTTTGCGATGCCGAACTCGGATTATTGGCAGGTGCTGACCGCATCGAAGGAACTCTGTTTGGCAACGGGGAAAGAACCGGGAATGTTGATATTATCACGCTTGCCATGAACCTTTATGCCCATGGGGTGAATCCTGAACTGGATTTCAGTGATATGCCGTTTATCTGTGATAAATATGAAAAACTTACAGGAATGAAGGTTAATGAAAGACAACCCTATGCCGGCTCCTTGGTTTTCACAGCCTTTTCTGGTTCCCACCAAGATGCAATAGCTAAGGGGATGCAGTGGCGCAAAGAAAAAGACTGTCAATCCTGGACAGTACCATATCTTCCAATCGATCCTAAGGATGTGGGAAGAGAATATGATTCTGATGTCATTCGGATTAACAGCCAGTCCGGCAAAGGCGGCGTCAGTTATATTCTTCAGCAAAGATTCGGAATCCAAATGCCGGAGAAAATGAAGGAAGAGATGGGATACCTTGCCAAGTCCATCTCGGACAGTCAGCATAAAGAATTAACACCCGAATGGATTTATGAGCTATTCAAAGAAGCATATCTGGAAACAAAAGGTGCTTTTGAAATAAAAGAATTTCACTTCCATCAGGCAAATGGTATTCGGGCAGAAGTTGGAATTTGTCATCAAGGGGAGCATAAAGTAATCTCTGCTCAGGGCAACGGCAGGCTGGATGCCGTAAGTAATGCTGTAAAACAATATTTGGAGAGCGACTATGAACTGACCAACTATGAACAGTACTCCTTAGGAAAAGGTTCTTCCGCTAAAGCCATATCATATGTCGGCTTAACCTATCAAGATAAACTATATTGGGGAGCGGGCATTGATGAAGATATCATCAAGTCATCCATAAAAGCTCTAATGATAGCAGTGAATCTTATATCAGATTAAGTATATTTATGTGTTAGAATTAGTTTAATAGGCATTCATGCTGCAATGCATCAAAAAAGTTACAAGAGTATTCTTAGAGCAGAGCAGAGGGGGAGAGGTATAATTGTCTAAGACCAAGCTGTTATCTATTACGTTAGCTGTAATTATAATTATGAATGTTGTCCTTATTTCTAAAATAGGAGACTTAAATAACCGTGTCCAAAACTTAAGTCATAATTATAATAATCTAGGGTCAAGTATAAATTCTGTTACAAGTAATGTTAATCAAAGCCTAGATCGTTTTATCAGGGAACAAAGCTGGATCACTCCAGTTCAAATTAACCATGAAAAATCTAAGGTGGATACGGAGCAGGTTTTGGCGGTATTCAACTGGCAGATTAAAGACTACCTAGAGGAGTCAGAAGTAGTCTTCCATTACCGCCTTTCAGACACAGAAGAGTTTACGACTGTTGTGGCTGAAAGCATAAATACCGGCTTTTTCGAAGTGAGTCTGCCCTTAGAGATCAAGGCTGAACCTTCCTGGGAGGTTAACATCAGTAGAACTGAAAAAGGTGTTTCAGAGCAATCAATTGAACAAATAGCTAGGGAAATAAAACAGGCCGATAAACCTATTCGGTGTTATGTCAGCATGAAGACCAAAGATTCTATTAAAAGCAGTGAGGTTTCTTATATAAATTATGAGTATCTGGCTCATATTAAATATGAACCTGTTCGGGGACATGTCCATATAGACGGCAATCAGTATAATATCTCATTATTTGATGACAGTATTACTACAAATAATATGGAGTCCATAACTGCGGAGTTTTATAACGGGAATAATCTTATTACCCATAAACAGCTGGAAAGGCAAGACGATCAAAATGGCATAAAGAGCTATCACTTATCGTATAGCTCGGATTCAGAAGATGTTTCTCATATCGTCCTTGAAGTCGAATATTCGAATGGGGATACTTTTCAAAAGGAGATATACTAGAGTAAGGACTAAAACTACAAAAAGAATTAAGCATAATAAGTGCTTAGGGAATAAGCTGCAAGAATATTTTTCTTGTGGCTTATATTTTTTAAGTATTAACTAAAAATTTTCTTTAATTCGCTGTACTTTTTTATTGGGTTGTGTATATAATAAGTTAATGTGACATAACATATAGAATATTTTAGACTAATAACACATACTATTTGTCCGTTGTTATTTGATTAATGCTACACATTACATCTGAGGTGATAATATGCGTTTGTCTGAGCGTCAAGAGAAGATAGTTGAATTGGTCAAAGGATGCAGTCCGATGACAGGAGAACAGATAGCGAATCAGCTTAGTTTAGCCCGAGCTACCCTAAGACCGGACCTTACTATCCTAACCATGTCCGGGGTTCTGGAAGCACGGCCACGGGTAGGTTATTTTTATAGGGAAGCAAGTGCACGTTCTCCTATAACTGAAAGACTGCGCCAACTAAGAGTATGCGATTTCAAGTCAATGGCCGCCGCTGTTAAAGAGAATATCACGATTTATGATGCTGTTGTATCTTTGTTTACCAATAATGTGGGCAGCCTGATTGTGGTGGGGGATGACAGAGAGCTTAAAGGTATGGTATCCCGAAAGGATATCCTCAAGGCTTCCTTGGGAAAATTAGATCTTCAGACTGTCCCTATCGGGGTGATAATGACTCGGATGCCCAATATCATTATGGTCGCATCTGATGAGTCAGTACTTGAAGCAGCGAAGAGGTTGGTTCAACACCAGGTAGATACCCTGCCCGTAGTCGATTACTATATTGATGAAGAAGGAAACGAGAAATATGAAGTGATAGGGAGGTTTACCAAAACCAATGTAACCAATCTTTTTGTTGAGCTTGGGTGTTAGGTTTAACTTTCCTAGAAATAATAAAAAAGGGAACTACTTACGTAACTACAATACTTGAAAGTGGGGGATATTAGGTGACAGATAAGGTTCCGGTAATATACGTGATTTCTGATGCACTTGGAGAGACAGCTGAATTTGTAAGTAGAGCAGCTGCTGCTCAATTTAACGGTATCAAAACAAAAATACGACGCGTACCTTACGTTCAGGATGAGACTCATATAGATGATATTCTCGAGGAAGCGGCCGAAGAACAGGCAATCCTAGTTTATACTTTAGTGCTCACTCATCTCAGACAATATATAGAACGTCGAGCAAGAGAGAAAAACTTGACCACCATTGATATTTTAAGCCCTGTTATCGTCGCTCTTTCTAATAAAACTGGATTACAACCTGTAAATACTCCCAATATCACCCATCGCCTTGATGAGCAATATTTCCGTAAGGTAGAAGCAGTAGAATTTGCAGTCAAGTATGATGATGGGAAAGATCCAAGAGGGGCTCTTTATGCTGATGTTGTGTTAATAGGAGTATCAAGAACATCAAAGACTCCTCTTAGTATGTACTTAGCCCATAAAGGACTAAAGACAGCCAATATACCACTCGTGCCTGAGGTAACACCGCCCAGGGAACTCTTCGTGATTGAGCCTAAAAAGATTTTTGGTTTGGTGTTAAGTCCTGAGAAATTGAACCAGATACGAAGTGAAAGACTTAAAACACTGGGGTTAGGTGAATCTGCCGATTATGCTAAACTCAATAGAATAATTGAAGAACTTAGCTATGCCGATCGAATTATGAAAAAATTAGGGTGCATGATTATTGACACGACCACCCGAGCAGTAGAGGAAACTGCTAGTATTATCCTTCAAAAACATTTTAAAAAGGAGTAGAAGAAAAGATGAGTAAGAAATATGTCTATCTATTCCACGAGGGAAATGCTGAGATGCGAGACCTTCTTGGCGGTAAAGGAGCTAACCTAGCTGAGATGACTAACATCGGGCTAAGTGTTCCCCCGGGGTTCACTGTTTCAACTGAGGCTTGCCAGGTTTACTACGATAACGCTGAACAATTCCCTGAAGGACTTTGGGAACAGATACTCCCAGCTGTAAGAGATGTAGAGGTGGCTAGCGGCAAAAGATTTGGAGATCCCGATAATACTCTTTTGGTATCAGTTCGTTCCGGAGCCAAGGTATCTATGCCGGGGATGATGGATACTATTCTTAATCTTGGCCTGAATGATCAGACTGCTGAGGGATTAAGCCAAGCAACAAATAACGAAAGATTTGCCTATGATTGTTACCGACGTTTCGTTCAAATGTTCGGTGAAGTTGTCTTAGGGATAGAAAGTTATAAGTTTGCCTCAATCTTAGAAGATATTAAAGAAGAACAGAAAATAAGCTTTGATTCTGAACTTACACCAGAGAGCTTACACAAACTTGTGAATAAATTCAAAAGCCTTGTCCGTCAGGAAACAGGGTCTTCCTTTCCAGAAGATCCTTATCAACAACTCCAGCAAGCCATAACTGCAGTATTCAAATCCTGGAATAACCAACGAGCCAAAATATACAGAAGATTCAATGGGATAGAAGATAGTATCGGAACTGCAGTTAATATTCAAGCTATGGTCTTTGGTAATATGGGTCAAGATTCGGGCACGGGTGTAGCTTTTACCCGTGATCCTTCAACTGGAGAAAACTATTTATATGGAGAATTCCTTATGAATGCTCAAGGTGAAGATGTGGTAGCCGGAATCCGGACTCCTAACCCAATAGTCCAAATGCAAGAGGAAAATCCAGAACTATATAAACAGTTCTCGGAGATAGCAGCTAGCTTGGAGACCCACTATAAAAACATACAAGACATAGAATTCACTATTGAGCGAGGTAAACTTTATATTTTGCAGACTCGTAACGGTAAATGTACAGTTTCGGCCTCTATCAGGATTGCAGTCGAGCTTTGCCAGGAAGGTTTAATTACCAAGGAAGAAGCAATCAAAAGAATCGATCCTCACCAGCTAGGCAAACTTCTTCATCGGAGGATAGATGATGATGTTGTTTTTGATGTAATTGCGAGCGGCCTCCCCGCTTCACCAGGGGCAGCTTCAGGTAAGATTATCTTAGACGCAGACCTTGCTGAGAAACTTGGGACAGCAGGGGAAAAGGTAATCCTGGTGCGCACTGAAACCACCCCAGATGATATCCATGGGGTCTTAGCAGCCCAGGGCATTCTTACCAGCAGGGGAGGGATGACTAGTCACGCTGCTGTTGTGGCTAGACATATGGGGAAACCTGCTATTTGTGGTTGTGAGGCTGTAATAATAAACTATGGAACTAAAAAAGTCTATATTGATGGGGAGGAATATCCTGAAGGGTCAGAGATTACGATTGACGGAGGAACTGGTCGGGTGATACGGGGTATAGTTCCCATGAAAGATCCTGATCTAAGTGGGGAATTCCAGACAATATTGAAGTGGGCTGATGAAATCAGAACCCTTAAGGTGATGGCTAATGCTGATAATTCTCTAGATTCGGCTAAAGCAAGAGAGTTTGGGGCAGAAGGTATCGGACTCTGTCGAACAGAGCATATGTTCATGGATGCAGTCCGATTGCCAATCATGCAGAAAATGATTTTAGCCCAAACACTAGAGGAGAGGGAAGAGGCCTTGGCTGCTCTTCTACCCATGCAAGAAGAAGATTTTTACGGAATACTCAAAGCCATGAACACGCTCCCCGTGACCATAAGGCTGCTTGATCCTCCCTTACATGAATTCTTGCCTAATATTGAAGAATTGATTGAAGATATTCTTAGAATTAAGCTAACTATGGACATTGACGATAGGAAAGCTCAGGAAGAGCTGTATCACAAGGAAAATCTTCTAAGAAAAGTAAGAGCTCTGCAAGAGATGAACCCTATGCTTGGTCATCGGGGCTGCCGCTTAGGTATTACTTATCCAGAGATTTATGCGATGCAGACCAGGGCTATATTTCAAGCCTCAGCCAGACTTATCAAAGAAGGATATAAAGTCTATCCCCAGGTTAAAATTCCGCTAGTTATTCACTTTAGAGAACTGGAGATTCTTCGTCAACAAACGGTGGAGATCGCTAAAGATGTGATGGAATCCCAGGGGGTAACCATACCTTATATTGTAGGAACAATGATTGAGATGCCAAGAGCGGCCTTAACAGCTGATGAGATAGCCCCCTTCGCTGATTTCTTCTCCTTCGGTACAAATGATTTAACCCAGACCGTTTTCGGCTTCTCTCGTGACGATGCTGAAGGCAAATTCTTGCCTCATTATATACACAGTAATATATTAACTGAAAATCCTTTTGCCGTTTTAGATAGAAAAGGGGTAGGGAAAATCATGCAATATTGTGTTGAACTTGGGAGGAAGACCAATCCCAATTTAAAAGTAGGAATTTGTGGAGAACATGGAGGAGATCCCTCTTCCATAGATTTTTGTCAAGAGATTGATCTTGATTATATATCCTGTTCACCTTTCCGTGTTCCAATAGCCCGTCTTGGAGCAGCTCAAAGTGCTTTAAAAACCAGAGATAAAGAATAATAAAGACCAAATAGTGGTAAAATATTAAATAATACGGATATATGAGCATTTACAGCGTTTTGTAAATGCTTTTTTTCATGATATACTTTATAGCTTTGAAAAAAGGAATAAGAAGTTCGATGTGGAATTACTATATAAATCAATCTTAAAATCATTAATAAAAGGAGAATGCCATGTCAGAGCTAATTCGGGAGAGAACGGAAAAAGAAGAATTCGTTAGACTTTCCCCTAGGGCTGCCAAAAGTTCAGAGGCTCGGCGGGCAAGAGAAGAGTACGAGTGTGCTGTCAGGACAAAATTTCAAAGAGATAGAGACAGGATTCTTCATAGCAAACCATTTCGTCGGCTTATGCATAAGACCCAGGTGTATATTGCTCCTACAGGCGATCACTTTAGGACAAGAATGACCCACAGCCTTGAAGTTGCCCAGATTTGTCGTACTGTGGGAAGAGGTCTTAAGCTCAATGAAGATCTAATAGAAGCTATAGCATTAGGTCATGACGTAGGACATACCCCGTTTGGTCATGTGGGGGAAGAAGCTTTGGCCAGCATTATTGGCTATTTCGAGCATAATGAACAATCTGTAAGGATTTTCACATTACTTACCAATAACGGACAGGGGATGAACCTTACAGACCAAGTTCTAGATGGAATTCTTCATCATACGGGTGATGGGATACCATTAACCCTCGAAGGTCAGGTTGTCAAGATCGGTGATAGAATAGCGTATCTCTGTCATGACTATGATGATGCTTTAAGAGCCGGTATTCTGAATACTCATGATATACCTCAAAAGGCTAGGGAGGTCATAGGAACAAATACCAGCGAGATGATTACAACTATGGTCATCGATATGATTCAAGCCTCGGAAGGTAAAGATAGAGTTTGTCAATCTGAAACCGTTGCTCATGGTATGAAGGTATTCCGAGAATTCATGTTTGAGAAAGTATATTTTAGCAAATCGCTAGAGGAAGAACGGAGCAAAGGAAGGCTTATCCTAGAAATTCTTTTTGATTACTACCTCAAACATCCAGATAAGATTCCACCTGAATATCATAATTGGACGCAGGGAAATCTCCAGAAGGCGGTTACAGATTATATCTCCGGCCTTACAGATAACTACGCGATAAGAACTTTTAAACATTTTTTCATCCCTAAGGAATAAGACTTTAATTATATATTCTCTTTTTAACAAATTTTACGTTTATTAAAAGAAGGAAATTTAAAAAATATATCGAAAAAGATAAAGACTTGTCATAATAAAAATAAATTAAGAACTAATTTAATTTTCTGATTTTTTAATATGTCAGGTGAATTCCAAAAGGTAAGGTATATAAAGGGTGCTAATTGGTGGATAAAAGGATTCCCGAACATTTGATTGAAGAAGTACGACAGCGGGCAGATATTGTTGAAATCATATCGGAGCATGTAGTGCTAAAACGTACGGGCAAAAACTATCAAGGGCTTTGTCCGTTTCATTCTGAAAAGACACCTAGCTTTAATGTTAATCCCGATCGTCAAATGTTTTACTGCTTTGGCTGCCATGCTGGAGGTAATGTTTTCTCTTTTCTTATGAATAAAGAGAACCTTACTTTTGTAGAATCTTTAAAGATTCTGGCCGAGAGAGTAGGGGTTGAGCTTCCCGAGAAAGAAAGTTCTCCTGCCCAGAAGCAGAAAGAAGCCAAACACAAACGAGGGCAGCAAATCCATGAATGGTCAGCAGAATTCTTCCATGATGTCCTGCTTAATCGTCAGGAGGGAAGAATAGGGTTAGATTATTTAATAGGCAGGGGAATAGATTTAGAAACCATCAAAAAGTTTCGTCTTGGCTATGCCCCGGATGGATGGGATAGCTTGCTCAATGAAATGTCTAAGAAGAGTGTAACCCCAGAGGAGCTAGTTGAGTTCGGACTTATTGTTCGAAAAACCAATGAAAATGAAGAAAAAACACACTTTTATGATAGGTTCCGAAGACGAGTTATTTACACAATTCTGGATATTCGAGGAGCACCAATTGCTTTTGGAGGCAGAGTACTAGACGAATCCCTGCCGAAATATTTGAACTCTCCTGAGACTCAATTCTTTAATAAAGGTCATAATCTTTATGGTTTGCATATTGCATATCGCGGTATTAGAGAAGCAGGTTGCGCTTTGCTTCTTGAAGGTTACATGGATGTCATTGCTGTTCACAAAGCGGGGTTTGCTAATGCGGTAGGTTCACTAGGAACGGCCCTAACCAAAGATCAGGCCAAACTTTTAAAAAGATATGCTCCCAAAGTAATTATCGGCTATGACTCTGATGAAGCCGGCATACAGGCAGCATTAAGGGCTGGAGAAATTCTTTTGGAACAGGGCTTACAGGTAGAGGTATTAGTTCTCAAGGATGCTAAAGATCCTGATGAATTCCTAAAGACACACCGAATTGAGGAATTCAAAGCTAGTTTGGAAAATGCTCTTACCTTCGTAGAATATCAATACCAAATCATGGTTAGAGAGAGCCCACCTCGGACTATCCCCGACAAAGCTGAGTTAATCAGGAAGCTGGCACCTCATATCCTGAAAACAGGCAGTGCAGTGGAAAGAGAAGGATATGAAAGATTTTTAAGTCTTGAATTAGGACTTACGTTAGAGGCTGTCCAACATGAGATTGGAAGTTTAGACAAGAAAATCGGAGGAAACAGAGGAAATAAAGAAAATTTTTCAAATAAACAGGATATTTATGTAAAAAATAGAAATACTATAGAAGGGAACAATCTTGACTTTCCCTTAGAATCGTTTGTCCCTTTAGGAGTATTTAGAGCGGAACAGATAATATTAAGTATCATTTTGGAAAATCCGCATCTAAAAGATTTGGTATCAGAGAGTTTACCTGAAGACTTTTGGCGTCTTCAAGAACATAAGTATATCTTTGATAACTATCCCGAAAATAACCTAAGTTATTTTCAAGGTGAAGACTCCTGGTATGAACAAATTCAAAAACGTCTTGCTGAGATATATGCACTTAACATCGAAATAAGTAAGGCTGAGACACTTCTTAGGGATTGTATACAAGCAGTTCAGACTACCAAGAATAAAGAGACGGTTGAAGAACTACAGGCAAAAATGATTAGATTAGAAAATTTGGGAGATATGGCCGGAGCACTGGCTGTGCTTCAGGAGATAGGAGAGCGGTTGAAACGTGGCGAAAAATAAGATTAGAGGCCTTGTTGCGAATTACCCGTTGGAAGGGGGAATCTCAATGATGGTTGAGGAACAAAAAAAAGAAAATGTCTCCAATCTTATAGAATTAGGCAAGAGTAAAGGAAACCTAACCTATGATGAGATTGCTAATGCCTTACAGAAGATAGATCTTTCAGAGGAACAGATTGAAGAGATTTATGATCAGATCAGCGGTCTGGGTATTGATGTAGTTGATGAGAGTGCTGATATTGAGATAGATAAAGAGACGAAGGATCTTGCTGAAGAGATAGCAAATGAGACAGATATTGACCTTTCCATCCCTGAAGGAGTAGGTATTGATGATCCAGTCCGGATGTATCTCAAAGAGATAGGCAGGGTGCATCTTCTTACCGCAGAAGAAGAAATTGATTTAGCTTTAAAGATGGAAGCTGGAGATGAGATGGCTAAGCGCCGCTTGGCTGAAGCAAATCTCCGTTTGGTAGTTAGTATTGCTAAACGTTACGTCGGCCGTGGTATGCTCTTCCTGGATTTAATTCAAGAAGGTAACCTTGGACTTATTAAAGCTGTCGAGAAGTTTGATTACCGTAAAGGTTTTAAATTCAGTACCTATGCTACTTGGTGGATTAGACAAGCAATAACACGTGCTATCGCAGACCAAGCACGAACGATCCGCATCCCCGTCCATATGGTGGAAACTATCAACAAACTTATCCGCGTTAATAGACAGTTGTTACAGGAGCTGGGAAGAGACCCGACTCCTGAAGAGACAGCCAGAGTGATGGAAATCCCTGAAGAAAGAGTACGCGAGATTTTAAAGATTGCTCAGGAACCTGTTTCCTTAGAGACTCCAATAGGTGAAGAGGAAGATTCTCATCTCGGAGACTTTATCCCGGATGAAGATGCACCCGCGCCGTCAGAGGCAGCTTCCTTCATCCTGCTTAAGGAACAGCTGGAAGAGGTCTTGGAAACGCTCACCCCAAGAGAAGAGAAAGTTCTCAGACTCCGCTTCGGTCTAGATGACGGAAGGACGAGAACTCTGGAAGAAGTAGGTCAAGAATTCGGGGTTACCAGGGAAAGAATAAGACAGATAGAAGCTAAGGCTTTACGTAAACTTCGTCATCCAAGTCGCAGCAAGAAACTTAAGGATTATCTGGATTAAAGACTGGAAACAATTTAGTATTGATATTTTTAGTTTTAATTATTATAATACTATAGTTGATTAGTATTTTAGACTAAAATGTTTACAATTATTATTTTTATGATTGTAAGTATTAGATATCTCAGTATTTATCCAAAAAGAGGATAATGTGGCAAATAAAAAGTGCAAAAATGTCTTAAATACTACTTGACCGTAATGTCCTAATTAAGTATAATATACGTCGCAGGCTTTTTCCTCGATAGCTCAATGGTGGAGCAACCGGCTGTTAACCGGTAGGTTGCTGGTTCGAGTCCAGCTCGGGGAGCCATTTATTTTGGGCCTATAGCTCAGCGGTAGAGCGGCCGGCTCATAACCGGTTGGTCCCTGGTTCGATCCCAGGTGGGCCCACCAAATTCGAAGTTCGATGTTCGTGATTCGAAGTTCGAACGAGAACTAGAAACGAATATTGTTTTAATAGCAACGAGATGAACTCTGGCAGTGCGCCAGGGTTTTGTTGTATATATTAAGAGTAATAAAGAAAAAGATATAATAAGATAAAAATTACAAAGGAAAATGATAATATGGTCAATGATATAGTTAAGGATAATATCAAACTTGGAACTCGACTACATACTATAGCTTCCTTCGTACCGGAAGGATCCAGATTAGGGGATATCGGAACAGATCATGCTTATCTGCCGGTTTATCTTATTCAAAAAGGTATAATAAAGTCGGCTGTAGGGGTTGATATTCACAAAGGTCCATATGAATCAGCTCTGGAAACAGTAACGATGTATGGAGTAGGACAGAATATAGATATTCGTCAGGGAAATGGGTTAATTCCTTTGAGACCTGACGAGATAGATACCTTAGTAATTGCTGGTATGGGTGGTGGGACTATCCTTGAAATCCTCCAGAGCCAACCAAAAGTTCTAGAAGAGGTGAGTAAGATTATTATCCAGCCTCAGGGAGCCGAAGCTCGAGTGAGAAAGGAACTAATCTCTCAAGGATGGAGGCTCAAGGATGAGTGTCTAGTTGAAGAAGATAACAGAATATATTCTGTTATAATTTTAACAAGGTCTGAAGGTCTGGGTTATCAAGATATAGAGAATAGAATCAAAGATATTAGAGGTAGCTTCAGTAATTATGCCCAGCAGCAGAATCTAGATATCTCAACAGAAGTAATAAATGATTTTATCAATAAATATGTTTGGATTCTCGGACCGATTATCATAGAAGACAGAGATAAACATTTGCAAAGCATTATCAGAGATAATATGATAAATATGGAAAATATAATTCAAGAAATGAGAAAAACGATAAGAGAACAGGTACAAACCAAATCCAAATTAGTTGAACAGGAAAGTAAACTTTTGGAGGTAATGCGAAGATGGCTGTTTCAGTAGGTCAGGTGGAACAACTGATAGAAAAGATGGCTCCCCGTTCCTGGGCAGAAGAATGGGACAATCCTGGATTATTGGTAGGAAGCAGTGCCCAAAAGGTGGAAAAGATACTTCTTGCGCTGGACGGAACTTTAGAAGTAGTGGATGAAGCTATTAAAGAAAAAGCTTCTCTGATCATAGCTCATCATCCGCTGATGTTTAAACCGCTGAAGAACCTCCGAATGGATAATGCAAATGCTATATTACCTCTTAATCTTTTCCGTAATGGAATTTCTTTTTATGCTGCTCATACCAATTTAGACAAATCGGTATTATCTTCGAGTAAAACCTTTGCTAATATATTGGGTTTGGAGCAGTTAGAATACCTTGATAGTACTTCGGAAAAGCTGATCAAAATTGTGACCTTTGTTCCGGAAAAGGATGTGGATACTGTTCGTAGAGCTTTAGCTGACGAAGGGGTCGGTGCAGGAATCACGGATGGGAAACATAGTGAAAACTATCTGGAATGCTTCTATCAGATAAAAGGAGAAGGTATGTTCAAAGCCCTGAAGGGTGCTGAGCCAGTAATAGGAGATATCAACGAGTTAACTAGAGTAACAGAGATTCGTCTGGAAAGCATCGTGGAAGAGAGAGCTCTGGCGAGGGCTGTGAGAGCACTACATAGGGCACATCCTTATGAAGAACCTGCTTATGATCTCATACCTTTAATAAACTCTGGTAAAAGTCGTGGATATGGAATGATCGGATATCTACCCCAGCCAATAGCTTTGGGAGAGTTATGGGAGTTGTTTCTTGAGAAGCTTGAGAAGAATTCAGTTGACACAATCACCGGAAGCAAGGTGTTCCCTTTAGTATATGATTTCTCTTCTATTAGGCTTGCAGGAGATATTAACAGAAAAGTTAAGAAAATTGCTATTTCCAACGGTAGTGGTAATAGTTTTGTGCAGAAAGCTGTCTCTAAAGGTGCCGATTTATTCATAACAGGGGATATAGACTATCATGGAGTGCTGGATTCACTCGAAGCAAGTATGGCTGTTGGAGAACTGGGTCATTTCCTTAGCGAAATTCCTATGATGCAGTCGCTCTATGAATATCTTCGTGGCGAGAAGACAATGAATGACGTAGAAATAGTAATTAGTGCTGCTAATCAAGTACCCTGGATAAGTCGTGGATAACTTTATCAACATGTAAGTTTTTATTATGTTTTGATTTTATCGGAAATATCATTAGTCAAGATAAAAACTTATCCACATGTTATGCACATTTTGTGTATAACTATAATTAAAATAAATACAATAATGTATTATATTTTAAATAATAATGTAAAATATTGTATCTTGATTTATTATTTTGTAGTGTTATAATATTTAAGCACTCAAATTAGTCAAAAGAAAAAGATGTTCAATCATTATTTATTTGACCAATACAAAATAATCTAGTAAGATTGTGACGAAGTCAACCGGATGGTCGCGGAGACAAGTGCCGAAAGGTAGTTCTCTGAGGAAAGTCCGAGCTCCAACGGGCAGGGTGCCGGGTAATTCCCGGTGGGGGTGACCCCAAGGAAAGTGCAACAGAGATATACCGCCGCACTTAGCGGTAAGGGTGGAAAGGCGAGGTAAGAGCTCACCGGCAGTCAGGTAACTGGCTGGCCATGCAAACCCCACCTGGAGCAAGACCAAATAGGGGAACAATGGAGCGGCCCGTTCCGTTCCCGGGTAAGGTCGCATGAGGCTGTCGGTAACGTCAGTCCTAGATAGATGATCATCACCTCGCAAGAGGTACAGAACTCGGCTTATAGGTTGACTTCGGAACATAAAAGAACCCAGCAGTTACGTTAAGGTAGCTGTTGGGTTTTTCGCTTTTGTTTTAAGGTTCTTACTATTCTATTATTGGTAACATTTGTTACCGAATTTATTGTGGTTTAACTATATTATAAGATAAACAAATCTAGAATTACAGAAATAGGAGGAGCTTAATATGAGTATATCAAATCTACAGAGACAACATACAGAAATAGCAAAGATTATTGAGGAAATTCAGAGAATGCTAGATGACAAAACAGTAACAGACAATAGTAATCAAATATCACTGAATATTGGAACTCTTGCTGGTAAACTTCAAAATCATTTGCTCTTGGAAGATAAGTTTCTTTATCCATCTTTATTAAATCACAGAGATCAGCATATTCAAACCATAAGTAAAAGATTTATGGAAGAAATGGGAAATCTTAAAGAAGTTTTCACTACATATAAGAATAAATATATGATTGCAAACAACATAAGATCCAATCCACAGAATTTCATTAAGGATAGTAATGCAGTTTTTGTAGCAATCCAAAAAAGAGTTGTTGCAGAAGAAAGTGAGCTTTACCCCATTGTATAAATATGTATATCTCACAATTAATTGTGGGCCTATGGCAAAATGATGAATTTATACAGTAGACATCTTAATAGTTAATAGAACAGATATCTCATTCTAGAGATATCTGTTCTGTATCACCATCACAATGATTCTCAATAAGAGGTAATAATTACAAGATTATGTATGTTGGTAGATACAATAAATATCGAATTTAGGCTATAAAATACAGATAAAAACAGGGTAACACCTGTTTTTATCTTTTAATAAACGACCAAGTCTACCGATTTTTATGTCTATTGGAATGATTGACATAAAAATAATATAGATATTATAATGGGCATATTGTGTATATTAGTACGAGTTGATTGTGAGATTGAATTAATAATTAATCAATTAAAATATGTGAGGATAATCACGAATGAATAAGAATGTAGCTGACATTGCTATGACAAGCAACCTGTCTGTCACAAATCTGAATACGCTTAAAGAAAATGAGCACTGGGATATGGATGGATTTATAAAGTTCATCTTAGCCACAGGGCTTGCTAGTATGGGGTTCTTTTTTGAAGAACAGATGAGTTTTGGCATTTTATCCATTTATTTATTAATTGTGACTTTAGTATTAAGAATTAAATTCCGAACACTATTACTCAGTGCTGCTTCATATTGTGTAATCGTATTAATACCCTTCTTATTTGGGATATTAATGAATAGTGTAATCTTTTCATTAACTAATAATGAACTTTTTGTTTATAATCAAGGTTCTTACGAGTTAGTACTAAGACTGTTCCGCTTATTTCTTATCTGGTATGTGAGTATCCTGTATTTTCATACTACCCCCCTGAAAACCATTATTGGACTTCTAGACAAACTTTTTTTTCCATTAAAATTATTAGGCGTTCCTGTTAAGGACTATTTAAAAATAGTAATGTGTATCGTCTTGGACCTGAAAGGGACTGGAGTAGAAATGAAGAACAAGTTTCTAGAAAGTGCTCGCTCCAGCATAGGAGGAACCAAAGGAAAGTTTAAAATAAATATTAAGGGAATATCTCAAATTATCGTATCACTGTTGGTGAATTCTTTTGAAAAAATAGATAAGATACAAAAATTTGTTGAAGAAGTCAATACGGAAGATCTATATCATTACAGTTTTAAAATATCAAAAAGAGATGTAGTTGCTGTATTGAGCTTTGTCTTGTTCACATCTGCAGTTATAATGATCGAAAAAGGATATTGGTTTTAAAAGGTGGCAAGGGGACGTTTCGCTTGACACATTGCTGAGGGAAAAGTAAGCTGATTAAGGGTGGTAATTTGTGGCAAGGCAGTGTAGAGAAAAAAGCAGTACCGGGATATATCATGTTATGTTAAGAGGAATTGATAAGAGAGAAATATTTCTAGATGATCAAGATCGAGAAACTTTTTTATCATATTTATCTAGTGCTAAAGAAAAAAGTGACTATACTATTTATGGGTATTGCTTAATGGATAACCATGTGCACTTGTTAATAGAGGAAGGGCATGAAAATATCGGAGAATCGATAAAGAGAATAGCTGTGGGTTATGTGCAATCCCATAATTTGAAATACTCTAGAACGGGTCACTTGTTTCAAAATAGGTTTAAGAGTGAAGCAGTTGAAGATGATAGCTATTTCTTAACCGTATTAAGATACATACATCAAAATCCCATTAAAGCCGGATTAACAAAAGATATCGCCCATTATAAGTGGAGTAGTTTTATTTACTATATTAAGGACGATCATCAAGGTATAGTAAGTGTAGAGAGAGGAAAAGGATTTTTCGAAAATATTAAGGATTTCTTACAGTTCATGAATATGCCTGGTAATGAACAATGTTTAGAATATGTAATAAAGCAGAGATACTCGGATGAAAAATTACATAATAGAATAATTGGAATTTTTGACAACCCGGCTGCAATTGTAAAGCTATCTAAAGAAGAAAGAGATAACGTAATAAAAGAAATAAAAACAATAACAGGTGTGAGTAACCGTCAACTTAGTAGAGTATTGGGAATTGGTAGGGGAATAATAGAGCGAATATAATTTTTGTCACGTCTAATTTGAACATTTATCGATTATGTTATAGTTTAATAGGTTATGAAATGAAAAAGATGATTAGCCGTCTTATTTAAAACCAAACTTAGCAAAAGGTGGCAAACGAAACGTCCCCCTGCCACGGGCGCCCCTGCCACGGGAGGAGAATAGCTTATGACTATTATTGAATTCGTATTATATCTAATTTACGGTTTCGCCATGATTACTATGGGGATTTTTGCGATTTTGCAGAAGGATACGAAGATAATGAACTTATCTTTAATTAAATCCTTGAAGTATTTAGGCCTTTTTGGGATTACTCACGGTATTAGTGAATGGATCTCTTTAGTTATTAAGCTTGAACTGTGTCATCCTTATTTTCATCCGGAATTATATAACATCAATATTATTATTAAGGCCATTTCTTTTGCTTTTTTACTGCACTTTGGTTTAGATTTATTGCCTCTTAGAGACAAATACAAGAATATTGTGCTTAAAATTCCTATTCTCATCTTTGTTCTTTATCTGTCAGGATTCTTCCTGTTAATGGAAAACTATGGTGCTTATTATCATCTTACGAATCCTAAATATAACACGATTGCACTACGCTATTTGATGGGATTTCCAAGCTGTATAATATCTGCGATAGCTTTATACAATAATGCTCGGATAATCGAGAAAACAAAATCGGTAAAAATATCAAGAAGATATAAGAATCTAAGCTGGGTTTTTATATTTTATGGATTGTTGGAAGGATTGCTTGTTACCAGAGCAAGCTACTTTCCTGCTAATATAATTAACAAAGAACTTTTTGTGGAGTACTTGAATTTCTCACCATTGTCTATAAAAGCATTTGTAGGATTTGCAATTAACTTATTATTAATTAAGGTAATCGACACTTTTAGTTGGGAACAAGAAGAAAAGCTAAAGCAGTTGGAAGAACTAAGAATAGCCTCCAAAGAAAGAAGGAAGTTAGGACTGGAAATACATGATAGTATTATCCAAGGCTTATACGCTGCTGGATTGAAAATAGACTATTTATTAATGAACAAGGACGTAGATAAAAAAATAGATATTTTAGATCAAATTAAAAGTGATTTAAACAATACGATTCAGAAAACTCGTCAATTTATCTCTACAACATCTATGGATAAAATCAAATTGGAGGATTTAAAATACAACCTAGAGCAATTAGTGAAGATGTTTAATGAAAATCAGAGTATAAGAATAAACCTCAATTGCGAAATTTACCCTTATATTAGAGGGCATTTATCACCAGATACATCCACCCAAATTTATTATATTATTCAGGAAGCTATTAGCAATGCTATCAAACATTCTGAAGCGGAGTATGTGAATGTTTTATTGGAAGGCAGATGTGATTTTTTATATATCACTGTAACAGATAATGGAAAGGGCATTAGTCTAGAAGAATCAAATCCTCAAAAACAGTTTGGCGTTAGTTCGATGAAAGAAAGAACTGGACGAATAGGGGGGGCATTTGCTATTGGAAGAGTTACGAATGGCACCCGAATTGAGCTTAAGATTCCATGGGATGAAACGAAAAGTGAAGAATATTAAGATGGATTAAGATCAAAAACTTAACTGAAACAGAGACGTTAAACTACTGCTATTAATTGGAAGGAAAAAAACAGATTATAGGGACAAATGTACCTAGCGTTGGGACAAAAGTCAGAATATAAAAACCTCCCCTTCCATGTTAAATTAACAAGGGAGTACTTAATAGAACTATCACAAAGATGATAGTTAAGTATGGTCAGGAGAGTATTTAAACAATTTGAGGGAGGATGTTTCAATGTCTAAAAAATTTCTCGTAGTAGCACTCAGTCTCATGCTAATTCTTTCACTTGCAGGCTGTGGATCTAACCAGCCAGTAGGTGCAGAAGAAGGTAAGTATGAAGACGGAATCTATTTTGCACAAGAAGATGGATTCTCTGATTCGGGTTGGAAATACGTTGTAACAATCGAAGTTAAAGACGGAAAAATTGTTTCAGCGGATTGGAATGGTGCTAACAAAGCTGGGGGATCTGACAAAGATACCCTATCCGCATCAGGTAAATATGGTCTCGTTGCAAAAGGTGGCGCCCAGGCTGAATGGCATGAGCAAGCTGCTAAAGCTGAAGCTTATTTGGTAGAAACCCAAGATCCAACAAAGATCACTTATAAGGATGATGAAGGTCATACCGATGATATCGCTGGTGTCTCCATCCATGTAGTCGAATTCTTTGATCTTGCAGAAAAAGCCCTGGCAAATGGACCTGTTGGTAAAGGTCAATATAAAGATGGTGCTTATTATTCCGAACAAGATGCTTATACTAAAGACTATAAATATTCAGCTAGCCTAACGGTAATCAATGGTAATATCGTAGCTGCTGACTGGAACGGAGTAAACATCAACGGCGGCAAAGATAAAGATACTTTATCTGCCGATGGTGAATACCCAATCGTTGAAAATGGTGGAGCACAAGCTCCATGGCATGAGCAAGCTGAAAAGGCTGAAGCTTATCTCTTAGAAACCCAAGATCCTACAAAAATCAGTTACAAAGATGATGCAGGTCATACTGATGACATCGCAGGTGTGTCTATCCATGTAATAGAGTTCTTCGAACAAGCCGAAAAGGCTCTTGCAAATGGCCCTATCGCTGAAGGTCCATATAAAGATGGCTTCTACTATGCTCAACAAGACGCATTTGAAAAAGGCTTCAAATATATGGCGCATATTGCAGTTAAGAACGGTACAATTGTAGCCGTTGACTTCGATGGCATTGCAGAAGTAGATGGCGATCCTGATAAAGATACCCTATCCAAATCAGGTGAATATGGTCTGGTAGCTAAAGGTGGAGCTCAAGCTGAATGGCACGAACAAGCTATGAAAGCTGAAGCATACCTGGTAGAAACTCAAGATCCAACTAAGATTACCTACAAGGATGATGAAGGTCATACCGATGACATCGCTGGTGTATCCATCCATGTGGTTGAATTCTTTGATCTAGCACAGGAAGCTCTAAAAGACGCAAAATAATTTATGAATGTAAAATAACAGTAGAAAAAGAGGGTGCCAAGGGCACCCTCTTTTTTATAAGTTCATTTTGTATAACATTTATTAACATATATTTTTATAATTGCTATTGTAATAATTTATGGTAAAATGTTATTTGTCATTCTATTTAGGAGGTTTTCATGAAGTTATGTATGTAAAAAAAACATTAGCATTGATATATCTTGTTGTATTTTTACTACTCCCATCTTTTCTAACAGGGTGTACCTCCATAACAAAAGACCAGACAGAAGCTAAACCGGTCTCGGAGACAGCTTTTTTAATGGGTACTATAGCTAAAATAACAATTTACGATGAGATTGAAGATAAACAAATATTTCAGAAAGTTTTTGATCGAATTTCGGAAATTGAAGACAGAATGACCATTAATGAAGATAATCAAAAAAGTGAAGTTATGCAGCTGAATAATTCTGCGGGACAAGCATACAGCAAGCTTAGCCAGGATACTTTCTTTGTCCTGGAGAAGGGGAAATATTATTCGGAAATTTCTAAAGGACAGTTTGATATTACGATTGGTCCTCTCGTTAAGCTCTGGAATATTGGTACGGAGAAAGCAAGAGTGCCTAAAGAAACAGAAATTCAAAATACACTACCTTTAATAAGTTATGAAAACCTGCTCTTGGATAAGGAAAACCTCAGTGCCAAACTGAATAATTCTGGAATGATGGTCGACCTAGGTGGGATTGCTAAAGGTTATGCAGCTGACGAAGCAGCTAAGATTTTAATCGAAGCAGGAATCCAGCACGCGATTATTAATCTAGGCGGGAATATACTCACACTCAATACAAAACCAGATGGTTCATATTATAAGTTGGGATTACAGGATCCACTTGAACCAAGGGGTGACTATATGGGTATTGTGATGTTAAATAATCAGGCTCTTGTATCTTCAGGAACCTATGAAAGATATTTTGAATTAGAAGGGAAGAGATATCACCATATTTTAAACTCCAAAACAGGGTATCCAGAGGATAACACAATTATGAGTATCTCTATTATCACAAAGGAATCGATTGATGCCGATGCCCTCTCAACAACTATCTTTCTCTTGGGACTTGAAGAAGGTATGCAGATGATTGAAACTTTACCGAGTACCGAAGCAATTTTTATAACTTCTGACAAAAAGGTTTATATTTCATCTGGAATAAATGATGAGAATTTTGAAATTGTTAAGGATGAATACCAATTACAAAAAGAAGTGGTGACTCCATGAAAATTAAAAAAGGTGATCTTATCATACTAATTCTGGTGATTATAGTTGCTATAGGTTGGTTTCTCAAGGATATGATGTGGCCAGATTCCATTAATGATAAGATAGCATTAATAAAAGTTGATAGTCAGATTCATAGTACAATACCCTTAGACGCAACAGCTGAGCGGAAAGAACTACATCTGGAACTTCCGGATAACAATCATATGCTGATAATAAGCGAAAAAGATAAAATCTGGGTTGAAGAGTCTTCCTGCCCAGATAAGGTGTGTGTCAAAACCGGTAAGATAAGTAATCCAGGTCAGAGCATCGTCTGCCTTCCTAATAAAACAGTGGTATATATTGAAGGATCAGAAAAAACGGATATAGATGATGGTGCCTACTAAGTGAAAGATAAAAGCGAGTTGCGAGAACGGTAGGGTGGCAAGGGGGTGGCAAGGGGACGTTTCGCTTGCCACCAATGAATGATAGTTGGGAATACGGTAGGGAGTTGAGTTTATAATAACAAAGGGAGGGTGAAGGAGAAGTGAAGAATAGAATCAAAGTATTAATCGTTGATGATCATAATATAGTCAGAGATGGATTAAGGCTAATATTAGAATTAGATGATCGGATAGAAGTATGCGGTGAAGCTAAAGGTCTCCAAGAAGCCATGGATATAATCCCTGAAGCTCAACCTGATGTTATTTTACTCGACTTTAAGCTTCCTGATGGAGACGGAGTAAATGGGTGTATTTGTATTAAAAGCCGATTTCCAAAAGTAAAAATTATTATTTTAACAGCGTATTCCCAAGATCATTTAGTAATGGAAACTATTAGAGCAGGAGCCAGTGGATATTTACTGAAAAATATTAAAAGTGATGAGCTAATTAAGAACATATTTAAGGTTTATGAAGGAGATTCTGTGTTAGATGCCTCTGTTACAGAGGGTGTTTTTAATAATATTATTGAAAGGCAAAAGGCTGATATAGATAGTACATTAAGCTGCAGAGAAACATATATCTTACAAATGGTAAGCCTAGGTAAATCCAATAAAGAGATTGCCGAAGCCTTGGCAATCTCCGAAAAAACAGTTCGAAACTATATTAGTAATATTTTTAAGAAATTAAATGTTTCTAATAGAACAGAGGCAGCTAGTTATTGGATCAGAAAAAAAACCCTGACTTAGGGACAAATGTACCTGCTGTTGGGGACAAAAGTCAGAATTTAAAAATTTTGCCTTCCATGATAAATTAACTAGTGAGTACTAAAACAAACAATCACATAGAGAGGAAAATTGTGTTAAAGTAAATTGGATATAATATTTAACATTAACCCATGGTACTAGAGGGTATCCCGAAAGATAAATTAAATAAACTTTGGGATACCCTTATTTATCCGAGCATTCTTAGTTTATCCAATAGTAATAGTAATGGATAATAAAAAAGCGGTTAAACTTATAAAGAAGGCTGATCGGATGAATAAGTGAAGAAGAATAATTAATAAGCCTCAAGGCGAAAAAACGGGTATAAGTATGGATAAAAATAAAAGATATGCAATCATTATAATACTGGTTACCAACGCTATTCTAATATCCTTATTAGAATCAATAATTCCAATACCTGTTCCGGTTCCGGGAGTGAAACTGGGGTTAGCAAACATAGTTACATTAATTGCCATTATTTTTCTGCCTCTAAAAGATGTACTTCTTATTGTTGTAATTCGCTCTTTTGTCGTAGCGTTATTGACCAGAGGAATAATGATGCTTGCCTTTAGTCTCAGTGGAGGTATCATCAGTGCCTTAGTCATGGCATTGCTATATAAGAAATTCTCTGGGTCTTTCAGTATAAAAGGGATTAGCATTGTAGGGGCGATATTTCATAATACGATACAGATTACTGTGGCATCTTTCTTATTAGGTGAAATTGTTATCCTTTATTATCTTCCAATTCTTTTAGTATCAGCAGTAATTACGGGCTTCATCACAGGAAGTATTGGAGAAATCGCCATCAATGAAATAAAGAAGAAGGGGGTTTTCAATGATAATAGGTGATAGAGCAGCAAAATAGGTACTTCCAAAAGGGAAGAGAACTAAGTAAAAAGAACATAGATAGAACATAGACAAATAATTAGATTACTTGGCTTTATCCATGTAAGTCCCTTTAAGTACATGACGATCTATATGAGTCAGGAGAGTCTTACTATTTTCAACAGACACTTTCGATTGTATAGACTTATCTAAGATATGGGGAGCTTTCCTTGGAGAAAGATTGTAATAATTTTAATATCTATTAGGAGAGGAGAAATCTTATCAAATGAGAAAAATCGGACAAGTACACCACAGTTTGACACTTCTAACTTTTATTGCTGTACTTACTCTTGGGATGTTGATGTATTTACCAAATGGGCTTACTGCAGCAGCTACCGATGAATTAGCTGGGGCTTCAGTAGTTCCTGGCGAATCAGCTGGAACTACTGAACCTGCTACCGATGAATTAGCTGGAGCTTCAGCAGCTCCCGGCGAAGCAGCTGGAACTTCGGAAGCAGCACCTGATGAATTAGCCGGAGCCTCAGCGTCTTTCGAGCCTCTGGAGCATTATGAACCATTACCTGTTGAACCCATTCATCAGGAAGCTAACAATGTTTTATTGGGTAGCGGTCTTGGTGTTGCAGTACTGTTCATCGGCGGGTCAATTGTAATGGATAGACGCAAAAAATAAGCATATGAAAACTCAGATAGGGTATAACCACATCTGAGTCATGAATATTGTTTCTAATGACCAAAAAGAAAAGGAAGGAGACTAGTGTAATAGTGGAAAGTTCAAAAAGTACGTTGATTAGCCGCCGAAAGGTTATTAAAATAGGTGCCATGGCATCTGCAGCTCTGGCTCTGGGAATTTTTCCAGGGAGAGTGGTCAAAGCAGCTGCCGCTCCAAATGCACCGAAAAACCCCAAACAGATGGGCTTTATTTATGATCAGGGAAAGTGTGTTGCTTGCCGAGTATGTCAGGCAGCGTGTAAAGATGCTAATAACTGGGAAGAAGGTACCGAGTGGAGACGGGTATATATAGGAGAGAAGACAGGGGATTTCTTATCTATAAGTTGTAATCACTGTGATAACCCGGCTTGTGCGACAGTATGTCCAGTTAGGGCCTATACAAAGCGAGATAAGGACGGTATTGTCATCCAAGACCGAGAAAAGTGTGTTGGCTGCAAATATTGCATGTATGCTTGTCCCTACCATGCCCCCCAATTCAGTGATGACACGGGTAGAATCAGTAAATGCCATTTCTGTTTTGAAAGACAGGATAACGGAGAAAAACCTGCGTGTGCAGAGCGTTGTCCTACCGGAGCTTTAAGTTATGGGGAACTTTCTAAATTGCAACAAACTCAGGGTGTAGTAACTCGAATTGACGGACTTCCAAGTGCTGAATTAACAAGACCATCTTGGGTGATTATTCCGAAAGCATAGATCGCTCTTTAAAATCTACTAGTTCATCCGTGTACGTCGAGACATTAGGCCACCATGGCCGTCAGAGGAGGTATTTTTAAGATGCATTGGCATTGGTTAATAGTTATCTACTTATTTCTTGGAGGACTTGGAGCAGGAGCATATCTCACTTCCTTCGCAGCAGAAAAAGGTTGGCTAGGAAAAGACTCTAGCCTTAGCAGAGCAGGATACTTTATTGCAGCACCTGTTGTAGCTTTTGGTACCGTATTACTGGTCTTTGATCTTGGACAGGGTTTGCATAAACCTTGGTTACTAATAAGACTTCTTTCAAACTTTAGTTCTGTTATGACTTGGGGAGTATATATTTTATCCGCTTTCATAATGGTTGGACTTCTCAAAGGTTATTTCGCATTCATTAAGAAATCTGCACCTAAGCTATTGTCTTGGGCAGGAGCAATATTAGCCTTAGCAACTGGTGCTTATACTGGTCTCCTGCTGTCGGTTGTCGAAGCAGTTCCTTTCTGGAACTCAGGACTTATGCCTGTTCTTTTCGTTACATCCGCCTTGTCAACAGGTTTGTCAGTTACTTCACTTCTCGCCCCTTGGTTAGAAAAAGGTAATTTCAAGGAAGGACGCGAGGGAGAAGCACATATTTATCTAATTGGGGCCGAGCTGATAATTGTAGCTATCTTTTTCGGGATGATGAACTCAGGTGTTTATGGAGCGGTAGGACAGGAGTCTGCAGAGTTGCTCATTTCAGGTGTCTATGCTCTGATATTCTGGGGCTACTTTATCGGGTTAGGTCTTCTATTCCCATTAGTGGTATTTATGATTCCATATCTCCGTTCCAAACAGGCTGTTAAGCAGCTTGCAAAAGGACCTTCGGTAGCTGAAAGAGAAGTTGCTGCAACCGTACAAAAAGAACATCATAATTCTTATCTTACAATAGCAACTGATATCTCAGTTATAATTGGAGGATTTGCTCTTAGAGCAATAATTATCCTTGCTGCCCTACCTATCTGGGATGGAATTACGATTCCATAAAAGATTGTGATCCCGGGAGTGAAAAATCGTCTTGGTCACGCATGGTAAAGAGTCAAATTATTGCTTAACTTCCCAAATAATATATATCTTTTTTTAAAACGGCTCGTAAAAAGGCCGTTTTTTTTAAAAACTTTTATAATTTCAATTAAAAGCTATAATCTTTTTAATTTAAGAATATATTTACATAGGTAAAATTATCCACTATTATATATTAAGTAATTACTTATAATGAGATTTGTTGCTTCTTATTATGAAATAGGAACGATGACAGGTGTATAAACTTATGAATGTAGGATAGTACAATGAGAAAAAGATTGATATTATTATTACTAATGAGCATAATGATAATTTCTGGACCATTGGTGTCACACGCTCAAACGATGGAACCTGATTTTCATGAAATGTTCGATGGCCATGGATCGATTATGTTGCTTATCGATTCAGAAACAGGCTCTATAAAATATGCTAACAAAGCTGCTGCAGATTTTTATGGATATTCCATAGAGGAGTTAACTGCACGAAAAATTTCGGAAATTAATGCACTAGGCCCTGAAGAAACGGCAGCCGAAATGGCACTCGCAGTTGAAGAAAAACGGAATTATTTCGTCTTTGAACATAGAGTCGCAAGCGGTGATATTAAAACCGTGGAAGTCTATTCCTATCCGTATTTGTATGATGATAATCAAATGCTTTTTTCAATCATCAATGATATAACAGATAAGGCAATACTAGAAAAAAAGAACAAAATGATTACCAACGCTTTCTTCTTAGCCTTATCTATACTTATTCTCATCCTCTTATTATTTTCTTTCCAGCGTAAAAGGAATATAGAGAATTTAAAGCAGAGAAATAAGGAATTGAATAATGCTTATGCACTACAGAAGACATATATTAATGCCGATGACAGTTTAATTTATTTAAAAGATGAAAATCTAAAATACGTCTTTGTAAATAAAGCAACTGAAAATTTTTATAATAAAGACTCCTCAGAAATGATTGGTCACGATGACTTCGAATTGACGAATTTTGAGTTTGCCAGCAAACGTAGGGAAACAGATATTGAAGCAATTGAGAAGGATACCTTAGTAGTTGGTGAAGTGCGGTGGGAAAATAGAATTTATAAAACCACCAAATTTCCTGTCAAGCTTTTAAATGGAAGTGTGGGTGTTGGGGCTTATATCAAGGACGTCACAGAAGAAAATAAAATCAAGAAAGACCAAGAAAAAACACTTCATCGCAACTGGGTTCTTGCTGAAGTTTTCCGTAAAGATTTTAGTTCAGCTGAAGAACAACTCGATTATGTATTACATGAGTCTTTAAAATTGACGGAAAGCAAATTTGGTTATATATATTTATATGATGAAGAAAAAGAAGAATTAATCCTTAATTCATGGTCTAAAGAGGTAATGGATGAATGCAGAATCGTCAATAAAAAGACTACCTACCAGCTGGATAAGACAGGACTATGGGGCGAAGCAGTTCGCCAAAGAAGACCGATTGTAGTTAATAACTTTGAGATGCCTAACGACATGAAAAAAGGGTATCCGCAAGGACATGTACCGTTAACAAAGTTTATGACCATTCCTATAATTATAGGCAATAAGATTGTTGCAGTTATAGGCTTAGCAAACAAGGAAGAGGATTATAGTGATTTAGACGTATATCAGATTGGTATACTCATGAATGGAGTCTGGAATGCAAAGGGAAAAAGAGAAGCTCTAGACCAACTTGAAGTCGAGAAAGAAAAATATTTATTGACCCTCCTTTCAATCGGTGATGGAGTCTTGGTTGTGAATCAAGATGGAGATATAGAAATGTTAAATACTGTCGCGGAAGAACTAACTGGGTGGACTGCAAAAGAAGCGGTTGGTAAGCACTATAAAGAAGTATTCGTTTTATCTCATGAACGTGATGGGGCTATGATAAATGATCCTATAGGAGAAGTATTTGAAACAAATACGATTAGAGAAATGGATAACCATGCGATGTTAACAGCAAAAGACGGTCGAAAATATCATGTGGAAGATAGTGCCAGCCCTATAAATGACCACCATAAAAATATACTTGGCGTTGTCTTGGTATTCAGAGATGTATCAGATAAGAAAGAACAGAGAAAGAAAATTGAATACTTAAGCTTCCATGATTCTTTAACCAACCTTTACAACAGAAGGTTTTTTGAAGAAGAATTAAAAAGACTGGACACAGAAAGAAACTTTCCCTTAAGCCTTATTCTAGTTGATGTTAATGGTCTTAAATTAATCAATGATGCGTTTGGACATAAAGCAGGTGATATCCTATTACAAAAAGTAGCAGGAATTCTAAAACAAGAATGCAGGGCCGATGATATTATTGCAAGAGTCGGTGGTGATGAATTTGTTATACTGCTGCCGAAAACAGATTCAAGTCAGATTGAGAATATCTTGAGGAGAATTCAAAAGGCTACTAACAATGAGAAAGTAGAAGCTATTAACATATCTGTTTCGTATGGATGGGAAACAAAAAAAGATAAGAAAGAAGATATTCAAGATATTTATAATAAGGCAGAAATGTATATGTATCAGCATAAAATTTCGGAACGTGCCAGTATGAGGTATGAAGCGATTAAAATGATCATGAAAACACTATATGAAAAAATCCCCAGAGAAGAAGAACATTCCAACCGAGTTAGTAAATTGAGCAGCAGTATAGGACTGGCTTTGGGTTTAAGTGACGCAGATATCCATAAGTTACAAATGTCTGGACTATTGCATGATATTGGGAAGATAGCAGTTAGTAATGATATCCTTAATAAAAATGCCCCTCTTAGTGACTTAGAATGGATAGAAATTAAGAGACATTCAGAGTCAGGTTATAGTATCTTAAGCTCTTCAAATGATTATGCTTTCTTGGCTGAAGATATATTGGCTCATCATGAACGCTTTGATGGTACAGGATATCCCAAGGGGATCAAAGAAGAAGAAATACCTCTACATGCTAGAATAATTGCGGTTGCTGATGCCTACGATGCGATGATTAGTGAAAGACCTTATCGCAAGCCACTTAGTGAAGATTCTGCCATCGAGGAGATAAAAAGAAATGCAGGGACTCAGTTTGATCCCCACATTGTAGAAATATTTATAGAAAAGGTACTTTAAGTAGTTTTAAATTCGTTGTTGATTATCATGGACTACATAAGTTACCTCAATACTAAATACATCAGTAAGGCGACAAAAACCAGAATACTTTCAAATATAATAAGTTTGCCTAAGACTTTACTTAAATCAGCTTTAAAGTAATCTATGGTCAGAGAGAGGCAAAGATGCATAGGGCTTAACATGGTGGCAGCAGAACCTGATACAAATACAAACACAGCTAGCGGGAGACTTACTGCTCCGCCGGATGCCGCAATAATAACCGGAAATGCTATGCCGACATAGAATCCAGTTTGTCCTGTCAAGTAAGCGACCAAAAAGCTAATTAAACCAACAACTGCAAATTCTGGTATGGGTAGCTTTCCTAAGAGAAGCGGTAGCCCATCAATCGATCCAGTAGCGGTCATAACTTCTTTGAAGAACATGATTGCCCATAAAATCACCAGAGTCTTAACAACAACTGCTTCGCGGACTAAAGATATGAACTTCCTAGGGGTATAACCATGTTTTAACAATAACACTCCAACCACAATGACTACGGCTAAGATTATGTTAACGGACGCTAAAACAAGCCCTACTAAGACGACTACCGGAAGGGTGCTTAATACAACATCTTTGATAAGATTATTTCTAACCTTTGGGTCGGTGGAGTATTCGCTGACAGCACTTACATCTGAGAGATTTTCGGAACCAGGAGTAGCTGTACTCGTTTCTACCTCTTTCATCTTCATGGTATAAAGATAGGGTAATCCCATGAGAATGATTAGTATACCATAAGGCATAAGCCCTAAGATCATCGTAACCAGGGGGATTCCTGTGATTTTAGCGGCTAGAAGCACCCCAGGGTAAATCGGGAGAAAGTAATCCCAGATATGGCGATAATAAAAATTAATAAATGCTTTTTGTTCAGCTGTAGCCGCTTTCCCCACAGCTTGTTCTACCAAAGGAGCAGAAAAAAGTGCTCCACCGGCACTCGGCATTAGACCAATAAAACCGGGAATAATGGCCATGACTGTCCTGCGGTCCTGAAATAGTCCTGTAAGAGCATTAAGCATTCGTTCAAGATATCCTTGTTGACGGAGGATTCGTTCCAGAATCATAATCATTGTTAGAATAGCTGCCAGTTCAACAGTGTCCTGGTCTTTGGTTGCCATCCAAGCCATTTTGAAAAACCCTACAATATCTGTTCCGTAAAGAAAAGCCAACACAATGGAAGCCCCGGTTACGACCGGTGCCAAAGGTTTCTTCTTCCAAAGCAGAATCATCATAACTACAAATACTATTAGAAGTTTTACAGTTCCCATCTCAAATTCCTTCTTTGCTTTTTATTCTCTTAAAAGGACAAAATGTTTTTCGATTTTCTATTATTAAAGATATAATAATAACTTTTACAATATCATAAGGGAACTAGAAAAGACAAGATAAAATCTAAAAACGAAATGAAATTATCTTTTCATTAATGAGCCTCAACAACTCTTATACTACAATTTCTTGTGAATAAAAAGCTAACAAGGAGGTAATTCTTATGGATCATGTGGTTTATCTCGATGCAAAGGCCAAAGAACTTGAAAAGCTTTTAGAAGGTTCTAAATCAATGATTATAAGAGGGGCAACTGGCAGAATCAAGATTGATAAAAGCAATTATGGAAATATGGATGATTGGCTACCTGTGGAGAATATTGAAAGTGTATTGAAAGTGCATTGAAAGTGTAAAGATAAAATGTAATAGAAAATTTACTGGAGGATACAATGTCTAACATCTACATTTCAACGAAGGAAATTCAACTGTCATATGCCGATACAGATATGATGGGAGTAATATACCATGCTAATTATCTAAAATGGTTTGAATTAGGAAGAACTCAATTTATTGAAGATTTAGGATATCACTATTTAGATATGGAAAGGTCGGGTTATTATGCTCCAGTGTATAAAGCTGAAGTTACTTATAAGAAAGCCGTTCGTTATGGAGATACAGTTTTCGTAAAAACTTGGGTGGAAGAGAACCAGGGATTAAAGACTATCTATGGGTATACCATTGTCAATGGAGAGGGTGAAGTATGTGCCGAAGGTCTTACTACTCACATCATTGTAAAAAAAGATAATTTTAGACCGGTACAATTCAGAAAGGTTTTTCCTGAATGGTTTCATAAGTATGAGGAGATCAAGAGCAAATGAAAAAAGTTCAAGCGTATATTGAACAGCTCAAAAAAATGGATAATTGGGAAGGGTACTTATTACAAGAATCCGGGCTGCCAGGCCCGCGTGCTAACCTTGAATTAATCTATGCTGTTGCAGATATAGGGAATGAGGATCAATTTCTACACCTGTTAAGCTATATTCCTGAGAGAGCTCCGGTCAACGCACAGCAAGAATTTTTAGTATGCTGTGGGACGGTGGGATTGGGAAGGCTGATAATCGAAGGCAAAGAGAATTATCTACATACACTGCGATCACTGGCGTCTGATCCACGATGGAGAATCCGTGAAGCAGTAGCAATTGCCTTGCAAATATATGGTGAGGTCCATATGGATGCCCTCCTTGATAAAATGGAGGTGTGGTCAGAAGGCAATCCCTACGAGAAAAGGGCAGCGGTCGCGACTCTCTGTGAACCCAAATTGCTCCATGAAAAAGAACGGATTTGTAGAGTGTTGCACATTCTTAATAAAATCACAGAATCAATTGAAGGAATGGATAATCGAAAAGACGAAGGATTCATTGCCCTAAAAAAAGGAATGGCTTATTGTTGGAGCGTTGCCATTGTTAGTTATCCGGAAGAAGGAAAACGATTTTTTGAACAATGGATTTCGTGCCCCGATAAAGATATTAGATGGATAGTTAAACAAAACCTGAAGAAACAACGCTTAACGAGAATGGACAAAGAATGGGTTGAGTCTATACTTATATGAACTAAGTTATCGTACTAAACCCTACATTAGTCTAAAACCTAATATGTACAACCGCCTTTTAGGGCGGTTTTTGCATTTGAAATGTCATATGCCATAAATAAAAGTGATACTGTATAAAGTTATCAAATAACATTTACGCTCTAAAGCATGCTAAGATTTATCTGTAGTAACATTATTGCGGTATTTTTTCGAGGCCAATTGATAATATTTTCACAAAGAACTAGTTAATTATGGCCTAGAAATCAAACATAAAGGAGGAATGTTATGGAAAGCAAGAAGAGACCTGCAAGAAAAAGGAGAAACCAGGTGCCGATTGCTCTAGGGTTACTGCTTTTAATCATTATTGCGGGAATAATGCTTGCAGGAGTCAATTCTATGTTGGCAATCTATTGGATTTTCGGAATAAGCTTTGGGATTGTTCTGCAAAAATCCAGATTTTGTTTTACTGCATCTCTAAGAGATCCAGTTTTGACAGGAAGCACTACACTTACAAGGGCAGTTCTTATAGCATTTATGGTTGCTACGGTAGGTTTCGGAGCTATCCAGTTTAAAGCTTTACTATCCGGAGTTGCCGGAGTACCCGGAAATATATTCCCAGTAGGTCTTCATACCGCTATCGGTGCCATAATGTTCGGGATAGGAATGGTTATAGCAGGCGGATGTGCTTCTGGAACGCTGATGCGTGTAGGCGAAGGCTTCATGCAACAATGGATTGCAATTGTATTTTTCGTTGTTGGTTCTGTTTGGGCCGCAAGAGATTTTGGTTGGTGGTCTGTCAATGTGATAATGCCCACTAGTATTAGTGATGGAGTCACCAAAGGGTTCCATTTACCAACAGCGTTTGGATGGGGGTTTGCCTTCTTTGGTCAACTCATTATCCTAGCAGCAATCTTTCTCTTTGCAGACTGGTATGAAAAGAAAAAATTAAATAAAGTACCGCTTGAGAATTAAAGGAGGAATAACAATGGCTGAATATAAGTTAGATTGTTTTGGAGAAGCGTGTCCACTACCTTTGGTGAAAACTCAAAAAAAGATGGAAACTATGAATGTCGGAGATGTGATTGTTGTGGAGATAGATCATAGTTGTGCCATGAAAAATATACCTGACTGGGCTAGAGCCGCCGGTCATAATGTCGATATCGAAGAAATCAACGATGGTGAGTGGGAAGTTATCATTGAAAAGACCAAATAAATCATAAGAAGGATTAAAGTGAATTGAGGTGATAGCTTGAAGATCAGTAATCATCCTTTATACAAGACAATTATTAAAGATGCTTGGAGTTACACCACTGGGGCAGTATTATTAGCGTTATTAAATATTTCTATGTTCGCTGTAGGTGGGAGTCCCTGGGGCATCACGACTGCGTTTTCTAATTGGGGTTCCTGGGTTTTCCGGTCATTAGGTGGTGAGCCAGAGAAGTGGGCATTCTACGCTGCTAATAAAGGAAATTTTAATGCCTTAATGGAGACAAGTTTTTTTACTAACACACAATCCCTTCAGAACATCGGAATAATATTCGGTGCTTTATTAGCTACCTTGTTTGCCTCTCAATTTAAGGTTAAAAAAATTAAATCTTGGAGGCAAGTTCTGGCAGCTGTATTAGGTGGACTCTTAATGGGCTATGGAGCTAGACTATCTTTTGGTTGTAACATCGGAGCTTTCTTCAGTGGGATTGGGTCATTTTCTCTCCATGGTTGGGTATTTGGAATTTTTCTTTTGTTAGGAGCTTGGATAGGAAGTAAGCTACTGGTCAGATTCTTTATGACTTAAGTTTTCCCCTCTCCTTCTTCCCTCAAATCTGGGATTGAGGGAAGAAGGTTTTAATATAGTTCTTTATTTCTTGCTAAGTAATTCAGAAAGATAAAGGTTATAAGAGCCTTGATTTAATAGAGGAGGTAAATAAGTGGAAAAGAAAAAAGAGTATTATGATGTAGTGATTATCGGGGGAGGCCCCGCTGGAATGGCTGCTGCCACCTACTGTGGAAGAGCAAGACTGAAAACCATGCTGATTGAAAAGGCTCTCCTGGGAGGACTAGCTACCTATACAAGCGAGATCGAGAACTATCCCGGTTTCCCTGAACCTATAGGTGGAACTGATTTAATGAAGTATTTTGATAAGCAATGTCGACGTTTTAATGTAGATATTAAACTTACGGAAGTCAAAGGCATACGAATGGAATGCGACTATAGAGTTGTATCAACTTTTAGAGTTGATTACTATGCCAAAGCTGTGGTTATCGCAACCGGCGGCAAACCAAGGTTAACAGGAGCCAAGAATGAGGACAAGTTTTTATTCGATAAAGGGATTTCTTTCTGTGCTACTTGTGATGCTGCTTATTATACAGATAAGACGGTTTTAATAGTGGGCAGCGGTGATGCAGCCATTGAAGAAGGGATGTTCCTTACTAAATTTGCCAAGAAAGTTTATGTCTCCGTTATTCATGATGAAGGGATAATGGATGCTAATAAAGTAGCCCAAGAAAAAGCATTGATTAACAAGAAGATGGAATTCATTTGGAATACCGTAGTGGATTCCTACGAAGGGGAAGAACGCTTAAATAAAATTGTACTCAAGAATTTAAAGACCGGTGAATTACTTCCCTTTGATGTTGACGGTTGTTTTCTCTTCATCGGATATGTTCCTAATACAGAGCATTTTAAAGGGCTGATAGATATGACGTCTAAAGGCTATATCACTACCAATGAAGAAATGGAAACAAATGTAGAAGGAGTATTTGCTGCAGGGGATGTTCGTGATAAATTCTTAAGACAAGTAGCCACTGCAGTTGGGGATGCAGCTACTGCCGGTGTAATGGCAGAAAAATATGTGGAAGAAGTAAACTATCTTCAGGAAGAGATACTAGGAGCCAAGGGTTTAGTGGCTTTATACATTTACAATGCTATCGAAGCGTTAGATAGAGAATGCTTGACGAAGGTTGAACAGATAAATCGTGATATGAATAATGCATTTAAACTCTGTAGAATGGATATTTATAAATCGGATAAAATGGCTTGTCGCTTTGAGTGTGATAAAACACCATGTCTTGTATTAGTTAATAAGGGTGAAGTTATTCATCGCGAATATGACCTGGCTCAGGCTAAAATTGAAATCGAAAAAGCTTTAAAAAACGCCTAAATGCGAAAAGGCGTACACTTAGTGAAAATAGCACTTACGTAAGAAGTGCTATTTTTACTAAAAATATTGAAACCAAAAAAATATGGCAAAAGGATTGTTTGAGCTTGTGTATTATAGTACATTTGAGATATTAACTGAAATAGGTGACTTCTGAGAAAGGAGTTAAATCTATGATTTGTCAGAAACTTGATTGCAGGTATGATGCCTGCCCAATTCCTCTTTTGAAAGCCTCCCAAGCCCTGGAGAAACTTTCTGCTGGTGATATTCTGGAGATCAACACCGGTTATATGTGTGCTGCAGAGAACATCATTCAATGGGCTGAGAAGCACGAAGTCGGTTACTGGATGGAAGAGGACGAAGAAACAGGGGAACTGACCGTATTTTTAAAGAAGCGGGAGTAGTTTATGAAGATACCAAAATCTCAGACACAATAAGAAATCCTAGATATAGGTAGAGTTTCCTGAGTGGTAAACCGGTTTAATCTCGTATTACCTTATAAATTTTAATTCTCCACTCTTTACTATTAATATATTCAGATATCCTAACGCCGTAGGTAGGATGGCTGAACTCAGATACAAGTTCACAATTGTGTTGGAGAAAGTCTTTCATATCATGGTAGTAGGGATAAACGTTACCGTATAATCCGTTCCAACGGGGTCTTTGCTCGAAGATTAGCTCCATCTCCTCAGGATATATGATGAAATCAATATTATTTTTTTCTATATATTGTTTAAAATCTAAAGAGTTCTCTCTTAAATATGCCAAGTTTCTGTAATCAAAAAGGTTATTATTGTCAAAATAGAATTCGCAGTTAAGATTGGCCAGAACAATTGAATCCTTAGGTACTATCGTAGAGATCTGTTGAAGGTATTCATTGTAACTATACTTGATATAGGGTCGAATATTCAAATAACTGCTGATAATTAAAGAAAGACTGAGAAGAGCGATGCTCAAGAATCTCAGCTTTTTTTGTATGTTTTCCAGAACATAAATAACCAATATATAAAACAAAGGGAAGACAAAGATAATACTAGTTTGATTAAAGCGGCCTATTAGCATTATGCCAGCGTTAATAGCAATGATAGAAAGAATTATTGCTATTATTTTTGTGCTCAATTTTTTGTCTTCAGCACGATATAGTTTGAAAAGAGTTAAGCAGAATACGATAGCGAACACCATGAATTGAAGTCTTAGGTCAGGGGTATAATACGTTCCACTTACAGAATAATATAACTTCTGATAAAAATATCTTAGCTCCATAAACTTAGTTCCCAAGGAGTCTAACACACCGAATTGGCCTCCATAACTGGAGTAATTGCAGAAAAAACTAGGATCAAAATGAAGGCTCAAGACTATGAAAGATGAAGCAAAAAAGCCAACTATTAAAATAAATATTAAGAGCCCGGAGAGCTTTACTGATTTGTTAAAAATATAAAACAAGTATAGAAATACAAAACTCAAAAAAATTAGGAAACTATTAGGGTGCAGCCCGATGCTTAGGCCGATTATTGTTCCGAGGGTTAAATGATGGCGAAGCCTGATGTCACTTATGCTCTTCAAAAAATAGTGAAGAGCAAAGATAAATATAAAAAGCAAGATGATTTCTTGTCTTGCGAAGTGAGAAGCGTAGATATATTGGATATCAACTGCTAATAATATTGAAGAAGCAATTGCCAGTAAGGGTGAACAAAAAATCAATCTGGTGAGCTTATAAAACCAGTATATGCTTAATAAACCAAATAAAAGTGAAATTAGCCTTAAAGAGAATACTTCATAACCCATTAGTTTAATAAAAATGATCTGCAGAGTATGAAAGAATATTTTAAGAGCATGAGGGTTTCTTGGGTAGAGATCGAAGAAAGATTCAGTGGTTGAATAATCTCCCAGTTCTAAGATGTTCCTTGAAAGTCCACCTAACCATGATTCATCAGAATGAACAAAAGGGAACCTAGTTAGATAAATCAGATTGAATAGGATATAGATAATTCCTAATAGAACTAGCAAGAGTTCATGATAACTGGGCTTTCTATTCAAACTTCCATCTCCTTTTTAAAACTTACAGGCAGACAACAAAACCGTCTTCTAGTGTATTCGCATTATGAAGTGGAAACCTCCTTTAACTATCATAAACATATTTTTGAGGGAGAGCGATATCATAGTCTTTTATATAACATTTGAATGTCTGATAGCAAATGGCATTTGCTATAAACTATAATTGAGTGGGAGATGCTTTTTCTATTTTCTGTTAACACATCCTACATTGTGTCGTTAATCACAAGCATATTGGAATTAAACTATAAGGAGGAAGAAAGGATGAGGTTGTTTATAAGAATTCGGTTATTGGTTATAGTAACATCTTTCGTTCTGATTGTATCAGGATGCAGTGCTGCAGGAAGTGGGGCGGAAGGAAAATATATAATTGATGCTGATTCTGTTACAAAACTTATTTCTCAGGAGAACACTATTTTTGTAGATATGCAGAAACCAGAGGACTATTCTAAGGCACATGTTATAGGAGCTGTAAACATAACCAGAAACGATATCATAGTTAATGAACCGGTAACAAATATGCTTGCTCCAAAGGAAATGATTGAGAAAGTAATGGGAAGTAATGGAATCGCAAATGATACCCTTGTTATTGCCTACGACAATACTGACAATATGGATGCTGCCAGACTCTGGTGGACTTTGAGAGTGTATGGTCATGAACAGGTTAAGGTAGTAAGCGGAGGAATCAAAGCTCTTCAGAAAGCTGGTGTAGAACTCTCTTCTGAGAAAACCGCTATTACTTCTGTCGAATTTTCAGCTAAGGATAGCGACGAATCTTTGATAGCAACGAAAAATGAAGCCCTCGCCCAAGTCAATGAGCCTAAGGAAGATATAGTTCTGCTTGACACGCGCAGCCAAGAGGAATTTAATCAGGGAACCATTCCAGGTTCAGTATTGTTAGATTATGCGAACAACAACAACAGTGATGGGACATATAAGTCCGGTCATGCAATCATAATGCAATATAATGATCTGGGAATCAAACCTGAACAGACTGTAATCATGTATTGCAAAACCTCAATCAGAGCTGCCCAAACATATTTGGCGCTGGCTAATGTAGGTTATGAAAACCTTAAGCTTTATGATGGTGCTTGGTTGGAATGGACTGCTGATGAGGCTCTTCCATCGCAGAAACCTTCTGTAAGTCCAGTTCAACCGAGTAAAGCAGATGTTTCATAATAAACTTTGATTGTTAAATCTAATCTAGTAAGGGGGGAGCATTCAGCACTTACGCTTAACTTAGTTAAAAAAATAACAAGCTAACCAAGGAGGAAGAACAATGAAAACTTTTAGATTCAAACTGTTGACAGTAGTTCTAGTTTTACTAGTAGCTTTGAGTTTTGCCGGTTGCGCGCAAGCCCCTAGTGCTCCTGCTGTTAACCCAACTCCGGCTCCAGCAGCTGATGTAGTTGCTGATGAAGCAATATCCTATTTTACTAATATGCCCCAAGATATCTATAAGATTAGCCAAGATGATTTTATCACGAAGGTCAAAGCAAATGAAGATATATTCATCATGGACATAAGACAGCCTGATGTTTACGAAGCAGGTCACATTAAGGGAGCTGTAAATATACCTTGGGGTTCAGCAATTGCTGAAAATTTATCTAAGCTGCCAAAAGATAAACCAATTATGGTATATTGTTACACCGGCCAAACAGCAGGTCAGACAGTTGCACTTCTTAATGTAGCCGGATTCGATGCTAAAACAGTAAATTTAGGGTGGAATCTTGGAATCTCAAAAGTTGAAGGGGTAGCTGAAGTAACTGAGACTCAAGCAAATGCTATCGAAGGCGGTGCGACAGCCGATATACAACCTGAGATTCAGGCAGCCATTAATGAGTACTTTAGTAAACTGTCTGAAGTCAAAGGGACAACCTTTGCTAACTATAAAATTAGCGAAGATGATGCTAAAGGTCTTCTTGATGCAGATGATCAGAGTATAATGTTCTTGTCTATTAGGAAAGCAGAAGATTTTGGTTCAGGTCATATTGAGAGTGCTATCAACATACCTTTTGGCAAAGGAATGGAACAATCTTTTAGCCAACTTCCTGAGGATAAAAAGATAATCGTTTATTGTTATACTGGCCAAACTGCAGGCCAGACAGTTGCCATACTAAGATTATTAGGATATGATGCAGTATCCTTGAACTCAGGTATGGGCATGCCGGTTACCGGAGAAACTGGTTGGGCTAATAAAGGTTTCCCAGTAGTCCAATAAGTTTAAATAAAACTATAATTTAATCAGACATAGGAATCGCTATTAGAATAAACCGGCGGAGGTTGATAACAAGCAACCTCCGCCCACTTATACGCCAAGGACTATCTTACAGCTACAAAACTAAGAACAGAATCCTCTTCTAGAAGATTGAATAAAATCATAAAATGTTTTTTCAGATCCTCGAGGGGGACTTTCCTTCGTATATGCAAGAAAATAATCGGTTTTAAATTCAGTATCCTCTATGGCGATTTTTTTTAAGGAGCCGGAATCAAGCTCATGTTTGATAGATAATTCAGGTAAAATAGCGTAGCCCTGTCCATTAAATATAGCAGCTTTTATAGCCTCTGAAGAAGTCAACTCTAAAACAGTATTCATTTGTTGGAGGGAAATTGCAAGTTTTTGTAATTCATATTCTAACGATTGGCGACTACCCGAGCCTTTCTCTCTAATAATAAGGGGAAGCTCAGTTAATTCATCTACAGAAACAGTTCGATATTTACATATATTCTTAGAGCAAACTAAACATAGATCACAAGAAGCTAATTTTGTATACTCTATCTTTATACCATTAGGTTTACCTTCTACTATCCCGATATGACAGCTTTTATTAACTAGGTTTTCAACAACGGTATCGGAATTACAGGTGTTCAGAATTACTTTGGTATTTGGATACCTTCTTTTAAAAAGATAGAGACTACATGGTAGAGTATACGACCCTACCGTCGTGCAGGAACTAACGATGGTTTCTTGAATGTTCGTACGCAGGGAATTTAATTCCCGGTCTATATCTTTTTGAATAGAGAGAAGAGAGACAGCATAATCGTAAACGATTTTACCTGCTTCAGTAAGGACAACTCCTTTGTTACTGCGAATTAAGAGTTGAAAGCCAAGCTCTTTTTCCAGGGTTTGGAGTTGAAAGCTTACTCCTGGTTGAGACATATGCAGAAGCTTTGCTGTTTTTGATATGCTGTTTTCTTTTACTGTTGTATAGAAAGTCTTTAAGTAGTCCAAATTCATATTATCACCTGTGAAATTTTTCTGATTATTATTCTTATAACTAAAATACAATTATTAGCAAAAGAATGCAAGTTTTTTCACATGAATATTTTAGAAAAATTTGGCAAGTGAAATTTTCTGAAATATTCATGGTCTAAAAGAAGGTAAAGGTCTAAAAAATAATCAATTAATATTAACGGAGAATAGTGGGCGAGTATCTATATACCAACCCTTTTTTCTAAATCTACAACCATATTTGTATACTTTTGAATCTGCTTTATATTCTCAGGTTTATCATCTATGGTTTTACTTAATATGTCGACTTCTTCAACTATTTGGTCAGACAAAGCTTTTACTCCAAAATCATAAAGTGCATTGTCTTCTTTATCGATATGGCGAGTAAGCAAATCGGTATAGGGTATTGCGTTGCCAATAATGTCAACCTTGGCGTCGGCATCTCCAGCTTGAACTTTGTCTAATGCTTTAACCAGATTATAAATGAATAAACGTCCAAAATCGTGTTCGATGAACATTCCTTGAACCGCACTTAGAGTATCTTTATCTTGGATTTCTTCTTGCATCTTTTTGAAGAGCACATCCTCTTCCTTACTATGGTGATATTTATCTGCATAGTTTCTTATGAAGTCCACCGAATCGGTAAATAGTTGGTAATCCACTGTTTGCCCTTCAAGAATATTGAGACACGCTTGCCTGAGTACTTTAAGCATTCTTTTGATGTAAGTATGTTCTTCTTTCATGATTTGGATTGCATTCATAGTTTCAGATCCTTTCAATGCGACTTAGTTATCTAATATATTATTCTAACTTCCAGTAGATTAATATGTATTGAGAGACAAATAATTCTTGGAAAATTTGAATTACATAAAGTCCACCCTTCAGGACAAAATATAAGAAAAGTAAAGGAGTTGACTTAGCTTTGGATATAATACGTGCCAGACAGATTGTAGCTTCTCAGAAGAATATAGATGTTTTTTATAAGGGTTCTTTTGTTTGGATTGAAAAACTAGATGAACATAATGAAACAGCAGATGTAAAAAATCTTGAAACTCATCAAAAAGTGAGCGTACCAATTTCTATGCTTTTTGAACTGTATTGATGCTTCGAAGAATCATGCATTTGACCAAAGAATAATAATTAAATTACCCGATTTTCACTTCTTATAACAGGCATTGGTAATGCCTGTTTGTACTTTAAGAACGTATAATTTTTAATTCCACATAAAGGAGTTAATCATATCTCATGGAAATATAGTAAAAGATTACAATTATTCCTGGAGGATAACAGATATGGAGAATGTATTTAGGATTCTAGTGATTAACCCAGGTTCGACATCTACTAAGATTTCAATTTATGAGAATGAAGCGGAATTATTTAGAAAGGATATAGGCCATTCTACTGAAGAAATATATGCTTTCAAGATAGCTACTGACCAATTTGTTTTTCGAAAACAGGCAATTATATCTTTTTTGGAAGAGATAAGGTTTGATCTTCGGAGGTTAAATGCTATCGTTGCTCGGGGAGGAGCCTTACCACCTCTCAAAGCAGGGGCTTATCGGATTAACCAAAGAATGCTTGAATCATTAATACATCGTCCCCGTGCTGACCATGCATCCAATATTGCAGCTCTTATTGCTTTTGAGATGACTAGAGAACTTGGTATTCCATCTTATATCTATGATGGGATATCTGTTGATCAACTTACAGACATCGCAAGAATATCAGGTTCACCTGAAATCCCGAGGCTTAGTATTATTCACGCACTTAATTCCAGGTCGATGGCCCAGAAATATGCCCAATCTATCAAGAAGCCTTATTCAGAGGGTACTTTCATAACTGCTCATCTAGGAGGGGGGATTACTCTTAGTGTTCATCACCTGGGTCAAATGATTGATGTTATTAGTGATGACGAGGGTCCATTTTCGCCAGAGAGAGCTGGCAAAGTACCTTGTGTTCCTTTGGTTGATCTCTGCTACTCTAGGAAATATGATCATATTACTATGAAGAAAATGTTTAGAGGAAAAGGTGGGTTACTAGCCTATCTGGGAACTACGAGTGCTTTAGAGGTGGAAGAGAGGATTGCCACAGGAGATCAAGAAGCCTTACTGATATATGAAGCTATGGCATACCAAGTGGCTAAAGGCATCGGAGAATTAGCAACAGTGGTAAAAGGAAAGGTAGACGGGATTATTCTAACCGGAGGTATCGCTTATTCAGAGATGCTCACTCGTTGGATTACTGAAAGGGTAGAATTTATAGCTCCTGTAGTAATAATGCCGGGTGAGAATGAGATGGGGGCTTTGGCCCTGGGAGCATTGAGAGTGTTGCGTAAAGAAGAAACAGCCCATGAGTATGATTTATAACTCTAGCAAAAGGTGGCAAGATATCAATCAGATATTTGCCACCAAAAACGAATTACATATTACAAAAAAGTGTGGTTATTGCTGCTCTACCAAATCCGCTAAAGATTTTAGCATCTCACCTAGCTGATCGCCGTAGTTGCCGTAATCAGCCCAGCGTCCTTCTCGAGCTGCTGTCTCCATGTCCAGGTACAGCTGGTTAATTTTACTCACTAGATCATTAAGGTTGTAATCAATAATCGGCTGATCATCATCACCTGGTTCACCTGGCTCACTAGGCTGGTTAGGGGTCTCATCTTTGCTCACTCCGAATAGTTTCTCCAAGGCCATATCAAGGGAACTTTCCATCACCAGTTTATCATTATAGAAGACGATAACCCGGCGCAATTCGGGGACACTACGGCTTTGAGACAAGATGTAGAGCGGCTCTACATAAAGGATATTATTGTTTATAGGAATGGTTAGCAAGTTACCTCGAACAACTTGGGATCCACCCGTATCCCAGAGAGATATCTGCTGAGATATTTCAGGATCTTGATCGATGTATGCCTCAATCTGGCTCGGTCCTTCTACCAGTTCACCACGAGGAAAGTTAAACAGTTTTAGTTTACCATAGTTATCTCCATCATTACCTGCAGCCAGCCAGCCCACCATATTGTTTCGGTTTAAAGGAGTGAACGGCTGTTTCAGGATGAATTCGGCCGCATCCTCACCAGGCAGCTGCATAATGACATAGTAGGGCTCGACCCTAACTTCGGATCCTCCATATTTCTCTACTGGAATCTCCCAGACATTTTCTCTGTTATAGAAATCCATGGGATCAGTCATATGATAGTTCCGGAGCATGCTCGCTTGAATCTCAAAGTAATCCACCGCATAACGTTTATGGTTCTCTAAGACTTGAGGGAATTCTGCTCTTTCTTTTATCAACCCTGGAAAAACGCCTTCCCATGCTTTAAGTATAGGATCGTTCTCATCAAATTTGTAGATGCTTATATCTCCATTATAGGCATCAATCACAACTTTAGCTGAATTACGAATATAATTGACTCCGCCAGTCGGTTGAGAATACGGATAGAGATTAGAAGTAGTATAAGCATCTACGATCCAGAATATCCTGCCATCAGCTACAACCGGATAGGCGTTACTATCCAGATGCAAAAAGGGAGCAGCCTTACTTATCCTGTCTAAGATATTGCGGTTGTAAAGTATGCGGCTTTCGGCTGTAATCTCATCTGAGAATAATAGGATAGGTTTACCGAACTTGATAGCATAGAGGATTCGTCTTATTGTGTTAAGCTCAACCCCATCTTCTCCCTGATACTGAGTTACCATCTCGGAGCCTTCTACTGGATGGCCGAATTCTCCGTTAAGAGTGCCTACTACCACGAATTGGTCTGTCATCTCTCCAAAATAGATCTCAGGTCTAGTTAGAGGGATGTTAACTTCACTTTTAACTGGAATATCACGAAGGTAATAGGTGGGATGACCGTTAGCTGTGATGGCATTAACTGGAGACATCACAGTACCGTAACCGTGGGTGTATTTGAAATGACGGTTTATCAGAGTTTGGGCTTGGTCGGGAAGTGATTCGATATTGAGTTCTCTCAAGGATAACATAACTTGATTATACTTATCGTCAAATCGATAGCGGTCGATATCTATATCTTTAAACTCGTAGTAAAGACGCAAAGACTGATTTTGTTGATAATGTTGCTGTAAGGGACGATAATCAAGTAAACGGATGTTATTGATTGTAGGTTGGTTATCTTCTAGAATACTTGAAGTAATTCCACTGTCATCTACATTGTACTCCACTTCTTCCATATTCGACAAACCATAAGCATCGCGGGTAGCTTGAATATGGTGTGCTATATAAGGAGTTTCTCGAACAAGTTGATTGGGGCCTACTACAAACTTTTCAATAATTCCTCCATAGACGCCGCCTATTATTGTTACGATTATTAATAAGGCCGGAGCAGCTAATAGTATTCGGACCTTTTTTAATTTAATATTGACCAGAAGCGCGACGGCCAATAATGCACCAAGAACTTGCTGGATTTTCAGTAGAGGAAGATGAACATGGACATCAGTATAGCCTGCCCCAAATAGGGAAGACGACGGTGATACTAGTACTCCAGCCATAGCCAAGCCTCGAGTCAGGGTATACCAGACCATTACGATGCCTAATAACACTGAGAGATGTATAGTAGCTTGAGCTGACAGCTGAGGCTTAAAGCGAGCGAAGGATAAGGCTCCCCCAATAACATAGGCTGCAATAACGAACGAAATGGTTAAAAACAGAAGACTAACTAAGATGCCACTTAGAACTGAATAGAGGGGATAGCTAAATAAGTAATAACTAAAATCCCTTCCCAAGATTGGATCAACCTGTCCGGTGGGAGTAGAATTTAATAGCAATAAAATCTTATCCCACATCTGAGGTAGTATCCATACCCAGAAGAGAGAGATGCCAAAGGCGATTAGGGTGAGGACTTTTTTACTAATGCTAAATTGTTGATGTCCAACCGGTATTCCTTCAATTTTTCTCAAGCGCTTAATTCTAAACTGTTCCACCAAAGGAAGAACATTCAAGAGGATAAAAGCGAACCCTATCGCCCAAAGTGCTGATTTAATCAGTAGTTCAAGTAAAATAGGTTTTAGAAAAACCTGGGAAAGGTCAAGGCTTTGATACCACAAATAATCAGTATAATATGCTACTGCGACAATCGCTATTAGTATTAATGCCCCAAGAATGAACGGAATCTTATATTTTCTTAACATTTATCGACCTCCAAAAATCATTTTATTTAAGCTTAACATAATATTACCTAAGACGTCATCCATATTTTTCCCGAAAACAAAAACTTATATAAGTAGGTATTTGGAATTGAAACTATGTGATAAATCTGATTATTTAGTTTTTTTTGTTGAAATAGGATTGCTTGTAAAGCTAAATTCACATACAATGGATATTAAAGAAAACAAAATTTAACGGATAATATTGGAAAATGACGAATAGAGATGAAGAAGGGAATATTAAAAATGAAATGGTTTGTTAATTTAAGAACAAAACATAAGTTAATAGTTTCCTTTTCGATTATGATTTTGATAGTTGTATTAACTGGTTTGACAGGTATAGCGTATATGACCAACATGCAGAAGAATATGAATTCTATATATGATGATAAGTTATTACCAATTATGCTGATCAATAATATCCAACTTAATCAAGGTTCTGAAAAATCACAAATCTCAAAGATCTCTGAAAACCCTGAAGATGCCATTGCGATTCAAGTAGCTGCAGATGCTTTAAGAAAACTTGCAGCAGACGATGATCTTCAAATTAAACAGTATAATTTAGAGAATACAAGTTTGGAAGAGAAATTCTTAGTTGAAGAGTACATTACTAAGAATCAGAACTTTAAAGATCTCAGTAATCAGATATATGACGATTCCAGCGTAGGTGATTATACAACAGCATTGGCAACATCTGAGATAGCCTCAGAAGAGCTGAATGAAAAAGAAAGGATACTAAAAGATCTAACAGAGAGAAATATGTCTATGGCTTCAACTCTAAAATCCTCATCTGAGGAAGAATTTAATTTTGCAAGAAAAGTAATGATTGGTTTAACTTCTTTAGGCATTTTCTTAGCGATAATATTTAGTATCTTGATTGGACGGATAATCAGTAACCCTATTACTGTAGCTGTAGAGCATTCTCAATTGTTTGCCCAAGGAGATTTTTCTCAAGACTTACCTGATACCTTTTTACATAGGAAGGATGAGATGGGGGATATTGCAATCTCTCTTAATGCGATCGGTAATAATATGAGAAGAATGTTCACGGAAGTGAAGAATAGTATTGAGGAGATGAGAACATCCAGCCAAGATTTATCTGCCTCTGCTGAAGAAGTAACAGCTCAGGGGTATAGCACAGACTCAGGAACCCAAAAAATTACAGAAGGTATGCAGGAAGCCTCAGCTTTTTCCCGTGAAATAGCTGCTTCCGGTGAAGAAATAGAGAGAGGATTAGTACAACTTTCACAAAATGCTGTTGAAGGGACTAAGATAGTTAAAGAAATCGAGCTGCGTGCCATAGAAATGAGAACAAATGCAGAAGCTTCAAGAACAGAAGCGCGCAACGTCTATCAAATTAAGCAAGCAGAGATACTTGGAGCTATTGAAGAAGGTCAGGTAGTTAATGAGATAACTGAAATGGCCAAGACTATCTCCGAAATTGCTAATCAAACGAACTTACTTGCACTCAACGCTGCTATCGAAGCCGCAAGAGCAGGAGAACAGGGGAAGGGTTTTGCTGTTGTGGCAGATGAAGTTAGAAAGCTCGCTGAGGAGTCTTCGAATACAGTCATAGGTATTCAGGAAGTTATCGAGAAAGTCCAAACTGCCTTTAAGAATCTTTCTCAGAATTCTCAAGATATATTATTGTTTATTGATGGAAAAGTGACACCAGATTATGAAGTATTAGTAGAAACAGGTGTCCATTATGCTAAAGATGCTGATACTATCGGGAAAATAGTGGAGGGCTTCGCAGCTACTTCTCAACAAATATCTGTATCTATTGTACAGGTTAACAAAACTCTGGAAACAATGTCAGCAAGTGTGGGAGACGCAACGGTCAATTCCCAAATGATTGCTGAAAACATTAAAGAGACTGCCAGAGCCATGGAACAAGTTGCTAATGTAGCTCAGATACAGGCTCAGTTAGCAGAGAGACTGAATACAATGACTCAAAGTATTAGGGTCTAACTCATTAGACAATTATCTTGTGTTAATGTTCATGGAGCCGAGGTGTTATTCTATCATACCTTGGCTCCTAAACGTTCTCCCATATAAATCATTGTTTCGATACCTTGTTCAGTGTTCGAGAGGATATCACCATCAATCTTAACAGTATTCTCCTTGAGAAAAACTATTAATGTTGAACCACCGAATTTAAAATATCCTTTTTCAGAGCCCTTTTCCACATGTTGATCAGGCACATAAGTTTGGACTATGGAGCCGACACAAGTTGCTCCAACCTCCATAATCACGATTTGCCCAAAATTATCTGACTGGAAAAGAGTAAATTCTCTTTTGTTTTCACAATACAAATTAGCTATCTTCTGCAAAGCAAGTGGACTCACGGAATAATAATGACCTTCTACTCTGGAAGTTAAAGACGGTATACCGCGATCGGGAAAATGAAACCTGTGATAATCTGAAGGACATAATCTTATGATTATACATGTTCCCTTATCATAGGTTAAGGCCAAATCTTTGTCTTGGAATAAATCTGCTAAAGAGTAATAGCTTCCTTTAACTTGTAGTAGTTTTGTTGCATCAATATTCTGCCAAGCAAAAACTCTACCATCTGCGGGAGAAACAAGGATATTAGATTGGAGTATGATCGGTCTGCTTCCTGATTTCAGTTCTCTAATGAAAAAATCGTTAAAAGTTCGGTAAGAGGATATATCCTCGTTTTTTGCCTCACCCATATCTATCTCCAAGTTGGACACAAAATTCTTTATTTGTCTCGAACTGAATCTCGTATCTTGGAGTTTGCCATATAAAGAAGAAAATATTTTTCTTTTTAGAATAGATTCTAACGCCATAGAGCCTGATCTTGTATAGTAAATCCACTTTAAGAACTTATAGCCAGCGACCTTTTCTTCCTTTTGTTCACCCGTTTTCCTGTCTTTGAAATAGATAGACATTAAAGCCTCCTATATGTATTTATTTGTTTAAAGAATACTGATTAACGCAATCATATAGGCTAGAATTAATACCCCGAAAAAAATTATTTTTTTATGAGAACTCTTCATTCTTGTTATACCTCCTGCGATAATAGTAAGTCCATTAAATAATAACATATTTACTAAAGCATGTCGCAATTATTGGATTATACCTTAGTATTGCTTAATATTGTTTCGTAATTTTACGATATAAGTAGTGTTGACAGTTTACTTTCTTATAAGATATCTTTTTGTTATAAGTGAAAAAATAGAAAAATTACTAACTATAAGAATTGGAGAGGAATAATGGATTATTCAGTAATCGTCGGGATTATTCTTGGTATTAGTGCGGTTGTAGTGGGCATGATTGCGAAAGGGGCAAGCATAGCTGTTCTAATCAACCCTGGAGCAATGATCATTATCTTTGTTGGAACTGCCGCTGCTATTGCAAACGCTTTCACGTTAAAAGAAATTAAAAGAATTCCAACCCTCTTTAAGGTTTTGTTCACCGAACAAAAATTATATGATCCTGCAAGCATTATTAAATTATTAGAAGATTTGTCACGCCAAGTTCGTAAAGAAGGTCTCTTATCCTTAGAGGCAAATATTGAAGAAATAAACGATCCATTCATTAAAAAAGGTCTGGAAATGATTGTCGATGGAGTAAACGAACAATTCTTAAATGATTATATGCAAACAGAAATAGAAATGATGGAGGAACGACATCACGCAGGTGCTCTGGTTTTTTCTCAGGCTGGAATGTACGCTCCAACGTTAGGAGTTCTCGGTGCTGTAGTTGGTTTGATAGGAGCACTTGGGAATTTGGATGATACTGAAAAGCTTGGACATTCCATAGCTGCGGCCTTTGTCGCAACCTTATTCGGAATTTTTACTGGATATGTTCTGTGGCATCCTTTTGCCAACAAATTAAAACGTAAATCATCTGAAGAAGTCATTATTAAGAACATGATCCTAGAAGGATTAATTCAAATATTAAATGGGAGTAACCCAATGCAGCTCAAACAGAAGATGATGGCTTTTCTTAACCCACAGGATAGGGCTAGGTTAGAAAAAATGGAAATGGAAAGTGAAATCCAAAGCAATGAAGAAGAATAAGGGTATGAAGAAGAAACATGAAGAGCATATAGATGAGACGTGGCTGATACCTTATGCGGACATGCTTACTTTACTGTTGGCTTTATTCATCGTATTATTCGCTATGAGCCAAGTTGATTCCAGCAAATTTCGTGAATTGAAAAGAGCACTGGAATCAGCATTTAGCGGGGGAGTAGGTATAATAAGTAGTGACAGTAATATACCCGAACAAGATGATAATTCCCCAAATCCTCTAGATCCTGATCCTCTCAACGAATTCTTATTAGAGGATGAGAGGCTTCAGCAATACAAAAAAATGCTGGATGAATATTTTCAAGAACAAGGGCTAGAGAAATCTGTTACGAACAGTATTACAGAAAAAGGACTACAAGTGTCTATCCAGGAAATGGCCTTGTTTGATTCAGGTAAAGCAATCTTACATCCTGAAGCGTTGGATGTTATTACTAACATATCAGTAATCCTTGGTGATATGGATAACTATGTTGAGATATCAGGGCATACAGATAATCTCCCGATCTCTACTTCAGAATTCCCATCTAACTGGGAGCTTAGTGTGGCCAGATCATTAAATGTTATGAAGTATATGCTTACAAACCAAAAACTTAATCCAGCAAGGTTTTCTGTTGTGGGTTACGGAGAATATAGACCAATACGTTCTAATGAGACTGAAGAAGGAAGAGCAGCAAACCGAAGAGTTGAGTTATTAATCTTAAGGATGTTCATGAAACCGCCACCAACCGATGGATAAAAGAGAAAGGTAAAAGGGACGTAACAAAAATGTTACGTCCCTTTTATATATGAAGATTCTTGAAGTTAGGCTTCATTAGGTTTAACAACTAAAACAGGACATTTAGCTTTTAGCAACACCCTCTGGGTAACACTTCCGAAGAAAGCACTGGCCAGTGGATTATGACCAATACTGCCGATTACAATCAAGTCGATTCCTACTTCTTCAGCATAGTCCAAAATAACTTGTGGTGGATTACCAGGTTCAACCACCTTTGTAATCTTGATATTCTCATGTTCAACATTTTCTAACGCCTCATTGATGACTTGTCTGCCACCTTCCACGGAATCTTCATGAGACAGCTGAATACCATGAGGAAAAGTATATCCGGCAAAGTAAGCTTCCGGAGTAAAAGTTACATTAATTATCGTGATTTCAGCATTTAGTCCTCTTGCGAGATTCACGGCTTTAACTAAGGCTTCTTGAGATGTAGGAGAACCGTCGATAGGTACTAAGATTTTTTTTACCATACAATCACTCACTTTTTTTCAATAATTATAACATGGCTTTTGTATTTATTCTATTGGATTATTTATTTTTTTTATTATTTAAGTTTCATTAAAAGTTGACCTGATTTTACTAGTTGACCTTCAGAGATCAATATAGTATCAATCTCTCCCACCTCAGGAGATAGCACATTGGTTTCCATCTTCATAGCATCAATAATAAAGAGGCTCTGTTTTTTTGCCACTTTCTCGCCTTCGGCAACAAAGATTTTAGCTATACTTCCCGTTATTGAAGAACCGATATGTTTAGGGTTCTTCGGGTCAGCCATCACAGTGGCATCATTGACCACTTTTTCCTCAAAATTCTTATCGAAAACCTTCATCTCTCTTCTATTGCCATTAACTTCAAAGACAAGGGTTTTATAGCCTTCGGGATCTACTTCGCTGACTTCTACCAATTTGACAATCATTATCTTGCCTTCATCAAGTTCTATTTCACTGGTTTCGCCTTCTTTCAGACCATAGAAGAACACATGGCTTTCAAGATTATAGAGATGTCCGTATTCAGCAAGGTTCTTAAGATAATCACTATAGACCTTGGGATATAGAGCATAGCTCAAAGCGTTTCTTATATTAGCTTCTACTAGAAACTCATTGTTAAGCTTATCTTTAAGCCCCTCGAAATCTATAGGTTCCAGAATCTCGCCGGGTCTACAGGTTAGAGGCTGTTCACCTTTAAGAATCATCATTTGTAAATCTTTAGGGAATCCTCCCTCAGGTTGCCCCATCATTCCTTTAAAATAATCCAGAATAGAATCAGGATAAGTTAAATTCTGTCCTTTTTCCATAATGTTTTCCCTAGTCAAGCCATTTTGAACCATGAAGATAGCAAGATCACCAACTGCTTTGGAGGTAGGAGTAACTTTAACTATATCACCCAGCATTTCATTAACGTCTTTGTACATCTCTTTGACTTCTTGGAACTTGTGACCTAAACCAAAACTCTCTACCTGAGGCTTAAAGTTGGAGTATTGTCCTCCGGGTATTTCATACTTATATATTTCAGCTGTGCCGGATGCGAGCTCAGATTCAAATTGTTCATAGACTACTCTGGTCTCACTCCAATAATCACAGAGTCTTTGAATATCGTGTAGACTAAGGCCTGTATCAAATTTAGTATTTTCAAGAGCTGCGATAACTGAATTAAGAGCGGGTTGACTAGTAAGTCCGGACATTGGACTTAAAGAAGTGTCTACGATATCTACTCCTTCTTCAGCTGCCATAAGGAGGGTAGCTACCCCGTTCCCACTTGTATCATGGGTATGCAGGTGAATGGGAATAGAGATTTCTTCTTTAAGGGCTTTTATAAGCTTCGCTCCCGCATATGGTTTGAGTAAACCTGACATATCTTTAATTCCTAAGATATGAGCTCCCATTTTCTCAATCTCTTTTGCCTTATTAACATAATACTTTAGTGAATACTTATCTTTTCTATCATCTAAAATGTCACCGGTGTAACATACACATACTTCTGCGATCTTTCCTGTTTTCATAACTTCATCGAAAGCAACTTCCATACCTTTGAGCCAATTAAGGCTGTCGAATATCCTAAAGATATCTATCCCTTGACGAGCAGCTTCCCCGATAAAAGTCCTAATTAGGTTATCGGGATAATTGGTATAGCCAACAGCATTCGCTCCCCTGATTAACATCTGGAAGGGTATATTGGGAATAAGCTTCCTGAGAGCTTGGAGTCTTCTCCAAGGGGATTCTCTCAAAAATCTATAGGCAACGTCAAAGGTAGCACCGCCCCACATCTCCAAGGAGAATAGGTCCTTAGCTAAGACCGAAGTAGCCTCCGCAATCTTAAGCATATCCTTAGTCCTTGTTCTTGTAGCTAAAAGAGATTGATGCGCATCCCGGAAAGTGGTGTCCGTAAGCAGTAGTTTATCCTGATCCTTGATCCAGGAGACAAACCCTTCAGCTCCTCTTTGATCTAATATCTGTTTTAGACCTGTAAGATCTGAATTCACTTCTACCTTAGGGACAGGTGCAATATTATAATCTCTTTTAGTATTTTTAACTTCATTAACAATTTTTTCACTGATAAATTTGAGAATTTTAGTTTCGTAATCCTTTTTAGGTTTGATATCAAAAAGTTCCGGAGTGTCATCTATGAAATGGGTGTCACATTCTCCACTTATGAACTTCTCGTGATTGAGAACATTGATCAAGAAAGCTTCATTCGTCTTAACCCCTTTGATATTCATCTCCTTGATAGAACGAATAGCTTTTTGAGTAGCATCTTCAAAGGATCTAGCCCAGGAAATAATCTTGACAAGCAGACTATCATAATAGGGAGAGATAACTGACCCAGTATATCCGTTACCTCCATCGAGTCTGATACCGAAACCGGAACTTGATCTGTAAATATCAATCTTACCTGTATCAGGCGCAAAATTATTCAAGGGATCTTCGGTAGTTATTCGGCATTGAATCGAATAGCCCCGTGGTTTAATTGAATCCTGGGATGGTATTCCTATTTTCGGAGAATCCAAGGGGTACCCCTGAGCAATAAGAACTTGACTCTGGACGATATCTATACCTGTGGTCATTTCCGTGATAGTATGTTCTACCTGTATTCTGGGGTTCATCTCGATAAAATAATGGTTACCTTGCTTATCAACAAGAAATTCTACTGTCCCTGCATTGACATACCCGACTGCCTGGGCAATTTTCAGAGCATCTTGACATAATCTCTCTCTAAGCACAGCGGAAATAGAGAGAGCTGGTGTAAATTCAACTATCTTTTGATGACGTCTTTGGATAGAACAGTCTCTTTCGTGAAGATGAACAATATTCCCGTACTTGTCTGCTAAGATTTGTACTTCTATATGCTTTGGTTTATCCAGATATCTTTCGATAAAGATATCATCTATTCCGAACGCTTTTCTGGACTCAGCTTTGGCACTTTTATATTCTCGGGATAAGTCTTTCTGACTGTGAACCACTCTCATCCCTCTGCCACCGCCACCCGCAGCAGCTTTAAGAATGACTGGGTAGCCATATTTCTCCGCAAAATCAATTGCCTCTTCAACGGAAGTCATAGGCTTATCCACCCCGGGTACAGTAGGAACACCTACTCCGTGAGCAAGTACTTTTGATTTTATCTTATCGCCCATATTTTCCAGAATATGAGCTGAAGGGCCGATAAACTCCAAACCAGCCTCAGAGCATTTTCTAGCGAATTCAGGATTTTCAGACAAGAAGCCGTAACCTGGGTGGATTGCGTTGACCCCTTTTTTCAGAGCGAGATCTATTATTTGATTAATACCTAAGTAAACTTCTATAGGCTTCCTTTTTTTCCCTATAAGATAAGATTCATCGGACTTGGTTCTGAACAAAGCATATTTATCTTCTTCAGAATAGATAGCTACAGTCCGGATACCCAGTTCCTTACAGGCCCTGAAAATCCTGATGGCTATTTCACCTCTGTTAGCAACGAGCACTTTGTTAAAATTAATTATTTTCATTTCTATCTCCTTTAAAATACAAGGATTTAACAATTACTACTATTATACATTTTGTAGCTTCTTTATCTACTCTTTATCCGATTGTATTATGAATAATTGAAAAAAGAAAAGCTGTCCAAAGATTGACAGCAATAAAAACTCTTAATTTTCTACAATGTCTCTCTTCCTGGAATCCCTGTACCTTTCTTTGCCTTACTCTGAGGTATCCCCAATTCAATTTGTTTGTTATGTTCTGTCATCTCAATTTGTTGTTTATCTTCTTTTTTTTCTGCGGACATAATACATTCCCTCCTATATAAAAAAATCTATTTATAGTATCACCTCTATCACTTAAAAATACTTAAGTATTGAAACATAGTATAATAAAAAATAAAATTGTGACAGTTATCTCAAATATTGAAAAAATAAAAAGGAAATTTGTTATTTGTTGAAGAATATTATCAACACTAATATATATTGGATGATCTAAAGGAGTGAGAAGATGCGAATTGTGATAATTGGGGGCGGACAAGGTGGTGCTGCAATACTCAGAACACTCCATAATTTAAGTTCTGTAACTATAGAAGGTATCGTAGATATTAATGAACAGGCACCGGGAATCCAGCTGGCTAAAGAATTAGGAATATTTCACAGTAACCAAATTGAGAAGATGCTTAATCGGGAAGTAGATTTGATTATTGAAGTAACAGGTGTTCCTGCTGTTATCCAACAAATTGAAACTTATAACATCCATAAAGCTAAGATAGTATCCAGTGAAGTCGCTAATCTTATGATGATATTAGTAGACCAACAAGAAGAGTTAACAAAGAAGTTAGAGCATCAGCTTAATGAAATCAAAAGTGTCGGTGATGTTACTATCCAAAGCGTCAATAAGATGAAAGCAAGTATTGGAGAAACCACTTCACTAAGCAATAGTCTTAATGCATTCGCTGTCACCACCATGGAACATGTAAAAGAGACAGACCATATCATCGGCTTCATCAGTAAAATAACTCAGCAAACTAATATCCTAGGGCTAAATGCTTCTATCGAAGCAGCAAGAGCAGGAGAACATGGCAGGGGCTTTGCTGTGGTTGCTAAAGAAGTACAGAAACTTGCTAATAACAGTAATGAGTTTACTGAAAAGATTGCTGAAATCTTAGGACGTATTAAGGATGAAGTATTTACTGTTACTAAAGAGATTGAAGCTTTGAATAATTTGACCGAAGATCAGAAGAAAGTCGGAGAAGACTTAGAACAAGCCATGATTCGTTTAGTTAATAATATAGAAAAATAGCTAACGAAATAATATAAAGAAGCAAATAAAAATGAGAGACAAAGTCTCTCATTTTTGTAATTCGGATTGAATTATCTTTTGCACTAGCTCTGGCAGATCACGTGCTTGTTCTTTAGTTAAGTCTTTAGTAGGGATGGGTTCAACTATTACTACCTCAACCAATCCAGGTTTTATAAGGAATCCATTTTCCTCCATTATCTTATAAGAACCACGGATCGCAACAGGAACGATAGTTGCTTGAGATTTAAGCGCAAGTTTCATACTGCCGGGTTTGAATTCCCCCATGTCTTTCCCTCTACTACGAGTACCTTCAGGAAAAATAGACATAGAATAACCTTCTTTAATATAATCAGAAGCCTGGCTTATAACCTTTAACGATTGGCGGATATCAGAGCGGTCGATGAAAACACAATGCATATATTTCATCCAGGAACTAATTAAAGGTAAATTAGCAAGTTCAGTTTTAGCTATAAAGGCTTTCGGTTTTTCTATAGAGGCTAATAGAATCGGGATATCGAAATTTCCTTGATGATTACTCACGAAGACCACAGGTTCATTGAGAGGAACATTGTCAGTTCCCGTAACTTTGATGGTCACCCCAGCCATCTTCAGAAGAGATTGAGCCCACTTGAATGCTGTCTCGTTAATTATCTTATCACGTTCTTCGATATTTCCAGCTTTATCAAGCTTTTTTACCTTAAGAAGACGGGGTGTTAAATAAACTAAATAAAGCCAGAAATATATGAACCAGATTATTGTCCTAATCATTTTTAATCATCCTTAAATTTTGAGACTGTTATCATGAAGGCATACAGGGCTAATTAGGGATAGTATAACTCAGGAAGATGTTTGTTGTAAATCTTTGTCTGAAAAATAATTGAAATAGTAAAAACCTGCAGAAATCCTTTAACTTCAGCAGGTTTTTGTTAATATTTTGAATACCATTTATACATTAAACTACTTCTTATTTTGGTTAGAACTTCCTTTTTGATCAGATTCTTCGATAGCTTTTAGAAGTTCTTCGATATTAGCTAGCGTTAAACGCCCTTTAATATTAATCAACTGTGAATCTTTCTGCTCTACCACTTTCTTAAGCTCGTAGAAAGATAAATCTAGCTTATTCACAGGTTCGAGTTGTTCTTTATCTAAAGCCGATTTCAAAAAAGTCCAAGCAGAATCCAGATCCTTCATGAATGAGTCCACTTCAGTCCATTTATTATCCTGAGAATAAAGAATACAGCTTCTTGTATAGAAAGCCATCCTTTTAATCTCTCCTGTATGTTGTGTTTTGTAGAGAGCATAAAAGTCAGGAATATTTGAGTGGAGATTATTTGCTGCCAACGCAGCTTTACCTTTATCCTGATCCTTAATTATATGGGTAAGATTATTAAGTGAATCGCTAAAATTGTCGATAATTCTACTGTCAGGACTTTTTTGAGCTGCCTCAGGCATATACTCGTTCCAATAATTATGCAATTGATCTAACGTTTGGGAGATTTGTTGCCATGACTTGTTTGCATTCTGGCTTTGCTCTTGCCCTTGTTGTTGTTCTTGCCCCTGCTCTTGTCCTTGACTTTTTCCTTGCTCTTGTTCCTGTCCTTGGTCTTTTCCTTGGTCTTGCTCTTCTCCCGTTTCAGATTCCTTGTTCTTGTCTTCTTGTTCTTCTTTTTCACCTTCCTTTTTTTCTCCCATAGATGGAGCACCTAGTGTTTGAAATATACTTTCTACACTAGATTCGATTTCTTCTAATGGTTTAGGTATTTTTTCATTTTGACTTTCTGGATTACTTTGCTGTTCAGAATCTTTCTTGAAGATACTACAACCGATAAGACTTTGGGTTGCAAATAAAGAAATTATTGAAACAATAATTATTAATTCTAATCTTTTATAAAATGATTTATACATTAGTTTTCTCCGTTATTCAACTTGTTTGTTTTATTATCTGTATTTTGAACGGCCAAAATACATTAAAATGTTATTATATTATTTAAAAATATTTATATTCTTCGACAACATATGTCTTACTTTTTAATCTGAAACTTTTACAATTAAAAAAAAGATAAAAATGGAGGAAGAATGAGTAGCAAAAAAGGAAAAAGGCAAATAAGGAATAAGATTAGTTATAATAACGGCTCGATTATACAATCAGCTTTAGTGAGGATATCTATACTTATCTTTTGTATTTTTTTGGTTTTATATTTCTACATAGCCAGGATTTACTGGGAAAAGGAGGTCTACGATCGTGAACTGGAATTGTTAACCATAGCCTCCACAGTAGCAGTCCAGATCCAAGGAAACTTGGATGATATTATTACATTTAAAGAAGATAGTTCATTACCCGAACAGGAAAAGCGTGAAGCAATCCAATCTTTACTTCGAGCATCATTAGAGAGTATTTCTCAAGCTAATCCCAATACATATTTTGGCTATCATGATAATGATCTGGACTTGGTATGTTCATTGTTTCCAGAAAATGATGTCTATCTTCTCCCGGATACTCTTTTCTCTGAGCAATTCACTAATCCTAATACATCAGGTCAACCAGAATTTCTTTTTGATGAAGAACTCACTGCCTGGGACGGTAAAGGAGTCATTGGGGTTACTATACCAATCTATGACCATGATAGAATAATTGGCCATATCTGGACCGGTGTCAAAGCAGATAAAGCAATTTTTAATTCCTACCTGGATTATGCTAAAGTCTTAGTTTTGGGGATAATCGTCTGGCTTCTTGTCTTATTGATAATTAAGTGGTATTTGGAAAAAATTGAACTTTCTTTAGATAACTTTTCGCAAATGATAGTTGAGAGTAACTTTCAAGACGACCAAATAATATCGGGGTTTCCGGAGTTAAGACCGGTATTTGATAGAATCAAAGGCCATTTAAATAAGTTGACCGAGCTTAATGCTCAATTGGAACAATCCAATGAAAAGATGTTTACCATAATGGAAGGGATTAAAGACGGATTTTATTCCCTGGATAAAACATGGAGATTTACCTTTCTTAATAAAGTAACGAAAAAAAACATGAAGAAAGAAGATCTTCTGGGGAAAAACATCTGGGAAGAATTAGAAGACAATATAGATTATCTAACTTATGATAAACTACAGGAAGCTGTAAGAGATAAAAAACCGGTTCACTGGGAAGCTATCTCAGCTCAGGATAATAAATACTACGAATACCATGCATACCCTTTTACCCAAGGTATATCCGTTTTTTTTAGGGATATCACGGAAAGCAAACATCAGGAGATGGAACTTGTCCGCTTGGAACGTCTTAACCTAATCGGACAGCTGGCTGCAGGAATTAGCCATGAAGTAAGAAATCCCTTAACTACGGTCAGAGGCTTTTTGCAGATGCTTGAATCACGCTCGGATTCTTCCCAAAACAAAGATTATATGGAAATCATGATTTCTGAAATAGACAGAGCTAATGATATAATCTCCGATTTTTTATCCCTGGCCAAAGTTAACGCTGAACGCGTTAAAAAAGAGAATATTAATGACATAATATTGCGCATTTTCCCTATGCTGCAGGCCGATGCCTTTAACAGTGATAAAGAAGTCGTTCTGGATCTGGACGCAGTTCCGGAAATTGAGTTGAATGAATCAGAAATACGACAACTGATTTTAAATCTGGTACGCAATGGACTGGAGGAAACTCCAGTAAAGGGACAAGTTATAATCGCTACTCGAAATCAAGAGAATCAAGTAATCTTAACCATTGAAGACCAAGGGAAGGGAATTCCCCAGGAAATCCAGGATAGTATGGGGACACCTTTTATGACCACCAAAGAAACGGGGACAGGCTTGGGTTTGGCTATCTCAATTGGTATTGCCGGCAGACATAAGGCAAGATTTGAATTCGAAACAGGTGAAAGCGGGACGACTTTTTATATTAAATTCCCTGTTATAAGTTGAATGCAACCTTGGAATTTGTCTTTTATAGAGATAATTGCATTATTATTTTCTAGTTGGCAAGGAAAAACGAAATGTTTGTAGAATAATGTTAAAAGACAGATATCCTAAGGGAGGAACTAATGAAAATACCGTTTTTAGCATTGATTTTGCAAGGGATACCGGAAACTATTGCAGTCGCAACTTTAGCTTTTGTAGTTGCAAAAATACCTATAAAATGGAAGAAAATCGTTTTAATAGGAATGATTTTAGCTTTTACATCTTTTGGATTAAGATTGTTTCCGATTACATTTGGGATACATACAATTTTTTCAATAGGACTACTCTTCATTTTATTAATTAGAATTGGTAGGAGTAATTTAAATACAGCACTTATTGCTAGCTTATTGAGTTATTTAGCAGTTATTATATCTGAGACCGTTTGTTTATCATTACTTATGCCTCTATTCGGTGTTACTTCAGATATGATTCTATCGAATGTAACCATAAGGATATTAATTACTTTTCCCCAAGTTTTAATGATGTTTATGATTGCCTATACAGTATATAGATTTAGAAACAAAAAGAAATGAATTATAAATGAACATAGTATTAGAACAAATACTATGGAGGATAGCTATGAGAATACCATTACTCGCTTTAATTTTTCAAGGGATACCGGAACAAATAGCAGTTGTAACACTAGTCTTTGTCTTGACGAGAATTCGTTTGGAATGGAAAAAGATTGTTCTGTTCGGCATTATCTTGGCCTTTGCGGCTTATGTACTGAGGCTATTCCCTATAACTTTTGGAATTCATACTATTGTTTTAATAGGATTACAATTTGTTTTTTTAGTCCAATTGTATCAAGCCCCTGTAATTATAGCCTTAAGAGGAACTTTGATTGCTTTTCTAATATTTATTGTTATTGAGTATATTTGCTTTACTTTACTCATCTACCTATTCGATATTAACTTTGAGACCTATCTTAATAATATACCTACTAGGATTTTAATTGGCTTGCCACAGGTTTTTCTTCTATTTACATTGTCCTATATAATTCTAAAAGTGAGGTCGAGGAGGGAAGCTAAGTGAATTTTTCTGGAATTAGTGAGCGTTTAGCTCATAATATCTCTGCCGAATTGAATTATAGTGAAGACAAGAAAGAGATTGTTGCTTACGGCATAGAATCAACAATTTTGACTGTTATAGGTTTTATAGCGGTGCTACTTGTAGCATATCCATTAAATGCCTTGCTCCCTGCAGCTACGGCTGCCATCTTTGGAGGATCACTTCGTAAGCTATCAGGAGGAGCACACTTTAATACGCCTTTAAAATGCCTCGTTTTTGGGACTTTAGTCTATTCTTTTATCGGGGTAATATCCAAAGGAATCATCAAAGCTAACCTATATAGCACAGGCACTTTATTTCTAGTTTTGATTATCTCTTTAGTAATAATTGTACGCTTGGCACCGGTAGACTGTGAGGCGAAGCCGATTAACTCTCTGAGCTTTCGAAAAAATTTGAAAATAGCATCCAGTGTTTTTATAGTTTTTGTTTGTGTGGTGGTGTTACTCAGTAACAATTCATTACTAAATACTGGTGCAGTATTGGGAATTGTCTATCAGACTATAACCCTGCTGCCTGTATTTAATAAAAAGAAAAAGGAGGTTACATCATGAAAAGAATTATGTATACTCTTATGGCATCCATAGTAGTGCTCATGGCTTCAGCAAGTTCGGTCTTTGCATGCAGTTTCTTTGCGTACCAACCCAAGACTCCTAAGTCATTACAGAAATAAAGAGAAGGTGGGTTATTCCCACCTTCTCTTTTAAAAGAGGGGAAATATGTTTCAGGAAGATAAGCAAAAACAAGAAAGGTATATTCTGGTTTCTCAGGCAATCTCTTTTTTTCTTTTAGCAATGGCTATCCTGACAGCAATAAGCTCTCAGGATAAATTGTTTAATTTTCTTGGTTATTATCATTCTGTAGTTATGTTTTTAATTTTATTGCCGCTTATTATTTTTATAAGAGTTCTCAGTACTCATTATAATAATGTAAGATTTGAACTGATTTTTAATATCTTTTTCTTGGTCGTCTTAGCCAATTTCCTTTTTTACCTAAATAATCAGGTTTTTAATATTCTGCTTATAATGCCCATAATACTTACCGCGTTAAAATCTGGATTTAAATATGCCATATATATTTCCATGGCCTCTTTGATAGTATTATTTTATGTGAGTCATAAGAATGATTTTGCTACGATTGATGTCGATATTATGTATATGATAGTTTTCCTCCTCGTTGCCTGGCTCCTAGGCAACATGAGAGACACAGAAAACGAGATCCGCAAGAAGCTTGAAAGACAAGCAAGTTATGACGGGCTTACCGACCTCCTTAACCATAGAAGTTTCCAAAATATTATGGATACGGAACTTGTAAAGGCGAAGGAACAAACACAATCGTTAAGTCTGATACTGCTTGATATAGATTATTTCAAAGTATATAACGACTCCTTCGGTCATCCTAAAGGTGACTATGTCCTGAAAAAAGTGGCTTCAATCATAAGCCTCTGCACTCCGCCTACAGGTTATTGTGCCAGATATGGAGGGGAAGAATTCGCCCTGATATTACCGGAGATGAATGTAGAAGCTGCTAAGATAGTAGCCGAAAAGATACGCAAAACTATGGAAGAAACTAATTTTTCCGGAATGGAAGTTTTGCCAAGAGGTAAATTGACCGTATCCATAGGATTAGCAGAATATCCTCTAATGGCAACTAATAAGGAAAAACTCATCCAAAAAGCTGATGAAGCCCTCTATAAAGCAAAATTTATTAGTAAAAATAAAGTTGAAACGTATTACTCAGTATTTGACGAATTGAGCTTAGTTTTAGAGGATGAAGAAAGGGATATCTTTAATTCTATCCGCACTTTAACCATGGTAATCAATGCAAAAGATAAGTACACTTATGGGCATTCAGAACGTACTATGGAATTAGCCCGCAGATTCGCTGAGAAGCGGAACATGCCTAAGAGTAGTAAAACCCAATTGATTTATAGTTCCTTGTTGCATGATATTGGCAAGATAGAAGTAAGCAGGGATATTCTCAATAAACCTGCAAAGCTTAATAATAATGAATGGGAAATATTAAAGGGTCATCCCCAATGGGGGGCAGATATTATACGACCCTTAAAATCCTTTGAAGAAATAGGAGAAATAGTTCTCTATCATCACGAGAATTTTGATGGCAGTGGTTATCCTAAAGGGCTGAAAGGCTTAGAAATACCTTATGGAGCACGTGTCTTAAGGATTATTGATAGCTTCGATGCTATAACCACAAATCGTCCATATAAATTCGGTATGACCAACGCCCAAGCTATTGAAGAGCTGAGGGGATTTTCTGGGATTCATTATGATTCGATTATTTTTGAGCAGTTTGCAGAAATGATTTTAAACGATTCCCTTCCTCATAATTCATACTATTTCAATGAGTGACATCTACATCCTCCCGGCAATATTACCGGGTTTCCAGTAACTAAGAGAACTGATAATTGGAGGTTGAACATGTGTCTGAAATCTTATTCTTCGCAACTTATCCTGAGTTAGCTCAATTTGCTCATAAAGTATGTGATACCGATGATGTTACTATTGTAAATGCCAGGATGGATGAAGCTGTTAAACAGGCTTGGAGTGCTGAGAAGAAAGGTTATCAGGTTATCATTACCCGAGGATTTACTTCTTTGATGATTAGGAATTCAGGAATAGAACTCCCGGTTGTGGATGTTTCTGTTAGCGGATATGATATTGTTCGTGCCTACTACCAAGCTAAAAAGATCGGAGATAAAGTAGGGATTATAGATACTGAAGATGTTATCTTCGGAGTTGATACATTTGAAGAGATAATTGAAGATAAGATAATTAAATATACCTGTAGTAATGATTTAGATGATATTAGTAAGGGGGTCAAATACCTCAAAGATCACGGTGTGGAGGTGGTCATAGCCAAGGTAGCCATGGCCAATGAAGCAAGAAAGCAAGATATGAAATCAGTGATTATTACTTCTGGTTATGATGCAGTACGCAGGGCAATCTGTGAAGCCAAAAGAGTTAACTCAGTACGCAAACAGGAAAAAAGAAAAGCAGAGCAACTGAAGGCTATCTTGAACTTCACTTACGATGGAATTATTGCACTTGATGATACAGGGAAGATAACGGCTTTTAACCGCGTTGCCGAACAGCTTTCTGGTTGGAAAGCTGAGAATGCGCTAGGGCGTTTTATCACCGAGGTGATACCTAAAGCGCATTTTCATAGACTTCTTAAAACCAAACAACCCGAGATTGGAGAATTTTTAGAAATTGGCAGCTCCAAAGTTGTAGCTAACGGAGTGCCTATTATGGTGGATAACCGTGTGGAGGGAATTGTATCAACTTTTCAGCAAATTGATAGACTGCAAAAATTGGAAAGTAAAGTGCGGAGACAGCTCTCTGAAAGAGGATTAGCAGCAAAATATCAATTCCAAGATATAACCGGCAAAAGTGCGGCCCTAATCCAAGTTATCAGTTTAGCTAAGGAGTATTCAGGAGTAGACTCAACCATTCTTATTTATGGTCAGACAGGATCAGGTAAAGAAATGTTCGCTCATGCGGTGCATAATGCTAGCAAAAGAAGGAATGAACCTTTCGTAGCAATAAACTGTGCTGCATTACCGGAAAGCCTCTTGGAAAGTGAACTATTTGGCTATGTGGAGGGTGCTTTTACCGGAGCCCGTAAGGGAGGTAAAGCGGGAATGTTTGAGATGGCGCATGGAGGAACTCTCTTTTTAGATGAGGTAGGCGAAATGTCGCCCATGTTGCAGGCCAGGCTTCTCAGAGTAATAGAGCAGGGAGAAGTAATGCGCCTTGGAGACAGCAGCATTGTACCTGTTAATGTTCGTTTAATCGCTGCCACTCACCGTGACCTGAGAAAGATGGTAGAGAACCAAGAATTCCGCGAAGATTTATACTATAGACTAAATGTCTTATCTCTAAAGATTCCACCGCTGAAATATAGAGATAAGGATATAATATCTATCGCTTATCAATTTTTAGCCGAGTTCTGCTCACGCAGAGGAAAGCCTCCTGGCAAGTTTACCCCTGAAGCAGAAAAGATACTTTTGAATTATAGCTGGCCAGGAAATATAAGAGAATTACGCAATGCTATGGAGAGGCTGGGTATGAGGCCGTGGAAAAACGAGATTGGCTTCATGGATGTATCTAAGGCCTTACTTCTTGACGAAGAAGAGGATGCCTTTAATTTAGAATTATCTCCTGAGTCATCTTCTATCCAAAAGAATGATATGTATAGCAGTATTCTGGATAAGCGTATCAGCACCGTAGAAAAACATGTCATTCAAAAAGTTTTACAGGAATGTGAAGGAAAAAAAGCAGAGGCTGCTCGTCGATTAGGCATTAGTAGAACAACCCTATGGAGAAAATCGCAAGATTAACTACTCAAACTTTATCCTGTCATTGTCACTGCAAATCGTTAAAATAAAAAAAATATCAATAATCAAAGATTATCGATCCGGTTCAGTTAAATTATGAAACAAACTATACCGTCGAATGTTTAACATTTGAAACGTTGGTCCTAAGATTAAGATGAAAAACAAATTGTCAAATTTGTGGTCAATTACTTTTTTTCACTAAGAATCGATAAATCTTCAAGGGTTCATGAAGTTTATTAAAGACTGAAGGTTTCAGAACTGTATCAAATTGATAGCACTTGTAATGTTGGCATGATACTTGCATTATAATTCAGTAATGGAGGTGACTCAGATATATCCATCTTCGAATTGGGTGTTATAACTAAATTGAGAGTTTTCGATAAAATTCAAGTAATAAAGGGGGTTAGGGAAATTGAAACAATACGATTCAAAGAAGCGTCTGTTCGTAGACGTTAGTCTGTGTCTAGGATGCAAAACTTGTGAATTACGCTGTGCTGTAGAAAGAAACTCTATAAGCAAAACGCTAACTGAAGCTGTACATGAGGAGATAATCCCAAGGCCTAGAGTATATGTACAATGGCAGAAGGGAGTATCAGTACCCGTTCAGTGCAGACATTGTACTGACGCTCCATGTCTGGAGATATGTTCGACAGGGGCATTGCAAAGGGACGAAGAAAGCGGTTGTACTCATATTAATGGAGATAAATGTATCACCTGTTGGATGTGTGTTATGGTTTGTCCTTACGGAGTGATAGCTCCTGCAATAGAAAAGCACTGCGCTGATAAATGTGATCAGTGTTTCCAAATGGCGGAACCATACTGTTTGGCTTCCTGTCCAACGGGTGCTTTGCAATTGCTAACACCTGATCAAATTGAAGAACACCTGCAAGAAAAAAGAAAGAGTACAATAGTTTATTAAATTGATTGAAAAGTACAACCCCATTTTGGTTGGGTGTTAATGAAGGAGGAAAAAGTAATGCGCCAAGTAAGAAGGAAGATCGTTGATCCGTCTGTGCGGACCTATTTACTAAAAGCCAAAGAAGAAGGTATTAAATTATCTTGGAATAGATTTGAAGAGATGCTTCCTCAAGACGGTTTTGGAAGGCTGGGTCTGTCTTGCCACGATTGTCTGTTGGGACCTTGTCGTCTGAATCCTTTCGGTGAAAATGAAGTAGGGACTATTTGTGGTTTGACGAAAGATGATTTGGTTCTTAGAACCCTTTATCGTTTGGTTTCCAATAACGATTTAGAAATTGATCCAACCGATTTAGATTGTGGATGTGAAGATAATGATAGCCTCTTAGGACTTGTCCGTTGCCAAACAGAAAGCATGAAAAAGATGGTTGGATCTCGTAAGGTTCAAGGGGTAACTAGACAGGTTGGGTTAGGTGTACTTAAAGATGATTACATTAATGTTTGCCTGGAGGAAGCATCACCTGTATTGATGAATATGGTTCAAGCTTTGGTAGAGGAATTAAAAGAAGAGGCAACCAGTAGAGGCGCAAAAGGCTTCAATGTTGTTGTTGCAGGAGATATTTCCCCTGTATTCTCTTTCCCTTCGGTAAACAACATTGGCGGGGTTGAATTCGCTGTATTAACTGGATTGCTCGATTCTTATATAGTTGGAGCAAAAGGATTAGGCTTAGGAAGAAATGCAGTTAGCTATTACCACACTTTCTTTGCTCAAGCAGACCGTTCAGTATGTAAGGTTAAAGTGAAAGACTGGCTTATAGAATCTGCAGATGCCTATAGGAAACGTGATAGGAAGAAGGTTCTTGCGTCTGACCAGATTGGTGAAGTAGAGCTCATTGACTTAGATAAAGCAATGATTAAGCAGAATATGGATAACGGGTGTATCAAAGGAGTATGTATATTAGGCGGAGGTACAAATCTTAAAGTTACTCAGGATGCCTTAATATGTGAAGCAGCAGTGAGACTCTCATCCATGGGTGTGTTATGCCTAACGTACGGTAATGCCGCTGTTACCCTAGGTAAATACGGTTATCTCCAAAAGGCCGGAGATGCAAATGCACTTGTCAGTTGTGTGGGCGCGGAACTGGATGTGGTAAAAATACTAGACTTAGTAGAAGGACTAGATAAGGAAAAAATTATTGGCCTCATGCCTGAAATTGCTATGCCACGTGATATTAGTAATGCTTTAGCTTTAGCAGGTACGGGGGTAAAGGTTCTTACTTCAATTAACTTACCTTTAGAAGGCAGTAAAGCGGTTGGAGCAGAAATCAATACGCTCATTAATTACTGTTCTCCTTCAGAGTATGTAGATGAAGCATTGAATTCTCTAGCATTGTAATACGTTTCATAAATTTTGACTATTACTCGATTCAAGCAGATTATTTCTGTTTGAAAGGAGAAGAGGAGGGCTAAGTTTGCTTATCGATAAAGCTAAATGTATCGGCTGTGGGCAATGTCGGCCATTTTGTACAATGAGTTCTATTCATTTTACTCGCAATCAGAAAGGTACCAAGGTACATTGTATGGTAGATGAAGATGAATGCGTTGACTGTGGAATTTGTTATCGCGCGAAAGTATGTCCAACAGACGCTTTATATCAACCTATTCATGGCTGGCCTCGTTCTATCAGAGGAACGTTCAGTAATCCTCTGGCGGAGCATAAAGAGACCAGAGTCCCTGGTCGGGGTACGGAAGAAATGAAGACCAATGATATTACAGAGCGTTTTAAGCGGGGATATGCAGGGATGGCTGCAGAAATGGGACGGCCTGGCACAGGTGCCCGTTTACGGGATGCTGAAAAGGTATTTAAGGCTCTAGCTAAATTAGGAGTAGAATTTGAAAAGAATAATCCTTTGACAGGATTATTGATTAACAAAGAAACAGGGGAGATGAACCCTGAAGTTTTAAATGAGAAAGTACTTTCAGCTATTATAGAGATGATTATTCCCTTAGAAGAGGTTATTACTGTATTAGATACGTTGGAAAAGGCCGCTTTGGAGATTGATACCGTTTTTTCCATCGATCTGGTTGCTCGTGTGGATGAGGATTTGTCTGTTCCGACAGCTAAGATTATGGAGAAGAACGGAAGGTGGCACTCCTTCCATGGAAAGACCAATCTTGGATTGGGCCGACTTCAAGTGAAAGGAGCAGATGCATAAATGACACATACTCTACACCGTCGAGGAAATGAAGATAGTTTAAGTGAAGATTATGTAATATTCTCAATGACAGCTAAGGGTTTTAATGAGAACAATTCAAGTGGTGCTTTAAAAGAGTTTCTGACTATACTCAGTAAGTACCCCAAAGTAAATATGGGTGATATGAAGACTGGCGGAATGTATCTCGTAGACCAAGAGCAAATAATTGAAAACGTCCAGGATACCTCCATTGTTCATGCTGTCTTTACAGATAAGAGTGATGTAGTTAAAGCTGTCCGGGAACTTAGAGAAGCAAATCTTGGTGTTTCAGTAACAGTGACAGGGATAGTTGACGATGTTGGGGAAATATGCAAGGAAGCGGGTATAGACCGTCATACTGTAGAATACTCGGTGGGTATCCGGGGCAAACTTTCCAAACTGCCGGAAGATGATCTTCTGGAAATTACAACGATGTGTGGACATGGGATGGTATCTCAGAATTTAGCTCGTCAGATGCTGCTTGATGTTAAACGAGGAAAACGCAGCTCTCAGGAGGCAGGACAATATTTGGCAACTCCTTGTGTCTGCGGAGTGTTTAATGCTAGGAGAGCCCAGCTTTTACTCGATGAATTGGTGGAAATTTGGTGCTTCGATGAACTCTAGGGGAAGGGTGGGATATAATTGGTATATCTGATAATAGGTAATGGCCCCGCTGGTATTAGTGCCATAGAAAGTATCAGGCAGTTAGATGATCAAGGAAAGATAATTGTTGTCTCTAAAGAAAATAATCAACCTTACAGTAGGATAATGACTCCAGAGTATATGACGGGAGAAGTTGAAGAAGAGAATCTCTTTTTTAAAGGAAATGACTTTTATGCTCATTATAATGTTGAGACCCGCTTGGGCAAAATAGTTAAAGATATTTTGCCTGAACAGAGCATGGTTATCTTAAATGATGGTGAGAAAATAGCTTATGACAAACTGCTAATTGCTTCTGGCTCTCGTCCTGTTATTCCTTCTTGGGTTAACCTAGATATTAAAGGAGTGTTTACACTCTGGGATAAGGTAGATTCAGAGAGAATCAAACACCATCTCTCTGAGGTCAAGAAGGCGGTAATCGTGGGGGGAGGGTTAGTTGGCCTCCAAATGGCAAGAGCACTGACTGCCTATGGTATAAATGTTACGATTATAGAGAAAATGAATCGTCTCATGCCTTTACAGCTTGATGAAACAGCTAGTGATATGGTTAAGCAAATATTAGTTAAAAATGGGATTAGAGTTTTTCTCGATACTGAGGTAGTATCTTTAGAGACTGAGAATCAAGAGATAAGAGGCGTTAAAACCAAAGAAACGGATATTCCTGCAGATTTAGTACTATTCTCTATCGGGGTGAGACCTAACTTAGATATGGTCCATGATACTTCTCTTGAACTAGACCGAGGACTGCTAGTGAATGAATATCAGCAAACTAATTTGGTAAATATCTATGCCGCAGGAGATATCTCCCAAGCTTTCTGCCAGATAACGGGTGAGCGAAGTTTAAGAGCATTATGGCCATGCGCTATACAACAAGGGAAAGTAGCGGGTACAAATATGGCAGGTGGAGAAGAAAGATATCAAGGCAGTATCCCGATGAATTCTTTTCAATTATTTGGACTTTCTGTTCTATCTTTTGGTCAGATAGAAGCAAAAGATGGTGTGGAAGAAAGAATTATTCGTTATCCTGCTTCAGGCTCCTACCAAAAACTATTCCTAAAAGAAGATAAACTCTTAGGGTTAATCTTTATAGGGGATATTCAACAAGCAGGATTACTTTTCCATAAGCATGGAAAGCCACTCCAAGAAGGATACATTGGAAATATACCTTTAGTCGATGTGGAAAATGTTTATTTGTGATTAGATTTATATTTTGTAAGATTATTAAGGAACCCGACAAGTCATTCACTTGTCGGGTTTTGTGTTTTCCATAATTTTGTGCAGGAGCTTTTCTGCCAGACGTTTTTTGGCACAAGCTTCAGTGGTCAAAGTGATAATGGTATTAATAAGAGTCGGATCATCTAATTCGGAAGATAAAGTATTATTATAGAGATTGGAAAGTTCTTCGTAGGCAGTCTTCTCGGTATTAAGGAATATATCATAAAAAGCATCATTAGATAGTCCTGAAGCAGCTACTCTGCGAAATAAAGCTTGGATATCTTGAATAGACATAACCTGTTTAAGATGAAAGATGATTATAAGTATTTTGACTTGATCCCTATTGTACTTTTTTTTACGGGGTTTATTAATTATTCCTGCTTTTACATAATTGTTAATCATAGATTTAGTTATGATATTCTCTTTAGAGCTCCTCTTAAAGAATTCATATTCTTGATCGAAGAAGGTTAACAATTGATCCATATAGATATCTATATTAGGGATATCTTCATGCTCAACACCTCGATAATCTAAGATATGCTGTCCATCGATAGGTTTGCTCATATTTTCCCGCTCCATTATCTTATTCCTCTTATTCCTAATAGTATTATAAAGTAAGTACTAATAATTTCCAAAAAAAATTGAAACCTAGTTGAATAATATACATATTAGATTTACAATAGTGATATAATAACATCTAGTTAACAATACTACATACAAGGAGAGTAATACTATGTTGATGAGAATCAGAGAGCCTATTAACTCTATGTCACATCTTGTTGGGGCTGTATTGTCCTTGGCTGGACTTATAATCCTCTTAGTTAGGTCTATTCAAGCTGGTGGTGTAGTTCATCTGTTAGCAGCACTTATTTTTGGCTTAAGCTTGATTCTGCTTTATACCTCTTCCATGATTTATCACGGGATTGTCTCTAGTGTAGAGGTAATACGGACACTCAGAAAAGTTGATCATTGTATGATCTATGTGCTCATTGCCGGTACATATACACCCGTTTGTTTACTAACTCTCCAAGGCAAATTGGGAATAGGCCTTTTAATTGCTGTCTGGTCTCTAGCTATCTTAGGTATAATATTGAAGTTAGTATGGTTTGATGCCCCTCGTTGGTTGTATACAGGATTTTATCTCCTTCTTGGATGGCTGGCAGTATTCTTCATCTACCCTATCTCTTTAGCTTTACCAGGTAAAGGCGTACTCCTGTTGATTTTAGGCGGTCTTCTTTATACCGCAGGATCTGTTTTTTATGCGTTAAAACCTCAGAGACTGAGATTATGGAAGCTGGGGTTTCATGAGATATTCCATTTATTCATCCTCGGGGGTAGTATTACACACTATCTTTTTGTTTACTATTATGTTCTCTCGTAATCATTCATCAAGCATTTTTTGAAGTTGATCGTTTAGTATCTGTCCATTTCTTTGATAGGATTGGATATCTATTCGTTCAAGTACTTTTAAGTACTGTCCATGCGCCCACATAGCCATCTGAAGATCATTGTTGTTTAGAAAATCCATACACTCTCCAAGCCATAGCACAGCATAATTGGTATCATTTTCAAGCTTGGTCTTAAGTGTATCCATTGTTTCGATAAATTGGTCAAGATCCTTACTGCTCATTTATTGTTACCTCCTATAAAATTTGGTTTTACTCCAAACAACCACCTTTTGTAAATAGGTGGTTGTAGTTATTATATTTACATGTAAATTTGCATGTGAATATTAGTCGGGACTAGAGTTTTTCTATATAGGACAGCATTTGATCCTTTGTTAGTAATCCTACCCTTTGGGCTCTGATTTTTCCTTCTTTATCGATAAAGACCGATACAGGGATTGAATTAACTTTATAAAGTCTAGATGCTTTCATATCAGGATCTAGGAGGACAGAGAAGCTAAAGCCATTGTTATCTATATATTTTCCAACAACGTTTTGGTTCTCTCCGACATTAACGGCCAAAATAACTAAATCTTTATCTGCATATTCGCGGTGAATAGCTTCTATATCGGGCATTTCTTGTTTGCAAGGGCCACACCAGGATGCCCAAAAATTGAGATAGACATTTTTCTGTCCCCGATAGTCTGACAGATTTACAGTGTTACCATCCAAATCTGTTAATGAAAAGTCTGGTGCTAAATCTATCTTGCTAGAGTTTGGGGGCACTGGATTATCAGTTGCCGGTGGATCACCTAATGGGTAAAACAGTAAAGAATAGATTACCAATCCTGCCAATAAAGCTAGAAGACCTAGAATAACTCTTTTCACAGAAATCCTCCTTTTTCTAATCTTATAGGAAATTGAAGTTCAGATAGCTTCCTAAAACAACAATTTTATTGGTATAGACGAGGATACCAGTAATTATTAATAGAATCCCGCTGATTATGGAAACTGCTTGAATATATTTTGAGAACTTTTTAAAGTAATAAGTAAAACTACCTATAGCTAAAGCAGTAAGCAAGAACGGGATAGCCATTCCTAAGGAGTAGAACGTTAAGAGTAAAACACCATTCCAGATTGTATCGAGGCTGCTTGCATATAATAAGATCGAAGATAATATAGGTCCAATACATGGAGTCCAGCCGGTAGCAAAAGCCATACCTACAAAGACCGGACCTAATCGGCTTTTTTCTGCGAATGGAATCAATCTTTTTTCTTGGTAAAGCCAGCTTATCTTAAGCAGCCCTGTCAAATGAATACCCATTAGTATAATGAAGAGGCCAGCTACCTTTCTCAGTATATAGTTATACTCAGCAAACAGCTGCCCAATTGTACTGGCAGAGGCACCCATTATGATGAAAATCAAAGAAAACCCTATGACGAACCCAGTTGCTTTAATCATCAGAACAGCACGCGCTTTATCAGTAGTCATCTCGCTTACGGCATTACCGGTTAGATAACTTAGATAAGCGGGTATAAGAGGAAGGATGCATGGTGAAAGAAAAGATAATAGTCCTGCCATAAATGCTAAGGCCAGAGATACATTTGTCATTAAGCACAAGAACCTACTTTCTATTATTTGGCATACTATTATTATAATTGATAACGAAAATTATTCCTACACTGAAATTAGATGAATTACAAATCGGTCCCTAGTGCTGGAACAGCACTATATTCTTCCCAATACCTGCATAAACCACAGTACATGAAAGCTTTATAAGTATGGATATTCATATAGCCTATGTATTTAAGGAATACTCCACAAGCTGGACATAGTTCACTGATAATATAACTTTCATCTATGGGGTTATAAAATGGTTTATATCTCTCTGCCTTTAAACCTCTCTCTATTTCAGGAAAACTTTTCCACTTATACATAATTGTTTACCTCCAAAAGTTGATTGTTACTACTATAATATTCCAATAATTAACACCCGTTATTCGATAATGACATTTGAAGTCCAACAAAAATATTATTGTTGGAAAAAATTACTTATTTGAGAGTTACTAATTAAGTTTTCCAAGGAGTTTTGACTATTAATAGAGAATTAATGGGATACGGGTTAGGAAGCCTTTCATTAATCATTCATTATGTAAAATAATGGGTTGGAAGGTATGTCTGCAGGTGGTAAGATTATTACCAGAAGCAATGTCATTAAAGAATTTAAGGAGTGGTTATATGAGATATGTTCGGTTTGAAACAAGAGCCGGGGAAAAAAAGTATGGTGTTCTAAGTGATGATAAGATTAAAGTAATTCAAGGGAGTATATTTGAAGATCACAGCATAACTGAAGAAGCTTACCCTCTGTATACAGTCAAACTATTAGCTCCTGTAGAACCGACAAAGATCCTTTGTATCGGCTTAAACTACGTAGATCATGCTAAAGAATTTGGCAAACCTGTTCCGGATGAACCATTACTTTTCCTCAAGCCCTCTACCAGTGTAATAGGCCCAGAAGAAAAAATTATTTATCCTCCTCAGACTCAGAATCTTCATTATGAAGTAGAACTAGCTATTGTTATCGGTAGAACAGCAAAGAATATAAAAAGGGCTGAAGCCTTAGAATATGTTTTTGGCTATACGGTAGGTAACGATATCACCGCCCGTGATCTTCAGAGTACAGATAGTCAATGGTCCAGAGCTAAAGGTTTTGATACATTTTGCCCGTTAGGACCTTGGATTGAGACAGAAATTAATAATCAAGATAACCTTGATATTAAGCTCTACTTGAATGGAGAAGTAAAACAGAACTCTAATACCAATAACCTTGCTTTCAAGTGTGCTGATTTAATTGAATACCTTTCGGCCATTATGACTTTGCTACCGGGAGATGTGATATTAACCGGGACACCTGGAGGCATCGGATCAATGCAGCCAGGGGATAAAGTGGAAGCTTATGTAGAGAAGATAGGAACATTAACGAACACGATAGCTTTACCATAAGGATAATTTGGTTATCGTACTACTGTTAATCGAACAAAAAAAGAGGGCGTAGCGAAACTTAAGTTTCGCTACGCCCTCTTTTTAAATAGATAGAGCCGTAAAAGCACTGTACGAGTAGATATCTATGTGAGTCTGCAACTACCCGAGAAAAAATATGTTATTGAAGCTTACCTATCGCTTTTCTCATTTCTTCTTCGGTCATAAGCCCTTCTTTTTTAGTAACGATTTTTCCTTCTTTATTAATAAAGAAGGAGACAGGGATAGAAGCAGTCTTGTACTGACGTGCTACTTCCATTTCTAAATCCATTAAAACGGGAAAGGTATAACCATTAGTTTTCATGTATTCCTCAACTGTAGCCTTGTCTTCACCTGTATTAACTGTAAGGATGACTAAACCCTTATCTTTATTTTCTTGATAGATCTTTTCAATGGCTGGCATCTCTTGGACACATGGTTCACACCAAGAAGCCCAGAAGTTTAAATAAATGTTTTCATCCTGATAGTCAGAGAGGGCTACCATATCGCCGTTAAAATCAGGAAGAGTAAAGTCCTTGGCTTCTTGTTTAAAGCCTAGAGCAGAACATCCGCTCATGAGTAGGGCGATGCAAACAAGAACTAGAAGTATTGTCATTATTCTAGAATGGCTTGCTATTGCTGTTCTCATTATTAATATTCCTCCATGAAAATACTACTTTCAAAACCTCAGTAAGGATTAACTCTGTCAAACAATTTTATTCTCTAATTCATCCATTATCTTTTCTAGCTGTTCTTCATCTGGGATATACTGAATTCGGATATTCTCCAAGGTATCAAAGCCGCATTCTTTCAAGTATTGTTCTACTTGTCCTATACTCTGACCGCTCCAACCGTAGGAGCCAAAAGCAAGGCCTATCCTATTTTTGGGTGCCAGGCCTCTAAGATAAGTCAAGAAGCTAGCGACGTTAGGCATTAGATTATTATTAAGAGTTGGTGATCCTACACAAATATACTTGGCAGTTTGGACTTCTGTCATAATATCAGAGATGTGATTATCTTTTAGACCCATTGACCTAGTTTTATAGCCTTTGTTTTCAAAAGCACTGACAATCTTCTCCGCAATTATCTCAGTGGAATGCCACATGGTATCATAGACTATGACAGCTTTATCTTCGGTAATATTAGCACACCATTTATCATATTCACTAAGAATAGCCGGCAGGTTGGAACGCCAAATAATCCCGTGACTAGGAGCTATAATATCTAATTCCAGATTAGCCAAGGCATCGAGGGCTTTTTTTACTTGGGTACCGAAGGGCAATACAATATTGGCATAATACTTTTGGGCTTCTTCCATGATTATTCCGAGAGGAAGCTGATCATCAAACCTTTCTGAAGATGCAATATGTTGTCCAAAAGCATCATTGGAAAATAGAATCTTCTCTTCAGGAAGATAAGTCACCATGTTATCCGGCCAATGTACCATTGGAGTATGGACAAAAGTTAGGTTCCGTTTTCCAATATTCAATACTTCTCCTGTTTTGGTAACTTGAAAGTTCCAATCTTCCTTATAATGTGCTTTGAGACCTTTTTCTCCGTTAGGAGTGGTCAAGATGGCAGCTTTTTTAGCTATGGCCAATATTTCAGGGAGACTCCCGGAATGATCAGGCTCAACATGATTGGAGATAACATAATCTATATCTGCTGGGTCAATTATTTCTGATATGCGCTCTAGCATTTCGTCAACTAAGTGATATTTCACAGTATCAATTAAAGTAATCTTTTCATCAATAATCAGAAATGCATTGTATGTAGTTCCACGCTGAGTAAGATAACCATGGAAGTTTCTTATGTTCCAGTCAATAGCTCCTACCCAATAGATATTATCTTTTAGCTTGATAGGTTTCATATCTGATAATCACCTCATAAACCTTTATTTGTAAAAATTTGCTTATTTGATATTATAACATTTTTTATTCCAAGAGTCTTGAAAGGGGATGTAAAAATGTTAGACTTCAGAATTAAGATACACCTTTGAATGGACGGACCTTAGCTTCCAAGCTAAAGAGGAAGGGGTAATTCTTACTCAAGTGTTCTAGATAACTCAACCATTCTATAATGAGTTGTCTATATATCCGATTAATATCACCGGCTAGGTGTTCAAAATCGGTTTCTGAGAGATTTCCACTTGAAGTTCTATTTATAAGCTCTTCAGACAGATGGAAAGTAGCTAGCAACAGATTGGTGAAAGACTCATCCTCCAAGAGATTAGGGTTTTGTAGAAGCTGAACCATAAAATCTCTTTTTTTGAGAAGCAATTCATGAACATCATCAAAGCTGCATGTTATACCTATCTCAAAATTAGTACTTCTGATTCTTTCCTTCGCTAGTTGGAAAGATTGGAGCGTCCACTTGTCTGTAATGACGAGTTGTTGGTCAAGATCCTGAACGTTCTGACAGAAGACCGATAGCTGAGTTAGTAATTGCTTGCCAATCTCAGTATAAAAAACCCCTATAATCATATTCTTCTTACGTGCATTAATCTTGTGTTCTCTAAGAGCAAGCAAATTATCTAGCAAGAGTGTAGTGAAGATTACGTATATAGGAAGGAAAGCTAAATTAAGGATAAAACTATCCAAGATATACTCTAATTCTCCGGAATATAAATAATAAATAAAATATAACATGAAAGAGATTGCCAAGAAAAGAAGGATTATCCACCTGTTAGCATAATGTTTCTTCAGATTCATCATTTATAGCTCATTCCTCCTATATAAAAACAATAAACTAAAAACCTCTTCAATTATAAAGCGAAATACATAAATAATCCATTCTTTATAGGCCTTCGATTTTCTTGGATAAATGAAGCAAAGCAGGCATATGTATTACAAAGCACTTCTTCATTTAGACTTGAAAAACGGAGGAGAGATAATGATTTATAAGATTGCCAATGCTATGCTAACCTTTGATTCTATATCTAGACCAAAGTTACAGAAGCTTTGTTATTATGCCTATGCTTGGTATATTACTTTCTTCGGAGAGAGATTGGTGAGTCAACTCTTTATGGCTGGCGAGCAAGGACCAATATGTCTTGAACTAGAGGCAAAATATCAGGAATTTGAACAAGAGCCGATTCCCAAGATAGGAAAAAAGCTCTCGGAAATTATTCCCGATGTAGAATTGAGAGAGTTTCTTAAAGCTATCTATGATGCTCATGGAGAATTAACTGATGAACAGCTTGAAACAATGGCCTGCATGGAAGATCCTTGGATAAATGCTAGAAATAGAGAAGGGGAACTAAGCTGTATCTATGTGGATGAAGAAATCATTGAATGGCAGACTGCAAAAGTATTAAGAGAATTAAAGAGTGAGAATATTTACTCGATATATAATATCTAATATAGCTAATATGTAGATAAAAAAGCACCCGAAACGAAGTTTCGGGTGCTTTTTTGCTCTTTGTGACTTTTGTACTTATAATTACATGCTCTATAGAACTATAATTATGGTGAACTAAATATTATCTTTCACATGCTTAAAAAAGCGTGGGTGTTATTGACTTATAGTGGGATAAATTATTTGAAAAGGAGTCTTTTTGATGGAAGGTAAATGGCCGTGGGTCAAAGCTGCAATTGCCTTGGGTGTTCTGAATATTATCATCTTTTTTTCAGCACACACTTTAGGGACAACAACTTTTTATGCTCAAACTACAGGATATATCACGAGTTTCTTCTTCCCGAACTGGTTTTCAGGTAGTGTTTGGACCCAAGGAACTTGTGGAGGAGATACCACGTTAAGCGTTGGTTGGCAATGGCTCTTTGTTCTAGGTTTGTTTATCGGAGCTTTAGTAGCCAACAGAACCAGTAAACCCAGGATTGAAAAAGAGAACATTCCACCAATGTGGGTGGAAAGATTCGGAGATAATCCTAAACTAAGATACACAGTAGCGTTTATTGGTGGGTTTCTTCTACTATTTGGAGCTAGACTTGCCGGAGGATGTACCAGCAGTCATGTCATCAGTGGAATGAGCCAAATGGCGGTCAGTGGGATTGTTTTCGGAATGGCTGTCTTTGCTTCCGGTATCCCAACTGCTCTACTGCTTTATAGAGGAGGGAAAACGAGATGAACTCTATTCTTGCTATAGTATTTGGAATAATGTTTGGCTTCATTTTACAAAGAGTTGGAGCCTTAGAGTATAAAAATATTTTAAAAACTTTACGGTTAATCGATATGCGGATTGCTAAGTTTATGTTTCTTTCAATAGGAGTATCTGCGCTGGGACTTTTCCCACTTCGAGCAATGGGTTTAATCAGATTACAGTTAATCGATTTTAACCTTGTCGGAACCTTAATTGGTGGACTTATCTTTGGCGTTGGATTTGCTTTATCAGGTTACTGTCCAGGTACAAGTATTGGTGCTTGGGCTGAGGGCAAAAAAGATGCTGGATTTGTAATACTTGGCGGAATCTTTGGGGTGTTGGGATTTACCATAGTTCAAGGGAGTATTGGCGGCACTCTAGAAAAATTCAATTATGGACGAATGATGCTTGGTGACTTTTTCGCACTCAACGACTTAGTATTAGCTGCTGTATATGCTATTGCTATAATCCTGATAGTTTATGCTGTAGAGAAGATCGAGGTAAATTTAAAACAAAAGAAAAGTCAAGGAATTGATTGTTAACGTCTCCTGAAACTCCTTCCTTCTATATTAGATAGCAAGCCTTTTGGCTTGCTATCCTTGTTTTATTGAGGTGAGTTTGGTAATATTAAAAATTGAGGAACACATATTTACTCTCACTTCATTAAAGGAGAATCTACATGACCAAAAGCAATAAAAGATTCAGGGTATATATCACTCTACTCGTATTAATATTCACATTAATCGTCTTTCCCTGGCCTTCATTGGCTCAGGGAGAAGAAGAGATACTACCTCCGGAACCGGTAACTGTCAGAGGTAAAATCTTAGAGATTACTGAGGACGAGAGTATTGAGCCTGAGCCCAGTTATGGAGACTATGAAATCACCTATTTCCAAGTCATGGTTCAAGTTCTCTCAGGAGAACATAAGGGAGAAATAATACCTTCTCAACACGTTGTTGATGATAGAATGTTATATAAATTAGAAATAGAAGAAGGGGATGAAGTACTCATCTATCTGGAAACGGATGAGTCTGGGGAAGTTATCAACGCTAATATAGCTGAGATCTACAGACAGAAGTACTTACTCTACCTCACTCTGATATTTCTACTATCCTTGACTATTTTTGGCGGTATAAAGGGTTTGAAAACTATAGTAACCCTTGCTATCACCGGACTTGCTATTATTAAAATACTACTTCCGGGACTTGTAGCCGGATATAACCCTATTCTTCTAACTGTAGGAATATGTGCAGGTATCACAGCAATTACTTTGATTATTGTAAGTGGACTGAACAAAAAGACTCTTGCCGCCATTATCGGGATTACAGGCGGTGTTTTGGCTGCAGGTATTATAGCTATGCTATTCGGTTCTCTGAGTAAACTTACTGGTTTGGGACAACAGGAAGCCCAGATGCTGCTGTTTATTCCTCAAGAGACAGGATTTAACTTTAAGGGCCTACTATTTGCAGGAATTATCATCGGTGCTCTAGGAGCTGTCATGGATGTAGGCATGTCCATCTCTTCCTCTTTGAGTGAGATTCAGACCATCAAACCGGATATTGGACCGAAAGAATTAATGGGGGCAGGAATGAATGTCGGTCGCGATATCATGGGAACCATGGCTAATACATTGATCTTAGCTTATGTGGGGGCTTCTCTCCCATTACTGCTTTTATTCTATGCCAATGAAATACCTGTATATGAATTTATCAATTGGGAAGTAATATCTGGGGAAATAGTCCGAGCTTTAGCGGGCAGCATAGGATTAATCTTAACCATACCTTTAACTGCTTTATCAGTTGCAGTTTTGGGAAAAAATCCAAAATAGTTTTAATTGTCTTCTTCATCTATCTTATCGTATTCTCTAAAATACTTCTGGTTCATTATATCTGTAGCAGGAGCATTGTAACCAAACCCATCCCCTCGGGGAACAGCATTTGAAGTGTTTTCGTTATTTTTGCAGTAGACCTTTCTGGTTTCTTCTTTAACTGCTCCAGTAGGATTTACGGTTCGGATTATCAAATTGTTGGGGCCGGGATTAAGGGCAACTTCGCAAGCGAAGATACCGTTGGAACCAACCTCGCTGATACTAATAAGGCTGAGCCTTTCATTACCATTGGAATTAAAATAATCGTTGAATACTTGAACTAAACAATAGGGGTCTGTAAAACCATTAATCACGATTCTATCTGAAGTCAGAAAACCAGGATCTTCTGGTAAGGTAACAATAAGAGTAGGTTGCTTTAGAGGGTATAAGACACTGATCTTTTTTTGGATTGTGGTACTTTTGCCGTCTTTATTGGAAGCGACAATATTCAGAATATGGTTACCTTGATATCGAATAATATCAGTCATAAAACTTCCATCCTCTTTGACTAAGATAGGGAAACCATTTATAGTAACCTTGTTCCCTGGGTCAGTATATCCTTCAAATGTGATATTACTATAACTATATCTGTCTTCGATATTTACCCATAGTTCAGGGGCAGGGATGGAAGGAATGTATTCTACTATCTTATTCTTCTGCAGTCTAGCATTGGGGGATATTTCTTTGATAGTTATGATATTAGGGCCTTCAGTGAGCGTTAGAATAACTGTAAAAGAACCATCAGAGTTCACGTTTTGTTCATCTCCGTTAATATAGATTCTATTTTTGGGAGAGGTCTGACCTGGAACTTTTAAGACAGCATCGTTAGTGGTCTTAGGAGGATCAAAAATTGTTTTGCGGGGATTCAAAAAGAATTGTTGTGGTTTTGCTTCCATAGTTGTTGACGTTTGCTCGTGATTACTTACGGATAAACCAGAACAACCTCCCAGCATGAAGACACAAAGAATAATTGTACATACTTGTTTTCTCATAGGCACACCCCGCTATAGGAAAATAATTCCTTATAATTCCAATTTATGATACAAGTTATGAAAAAATACATTTTGCTTTATAAAGAAAAATAGGGGCTTATCCTACTAAAGTCCCTATGTTAAAGAGAATCCGCAAATCTAAAGTTATGAAAGGCTGTAGATATGCGGATTTTTTATATTCATATTAAATAATAAATTTTTAAAAAAAGTTAAAAATTTAACATTTTATCTAGCAGGTAATTATCTTCAATCGTCGAATAAAACAATGAATGTTTACTTGTAAATATTTCCTTTATCAACATAGACAGTACATAATGAGGTAAAAACACTCAACCATAGAATTATAAAGGATCGGTACTTATCTTATGGTCAATGTACTAAGGGACAATTTAGATGTTCTTAATGATGTATCAAAAATGATATCGGCAGAAACAGGCTGCGATATTATTATTTGTGACCATGAAGGAGTAATAATAGAAGCTACTCAGAAAGAAAGAATTGGCAATAACCATGTTGGTGCCAAAATTATAATGTCTGGGTTAACGGACGAGGCAGTTATCTCACCAATCCAGGAAGAGTCATTCGCTAGACTGGGGACGGATACCAGGGTTGGTTACAATTATGTGATTATTATTCAAGGCCAAAGAGTAGGAAGCTTAGGGATGGCAGGTGATCCCCAAGTTTTAAAACCTATTGTGCGAATAGCCGCTAAGACTATTGGTATCTATATCTCAGAATATTTGAAAGAAAAAGAAAAAAATATGATTATCCAGAAAATGGCTAGGATTGCTGATGAAATGACAGAGCAATCTATTTGCGATTTGGATTATCATATCTTTACAGAAGATCTTTTACTTATCTCTGGGGCTAAGGTTGTTTTGTTTAATGAATATAGTCCCAATAAAGACTATTCTACAACGGTTGCTATATCTGGAGAATACAATGACATAGCCAAAGCTGGTCAAGAGATTTTGGGATGCTCAATTCTAGGAAAACAGTGGAATGTCAATAGTAATGTGTATAATGACCTGAGAAAAAAGAGAATGGTTATATTTCCGAGGGTAAGTGATCTCCCGAAGGACATTATTTCGTATGACGAAGCGGAAAATCTGAAGCAAACATTTGGTTTAGGGCAGATATGTTTAACTGAGATTGCACATAAAGAAAACATATTAGGAACTTTAATTATTATTATGGGTGAACAAAATGAGCTAAGAAACGAAGTTTTAATAGAATTATACGCGGCTCAGATAGGACAGCTTTTAAAAAGAGTACAAGTAGAAGCAGCTCTCAAAAAGAGTGAGAGCAAACACCGTGTCCTGGTAGAGAAAATTAATGATGTTATCTTTAACCTTGATAAGCAAGGAAACATTACATATATAAGCCCTGCCATAAGGGAGCTTTTGGGATATGAGCCTGAAGAAATGATAGGGACAAACTTTGCTGGATATATCTATCCGCAAGATTTAGACGATGTTCAAAAGGTATTTGATAGCAGTGTAATGGGCAATGATGAATCTGTTGTCTTTCGTATTCTGAATAAATTCGGTAAAGTCTATCATGTTAGAAGTTCTACTAGGCTAATACAAGAGGAAGAAGAAATAGTCCTGGGAGTAATGACAAATGTCACCGAGGTTCAACAGACATTAAATATCCTAGATTCATTCTGGCAACACAGCCCTAACCCTGTTAGTATCTTAGATAAAGATGGTAAAATAGTGCGCATATCTAAATCAGGAACAGATATTTTTGGATCTTCGCCTGAAGTTCTAGAAGGTTTAAATATTTCTGAAGTATTCCCTCTCACAGTAGTTGAGGAGGTAATGGGCAGATTAAAAATGGCCAGCGATAAGAAGGAACCACAAAGTTTCTCTGATAGTATTAACCTCTATAATTCCGACCAACGTCACTATGATAGCTGGTTCTTTCCCATAGCCAATGAAGAAGAGGAAACCGATCTCGTTGGTATAGTTGCTTTAGATATAACGGATCGTAAGAATACAGAAGAGAGATTAAATTATCTGAGTTTCCATGACCCTGTTACAGGGCTGTATAACCGAACATATTACGAGCGAGAACTTGAACGTTTGGATTTTAGTGATGACGACTATCCAGTCTCTGTTATATCTCTTGACGCAGATGGATTGAAAATAATTAATGATACCCTTGGCCATAACATGGGGGATGAGCTACTGAAGAATCTGGCTGATATACTTACCCAATCTCTTAGGGACTCAGATATCCTTGCTCGAGTAGGTGGAGATGAATTTATTATCTTCCTTCCTAGGACAGACAGTGAAGCAGCCCAAAAGATTGTTGGCCGAATACGAGAGAATATCAAGCAATATAATGAAGAAAACCTGATTCTTCCGTTAAGTATATCTCTGGGTTTAGAAACTGCGGATAAACCAGGAGAGAATCTGGAAGAGGTTCTTAAAAAAGCAGATGAAAATATGTATAACAATAAATTTTTCCAGAAAAAGAACAGCCAAAGCCAAATCATTAGTTCTTTCATGGCCTCCTTAGAGAAAAGGGATTATGTGTCTCAAGGCTATGCAGAAAGGTTGTTCAAGCTATTTGCCAGAGTATCCCAAACCAGCAAGCTGCCTTCGGGAACACTTAAGGCTTTGGCTCTGCTCGCTCAGGTACATGATCTTGGTAATGTAACTATCCCCGACAGCATCCTTACCAAACCGGTGCCCCTTAATGAAGAAGAATGGAACGTGGTAAGATTACATCCTGAAAAAGGTTCGCGTATAGCTTCAATCTCTCCTAATTTGGTTGATATTACAGAGCTCATCATGAAACACCACGAAAGATGGGATGGAAAGGGATATCCGCTGGGACTTAAAAAGGAAGAGATTCCTATAGAGTGCCGAATTTTAGCTGTAGTTGACTCCTTTGATGCCATGATTACGGAAAGGCCCTACCGTAAGGCCCTAAGCAAACTGGAAGCCGTGAAAGAATTAAAAAGATGTGCCGGTACCCAGTTCGACCCGAAAATAGTCGAGTTCTTCATAGACATATTGATAGAAGAAGGATTAAACACAGATGCTAATCAGATAGAATTATTTGCGTAGGACTTGTTTGGTGGCAATGACATCTCGATTTAACCCCAAAACATCTTTAATAATTACTTGGCCGAGGTTGACAGGGGCCTCCAACTTTACTTTTTTAATCTCATCCATCACATCAAAAATTCTTTCTTTGGGAATAGCATCAGTCAGTCTTACACTTACTAAAGGCATATTTCCTCTTATCACTTTAATGGATGTGGCGATGTTTCTCTGTGGAGCAAAAAGTTCCTGCTGGACATACTCACCACCGCGTTGACATGTAGCACCTTCAAGCTCGAGGATAGAGTTATTTTCATCTAGTTCAACGCTTATTTCACAACCATTTGGACATAACACACAGATAAATTCTCTAATCATGTCTCACAACTACCTTTATATTTTCTGAAGAGCGCAGCTCTTCTTTTTTTAGACCTATTTGGATCATCTCGGCGGGAAGAGCCTTACGCATCTTCTTGGTCTTAATAACGTCATCACCTTGAATAATTTGAAGAGCACAATTTTTTAAAGGTTTTTTCACCCGCATAGATAGGGTAATATCTTTTTCGCAGCTGATTTTCTGCGGAACTGTATAACCTACGCTTTCGTCCGTTTCCACCAAGACAGAACATTCAGGTATAGAACCTTTTTGGATATAAGTTAGAGCAGCTTCAGCTAAATTTTCTGCCTCTATGGATACAAAATCAACTAAATCATGAACATGAAGGGCGTTACCGGCCACAAAGATTCCCTTAATATTGGTCTGGTAATTCTCATCCACAATTGGCCCCCGCGTACGACTATCCAATTCTACACCCGCTAACAAAGACAGCTCATTTTCAGGGATAAGTCCTACCGATAATATCAGAGTGTCACAGTCATACTCTATTTCGGTACCGGGGATAGGTTTCAGGTTCTCATCAACTTTATTAACAGTAATTCTTTTCAGCCGCTCTTTGCCCTTAATATTGGTTACGGTATGGCTTAATAAGAGAGGAATATCGTAATCGTTTAAACACTGTTCAATATTACGCGGTAATCCGCTGGCATAAGGCAAAATCTCCAAAACTGCTAGGACTTGGGCACCCTCTAAAGTCATCCTTCTAGCCATGATAAGTCCGATATCACCAGAGCCCAGAATCACGACTTTTTTACCGATCATTATGTTTTTAAGATTTACATAGGCTTGGGCGACACCTGCTGTATATATACCGGCAGGTCTTGTGCCAGGAATACTGATAGCTCCTCGGGTTCTTTCCCTGCATCCTGTTGTCATAATGATTGCCTTGGCCTGATATTCCAGGAGTTCGTTCTTGGTAACGGCTATCACATGCTTAGTGCTGTCTATTTCTAGAACTGTAGTATCTGTAAGATAATCGATACCCATCTTATTCACTTGGTCTATAAACCTGGCCGCATACTCTGGGCCGCTTAAGGCTTCCTTGAAACGGGTAAGACCAAAACCGTCATGGATACACTGTCTAAGAATTCCACCAGCCAGTTTTTCTCTCTCCAGAATTAAGATGTCGTGTATACCTAACTCTTTTAGTCTTGCGGCCGTAGCCAGTCCGGCAGGACCTCCGCCTACAATAATAACATCCTTATTAATAACCATTAGTCTCTAACCTTTCCTACAAACATTTTTCCTCCTTGGCGGGCATAGATTACTTCATTTTCTGGTTTGTCTTTCTCTTGCATAAGAATCTCTGAGATTCTGGTTTCGCAATAGCCCCCTTGGCAGCGGCCCATCATTGCCCGAGTTCTGTTCTTGATTCCAATCACCGTTTCGACTCCGAGGGGATTGTGAATGGCTTCTAAAATCTCTGCTTTCGTTATGGTTTCACATCTACAGATAATCTCACCATAGTTAGAATTCTGTTGGATGAGCTTTCTTTTCTTTTCTAGCGGCTGTTCATTAAAGCATAAAATTCCTTTTCTGTAGGGGTCGTAATTAACCTTCTCTATAAGATATTCCTTCTCACTCATCATTTCTATCACTCTTCTAGCGATGGGAACAGCACTGGTCAATCCAGGCGACTCCATCCCGATTAAGAGAATTGTATGGGGGGCTTCTTCTCTTGCCTCAATCACGAAATCAGCATAGCCACCCACGTCTTTGTTAACAAGTTTTGGTCTGATTCCGGCGAAATTACGAATGAAGAACTCTCTTTTTAAATAAGGGAAGATTCTTCCGCCATCCTTAATGAGGAGATCCATAATCTCTTGGGTAGAAGAATAATTGTCTCGCTCTTCTATATATTCAGTACTGGGTCCAATAAGGATATTGCCATCGATGGTAGGGGTCAGATGAATCCCGAGTCCACCTTCTTTAGTGTTAGGAACGGGATAGGCAGGAAGTTTTAAAAATTCACCCGCCTTTTTATCGAGAATAAAATATTCACCGCGGCAGGGGTAGATGGTGTAATCATTGATTCCCAACATACGGGCAATTTTATCGGCATTTAGACCTGCACAATTAATGACCCATTTGGTTGCATAGCAGCCCTGGGTTGTTTTTATTTCATAGCTTTTCTCTGAATTGATTTCATTTTTACTGGTATTTTCCAGATGCTTGATAGCAATCACTTCATTATTAAAAAAGAAATCTACCCCGTTATGATGGGCATTCTCTGCTAAGGCTATTGTATAGATAAAAGGATTAAGTACTCCTGTTGCGGGAGAATACATCGCAAACTCACCATCGACATACGGAGCTAATTCTTTTATACGTTCTTTGCCGATGATTTCTAGACCAGGAACACCATTTTGGTCGCCTTGTTCTTTTAACCGTATCAATTTGTCTTTATCTTCTGCATCAAATCCTACAACGATTTTTCCGGTTCTGGAGAAAGGTATATCTAGTTCTTCGGCTACCTTATCAAAACCTAGACATCCCTCTACACAGTATTTGGCCATAAGAGAGCCAGGTTCATTGTTAAATCCGGCATGCAGGACCCCTGAGTTTCTGCCGCTGGTTTCGGAACAGACATCTAATTCTTTTTCCAGCACCCCGATTTTCAGTTCATATCTTGAGATTTCCCTGGCTATTGCACTGCCGATTACTCCTGCACCGATGATTATGACATCATATTCTGGACTTTTTTTTTGATCCATTCTCCTTACCCCCGAAGACTTATGATATATTTCACATAGTTTCTACTAATCTATTATAACAAAAAGAGTTAGATTTTGCAGAATGCATTTTTCCTTAGCACTCCTCAGGTACCTTTTCTCATTCCAGAACATAAAATCAATTATTAGGAAAATTCTGGATGAGGTGGTTGTGATTGAAAAATAAAGATAAAGCTAATGTAGCTATCCGTAAGGCAAGGGAATATGTACTTGAGGGAGGAGAACAAATACTCAGTGGACGTGTGGATACAGCCCATAGTATATCTCCCAGCCCTGGAGCAGCGGCTTTAGCAACTCTAGCTCTTATAGGTCTTGGCGGCCAGTTTGAAGAACAGATACAATTAGGTGCACAATGGCTGCGGCAACAACGCCAACTCAAAGGCTGGGGCAGGTTCCCGGGTGGAGATATAGACACGGAAGTAACCCGTTTAATAGAAACTGTTCTTATTGGAAGTCAACCAGGTATAATCAATAAATTATTTTTACTCAGTCAAGCTGAGGATCTGTCAAAAATGGTTTTATGTCTTGGAGAACAAGCTATACCCGGCTTAGAAGGACCTGAACCAGATGAAATTCATCTTCCCAAAGTCTTAAATGAGAAAGTCCTTCAGAAGCTCCCAACTTATGGACGTCCAGTTGTTGTAGCAGCATCACTATTGGCGGCCAAGGATATGAACCAAGATGGAGTTGCAGAGGCGGTTGAGTATCTGAGTAAGACTCAAATCTCTGATGGTTCATGGTCGGAAGATATTGTTACAACAAGTCTGGCAATTATTGCGTTGATTCGAGCCCAGAAAGAAAGTGAACGTACAATAAAAGCAGGTCGTTGGTTGGTAAGCAAACAATATAAAAATGGAGCTTGGGCGGCATTTGATCAACTTCATATCTGGTCTATAGGGTGGGCTATCACAGTCTTGAAAGAATTCCCCACAACTCTGGAAGAGGATGAATGGCTTAAACAAGCAGCTCAGTGGCTGAAGGCGGCTCGAAACTCCGACGGTAGCTATGGAACTACGCCGCCATTCACTCATCCTGATCTCGATGATACATCCATAGCCTTGATGGGGTTACAACGCTTTCCGGAAATAGATATCAATCCAACTGTTGATCTACTCTTATGCTTACAGAATCCAGACGGTAGCTGGGGAACGTTTCCATCCTTCGATGGAGTCCCACCCAATATTATAAGCACTTTCCCGGTGTATATTAAGAGTCCGGATGTGACGGTACATGTCTTAGCCGCATTACAAGCACAACCGACTAAGAGCAGACAATTGGCAATCAAAAAAGGGGTGGAGTGGCTTTTGGAAAGACAGCTTCTGACCGGAGAATTTCCGGGAGTTTGGTTTGAAGGAGAAATTTTCGGTACTGCCCAAACTCTTGAACTTTTCAGTAACTTGAAATTTGGACAACAGGATCGGCTTCTGGCTAAAAAAATAAGTAATGCTCAAAAGAAGGCCGTAAAGTTTTTATTATCAAGACAAAATTCTGATGGGAGTTGGGGCTCTTCTCTGATTGAAACAGCATTGGTACTACCGGGATTAATTGATTACAAAGGGGAAGAAAAAGTCCCTGAGGATATCATATCCAAAGGAATAAAGAGAATTCTAAAGTGGCAACAACCCGATGGGTCTTTTGATCCATGCTACCAAGGAATCTATGCCAAAGGCTGGAACTACGAAGAACCTATTACCAGTGCCTTAACAGCTCTAAGAGCTCTGGAAAAATATAAGCTTCTGCACGATTAGAAAAACGGTGAAGTTATGATTAGACTTGAGCACCTCACAAAACAATATCCAAGTGGCAAAGGAATCAGGGATATTAACCTACAAATCCCTTACGGGGGAGCCTTTGGCTTCCTGGGACCCAACGGGGCCGGAAAGACTACGACTATTCGCGTCCTGATGGGACTCTTACAGCCGGATAACGGGGGAGCAAGGATCAAAGATCTGGACTGCTGGCAGAACAGAACAGAGGTTAAGCACGTTGTTGGGTATCTTCCGGGGGAACTCCATTTCCCGGATTATTTCTTAGGTTCGGAATTCCTGGAACTAATGAGGCGAATGCATGGCGGGAAGTTTGAGATTCAAAACAATTGTAAGCAATTGGCTGAACACCTGGATTTGGATACGAAACAATCGATCCGTAAAATGTCTAAGGGGATGAAACAGAAATTAGGTATTATTTCTGCTCTTATGCTGGATTTCGAGGTTTTGATTATGGATGAACCGACATCAGGGCTTGATCCTTTGATGCAGCAAGTATTTATAGACTTAATTTTGGAAGAAAAAAAGAAAGGGAAGACAATTTTCATGTCTTCGCATCAGTTTCAAGAGATTGAACGAACATGTGAACAAGTGGGAATCATCAGGGAAGGGCAATTGCTTACAGTTCAAGATATTAATCGGATTAAGCAGATGGAATGCCATACCTTTGAAGTCGAAGTCGAAAATGAAGAATATGCTGAATATTTGCATCAATGTGGATTGGAAGTGTACAGGGATAAAGGGCTAAGCTTTATAATCAAAATTACTGGTAACTTTGATTCCCTTTGGCAAGTACTTTCAGGGATTAAGGTCAAAAAGTTTCGTCAGCGTTTTCTGGAATTAGAAGAGGCTTTTATCCAATACTATCGCTAAGGAAGGGAGAGAAACATCTTGAATCGAGCATTTTTTGGTGCTATGTTCAGACAACAGCGGCCCAAGTTACTCAAATTCTCTACGGGTATAGTGCTTTATGAAGGACTCTTAACCTGGGTTTATCCATTGATATCGAAGAACTCGGCGGTGACCGATATTGTAGATTCTATCCCTTCGACAGTCAAAACAGTTTTCGGAGTTTCTCCAAAGGCTAGGGCAGATACCTTCGAGGCATTTATATCGGCACAGTTTCTGGCTCGAATTTGGTCTGTTATTATAGCTTTATATGGAATAAATACAGCCAATACTTTGCTTTCCAAGCCAATTGATGAAGGATCTTTAGTCTTTCCTCTATCCACACCTGTATCAAGGACGAATATTCTCACCACACAAACAGCCGTACTACTCAGTTGTAACGCTACTCTGATAGCAGCTACCGTCCTAGGGTTATGTGTAGGTACATTTTGGTTCAGAATCAGAATTAGATACTCTCGCTATATTAGTCTGGGTACCCTCGCCTTAGCCTTCTTTTCTCTAATCAGCAGTTATAGTTTTTTATTCGCCGCTTGGGCTAAGGATGGAGAGAAAGCTTCGGCTTATGCCTATGGTTTAACATTTGGATTCTATGCCTTAGATGTGATAGGTGGGCTCAGCAAGAGATCAGCTTGGGTTGGGAAGTTCTCTATTTTTAGATTTTTCAAGCCTCAAGAAGTCTTGGAAGGCACGTTTGACCCTTCCAGAGCTATTATTGGGCTGACAGCAGGATCGATTCTTCTTACTGTCATTACGATAAGAATATTTAATGAAAGTGATCTGCCACTTTAACTCGTGTAAGTATATATATGAATAGAAATAATTTCCAAACAAAATCTAGAGAATTAGGCATGGTTCATCTATAATAAGGAAGTGGAAGTAATTTAAAATATTACTTTACTTGAATGCATAGTAATTAAAAACAGCACAAGAGAGAAATAATTTCGGGAAAGGAAGATAAACAGATGAAAATAATCACTCTATTGGAGAATACCCTGGAACTGGACTCGTCACTTATAGCCAAACACGGGCTAAGTCTATACATTGAGATTAAAGACAAGAGGCTACTCTTCGATGTCGGGCCAGATGCTTCTTTTCTAGAGAATGCTCAGACACTGGGAATCGATCTAAGTAAAGTAGACATCCTGGTTATTTCCCACGCTCACGGTGATCACGGAGGCGGTCTGGAAGAATTTCTAAAGATCAACACCAAGGCTCAAGTGTATTTAAATACTTACGCTCAGGGAGAATACTTTATCCAAAGAGAGGGAAAGGAACTGGAGTATATCGGTATAAATCATGCAGTTCTCCAAACCTATCGTGAAAGGATACATTACATTAAAGAGAAGACTGAGATTTCCTCCGGGATTACCTTATTGAGGAATACTGAACATTCTACATTTAAGCCCAGTGCCATCCTTCTAAAGAAGGAAGAGGGGATTCTTGTAGAGGATAGTTACGAACATGAAATCATCATGGTGATTAAAGAGATAGACGTCTTGCATGTTTTCACCGGTTGTTCGCATAACGGCATTATAAACATGGTGATGTCCGTAGAGAAGGAATTTCCGGGTAAAAAGATTCAATCTCTAATCGGCGGCTTCCACCTCATGAATACCACCACAGGGAGGATGAGAGAGGAAGAAGAGACGGTCAAAGATATTGCTCGAGCTCTTCAGAAACATAATATTGACCAAATCTATACCGGGCACTGTACCGGGACAGAGGCCTTGGGAGTATTGCAAGAGGTCTTAGGCAAGAAGATTGATGGGATCTGGACTGGGAAGAGAATTTTATTGTAATCTGAAAGCCAAGTTATATAGTGTAATCGCAAAACAGGCTATAATTTTAATGAAAAATATAAAAGCTATTGACATTTAGGAACATAAGGAATATCTTAATAATAGGTAGATAATGATAATTATTATCATTTAAGATCTGGGGGTGAAAATAGAGATGAAGGTACAACCTCTTAGTTTCCTGGAACCAGGGAGTCAAGCAAAGATCAAGGATATAATAGGTGGAAAGGGAATAAATACCAAATTGGCAGAGATGGGATTTGTATCAGGATCTATACTTGATGTTTTGCGTAATGATGGAACCGGTCCAATGGTTGTTGCCGTTATGGACAGTCGAGTTGCAATTGGTAGGGGAATGGCTCAGAAGATTATGGCTGAGAAAACTACCTGAGTTTATTTTTCTAATAAGTTAGGTTAAACTAACAATATTAGAAGCAGGGAGGTTTATATATGACATATTCTTTAACTCCAGCAATCCAGGACTATCTGGAAGTAATTCATGATTTATCCAAACATGATTCCAAGGTTAGAATTACCGATATAGCAAGGAAACTTAATGTTGCCAAATCCAGTGTGACCGAAGCAATTGAGCTTTTACATGCGAAGAATCTTGTTCAAAAAGAAAGATACGGACCGATTACCCTGACTAGAAACGGGGAGAGAGAGGCTGCTAAACTTAAATATAAGCATCTCTTAATCTCTAAATTTCTTAGAGATGTCTTGAATGTTACTGCGGATACAGCAGAAAAAGATGCCTGTCTAATAGAACATGTTGTAAGCGTGGAAACCATGCTGGCCTTAATCCAATTACTGGAAAGCAAGAATTATTTAGATAACGATATTGATATTGAGGAGGTGAAAATTTTGCTATCAACAAATTCTTTAAGTAACCTTGCCCCAGGTACTAAAGGTACAATTAAACGAGTTGAAGCTACAGGGGAGTTGCGTCGTCGGCTTATGGAAATGGGAGTTACTTCAGGCGATGATATTCAGGTCAAAAGAGTAGCCCCAATGGGTGATCCTATTGAGATAACCGTAAAAGGGTATAATCTGACCTTGCGCAAGAACGAAGCTGCTGCTATTCTTATCGAAATCAACTAAGAGAAATCATAAAGTAGAGATTACTCAGAAATAAAAGTTAGGATATCCTAACAAATAAAGTTAGGGCCGAATACAATAAAGGAGGAGACAAAGAATGTCTGTTACCAAAGAAACCAAAGAAATCAGCACAGATCAAGTTAATGCTCAGACAATCGCTCTCATTGGAAACCCCAACGCAGGAAAGACTACTATTTTCAATGCTTTAACAGGTTCCAGACAACATGTAGGTAATTGGCCTGGAGTTACTGTTGAGAAAAAAGAAGGTAGGCTTTTAGCTGATTCTAAGGTACACGTAATAGACCTACCTGGAACATATAGCCTCGGTGCTTACTCTGAAGATGAACTCATTGCTCGCAATTATATTTTGTTCGAGAATCCTGATGTTGTGCTTGATATTATCGACAGTGCCAATATTAGACGTAATCTTTATCTGACGGTTCAACTGCTTGAGATGAATACCAATATTGTCTTGGCTTTAAATATGTTGGATGAAGCTGAAGCAAAAGGTATAGAGATTGATGAAAATACTTTAGCCAAAATATTGAATGTTCCAGTAATCAAAACGATTGGAACTAAGAATCAAGGAATAGAGAAACTTATATCAAGTTCGATTCAAGCCTTGGGTCAAAGTCGCGAACCGCTTACTGTGGATTATGGACAGGAAATAGAGGATGAAATACTCGTTTTACAAAAGGCGATTACAGAACATGGTGAGCTTGCACAGAGATATTATCCGCGTTGGCTGGCAGTTAAAATACTCGAAGGTGAAGACGTTATTCTTAATGATATCCAAAAATACCCCAATATACAGACAATCTTTACCCTTAGGGAGAAGGCTGTCCAACATCTAAATCAGGTCTTTGCTGAAGATATCCAAACTATAATCATTGAAAAAAGATATGGATTGATTGAAGGAGTAGTCAAACAAACAGTCAAGCAAAAAAAAGATGTTCAAGCCAGTGTTTCACTATCCGATAAGATTGATAATGTTGTATTGAACAAGACTTTAGGTATCCCCATTTTTCTTCTCACCATGTGGGCTATCTTTAAGTTTACCTTTGTCATTGGCGATCCCCTCATTGGATATGTGGAGATGCTCTTTGAATGGTTTGGCGGAATTGTAGGGGCAATGATTAGTAATGAATTACTTGCTTCCCTTATAGTCGACGGAATTATCGGCGGGCTTGGTTCGATCTTTGTATTCATTCCGCCCATCTTTACCTTGTTTTTCGCTATATCTCTCCTCGAAGACAGCGGCTACATGTCCAGAGTCGCTTATATCGTGGATAAATTCATGCGTTCCTTGGGCTTACATGGGAAGTCTTTTATTCCACTCCTCATCGGGTTTGGTTGTAATGTACCTGCTATAATGGCCACCCGTACTTTGGAAAACAAAAAGGACAGAATGGTAACAATTTTGGTCAACCCATTTATGTCTTGTGCTGCTCGGCTCCCTGTTTATGTCCTTTTTGCCGGGGCTTTGTTTCCGGACAATGCAGGTACAGTAATCTTTTCTTTATATATTCTCGGTATAGTAATGGCAATTATCATGGCCAAAATATTTAAAAAATTCCTATTCCCGGGTGAAGCCGCTCCTTTTGTAATGGAACTTCCTCCTTATAGGGTTCCTACCTTAAAAGGTATGTTAATTCATATGTGGGAAAAGGGAAGCTCATTTGTTAGGAAAGCTGGTACAATTATCTTTGCAGTTGTCGTCCTCATCTGGGTTCTGGCTACGCTGCCTTGGGGAGTTGAATATGCGAGCCAGGATAGTTTTATCGGAATGTTTGGCAGTGCTATTTCTCCTGTCTTTGCTCCTTTGGGCTTTGGCAGTTGGGAAGCTTCAGCAGCTCTAATCTTTGGTCTCTTAGCTAAGGAAGTTATCGTCGGTACGTTAGGTGTTATTTATGGGGTAGGCGAAGAAGGCCTGGCCGTAACCATTACTCAGATGTGGACACCGTTAGCAGCTTATTCATTCATGGTGCTTACCCTGCTTTATGTACCTTGTGTCGCGACGATTGGAGCTATAAAGAGAGAAACAAACTCTTGGAAATGGACAGGATTTACTATTGGATACACCCTTGCCTTAGGATGGATAGTAGCCTTCATCGTTTACCAGGGAGGAACGTTGCTTGGTCTAGGGTAAGTTAATCACGATAGGAAGGAGTAGGTAATATGGAACAAACTATTCTTGTCATTATTGGAATCGTAGCGGTCACTTTCATTGCATACAAAATGAAGAAATCAGTCAAAGAAGGGTCCTGCAGTGGTTGCTCTTGTCAAGGAGACTGCTCGACAAAAAGCGAGTAAACGACAGCTCATTTGGAGAGGGCGGTGCTGCTCTCTCCGTCAACTAAAAATGTATAAGCCCTTAAAAATGAAGGGCTATAATTAAACAATATGATTGATATTTATTATCATTATAGACGTAAGAATGAATATATTATGTTTGTAAAAATAGATTTGTAAATCATAAGCATAAAGAAAGGGCGGGTTACCATGTCAATATTGGTAATTGGAGGAGACTACTTAGGAAATATTACTCAGAAATTGAGTGGTATGGGTTTTGATAAAATTGAACATAATCCAGGACGTAATCGGAGATCACTAATTATTCCCCAAAAGACTGATGTTGTACTGGTTCTCATCGATTACATCAATCATGATCTTGCCTGGAAAGTTAAGGAACAAACCAGAGAAAAAGGGATAAGAACAGTATTTGCCCGTAGGGCTTGGTCTCATATCCATAGTACTCTAATCAAAGACGTCTAAAATATTTTTCGATTGCTTTTTAACTGGGAATGCAATTAATACATCATTTGAAAAGATGGACATCATGAGAATAGAGGTGAAGCCCAGTGAAGTCTACTCTGCAGGAAAATACCAGAGAACTGCAACAACTGAAATGTATGGTAGATTGGCTAAAAAATGTGGCTATCCAGAAGATTATAACCTAAATTGTTATCTGGAGCATTTGGCAAACAAGTTTTTAGAAAATGATTTACCACATGAAGTAGGTATCTTTCTCGGATATCCATTAAAAGATGTTCTTGGATATATTGGGCATTCTTTACTTAAACTCGCAAAGATAAAAGGGTGGAATTATTATAGGGACATAAGCACCTCTGAGATAAAGTACGAGGATTTTCGCTCTGCGAAAATAAAAGTAAGAAATTTGATTGGCCAAATAGCACCTGATTACCTATGGCTAAGTGCAAATAAATATCAAAACAGTGATTTATCTACATATTAACTATTAAACCTATAACCCGTTCCCCACAAAGTCTCGATGTATTGTGGATTGGCAGGGTCCTTTTCAATCTTCTTGCGTATTTTCTGGATATGAACAGCAATAGTAGCCAGATCTCCAAAAAAGTTTTCGCCCCATACCCTGTCAAAAAGCTGTTCTTTGCTGAACACAATATTCGGATTGGAAGCAAGAAATAACAGAATCTCATATTCTTTAGTCGTCAATATAATCTCTTTACCATTCACAGACACCTTATGAGAAGAAGTAATAATTTCCAAGCCTTTATGGCTGATCAAATCGCCTGATGTCTTTCGACCCACTAAGCGCTCATATCTGTGAATGTGAGACTTCACCCGGGCAACTAGTTCAGCAGAGCTAAAAGGCTTAGTCAGATAATCGTCTGCACCGAACCCTAACCCTCTAATCTTATCGATATCTTCGCTTTTGGCTGAAACGATGAGTATCGGGATTTCATAATTCCTGCGGATTTCTTCGACGATTTCGAAACCGTCTTTACCTGGAAGCATCAAGTCCACGATAATAACGTCGTAAATACCAGTTAATGCCTTTTGCAACCCTTTCTCCCCGTCACGAGAGATATCCACTTTATAACCATTTAACTGTAGGTAATCTCTTTCCAATTCTGCGATATGTAGATCATCTTCGATTATTAGAATGTGCTTCATGGGCAGCTCCTTTCCTCCGTGTGTATGGGAAGTGCCAGAGTGAAACAGGAACCTTCATCAACAACACTTTCTACCAGTATTTTGCCACTATGAGCATTGATAAGTTCTTTAGCAATGGAGAGACCCAGACCTGTACTCATTAAGTCTTTCGTTCTTTCACTATCGATGCGGTAGAAACGGTCAAAAATTTTATGGAGTTTATCTGCCTGAATACCCGGGCCGTTATCACGGATATCCAAGCAGATAAATTCTTCTTTCTTATATAGCCTGGTTTCCAGTCGGAGGCTTGCAGGCGAACTGTATTTGACAGCATTGCCAATAATATTGCGGATTGCCTGATGAATCCTTTTCCTGTCAAGGAACACGCGATAGTCCTCTTCGGTTTCATCGGAGTATTGAAAGCTTAGGCCTTTTTCTTGAAGCTCAAAGTTGAATTCTGTCATGAGATCAGCCATGAAAGCTCTAATCGGTAGACTTTCCATCTGAAATTCCAGCTGGTGCATATCTAGCTTGGAAAATAAGAAGAGATCATCAATCAGACGGTTGATATAGACAGTGTTCTTACTAATGATCTGTAAGTATTGATTCATTTTCTCAGGAGAAGTAACTACACCGTCTTGAATAGCCTCGATATAACCTTGAATAGCAGCGATTGGAGTCTTTAAATCGTGTGAGATATTAGCAATCAGTGTTTTCCTGTTTTCTTCATACTCTTGCTTGAGAGTTTCATTTTCATGTAATTTCCCGGCCATATCATTGAAAGAATCTATTAAGAATCCGATTTCGTTGGACGTGGTATTGTCTAAGTTCACACTGTAATTGCCGTTGGCGATTTCTTTAACGCCATCCTGAAGTTGAGTAATAGGCTTAAAAATCCTTTTTTCCAAGTGCGTTAGCCAGATCAAATGGACGACTTGGTTAACGATAAATAGGCCGAATAGAATCATGAAGACCTTATTTGCTGGGAATTGAAACATGAGATAGATTAGTAAGATAATAACCAAAATAAAAACAGGGCGTAGAAATTTAAGAGATTTGTGAGATAAATCAAAGTCCCGGTGCCGGTAATGACGCATCTGGTGCTTATACGAGTAAAAAAATTTATGAGATGATTCATACTTATGTTTAGCCGAGTCGCATTTTTTATATCTATCCATGATTCTCCTGCAACCTTTTTACTTCATTATAACTCAAAAGCGGGGGAGTTAAAACGTAACGGGAGAGAATGAAATAGTCATGGACAACCCTGATTATGGATGCCATGACTGTTTCATTATATTATTTTGTCAAGCGATGTTATAGCTTGGTGGTGGCATACTGGCAACGTTATTCATAACCATATACCGTTTAGTTATAGAGGAAGGTAATCTTGGCATTAAGGTTGAGAACGTGAATCTCTTGTTGATCATCAATCTGCTTCCCACTTAAGGTGACATCGATTGACTCTATCTCATTGTTTTTATTGATTCGAGAAATTAGCTTAAGACTGGGATTTTCAAGCGCATGCAATTCTTTCATTAGAGAGTGTCCATGATGATGTGTGCGATATGTGCCCTCTTGTTCCTGCTCCTCACCGTATTCTTCCTTAAATTTGTGTGTAAGCATTTTTTGTAATTCTTTAGGCAACTGATCCATTTCTAAGGTCATTAGGATAGTATTGTCCGGTTGTTCTGTAATCTCGGTTCTGTTCAGAAGATCAAATGCAAAAGTAAGGCCGGAAAAAATTCCCTTCAGACCGCTGTGGCCATGTCCGCATTGTCCATTTCCGCAATGACGGAAATGGTAGAAATGAGGATGTTTTCCCTTATTGCGGTGACCGTGAGGATGAGAATTCCAAGGATGAGTAAATTCTGTGCTGCTTTCATGTTTGAAGCTTTTACCTTCGTAGTCCAGTTTCGTCTTGATGTTGGCTTTAGTAAGACCAGTGCTTAAGTCCTTGGAAAATTCATTGTTCATCTGGAATACAGTAGAAAGGTCCTTTACACACTCAACCTGGAGAGAACCGTTGAAAAGTTCCTTTTCCTTCATGGTTTTAGCGATGTCGTACATCAGTTTAATCTTATTCATTTGAACAACCTCCTGTTTTGATTGATGATGTCATTTTAACCTGCAATATTAAACCTGTTATAATCAAATTCTAAAAAAAATCTAAAATATATTATCTAATATTTGGAATTAATCCCCCTACCTAGGATTGTAGGGATAGACTGGCTTTGCTATCTTAAAAGCAATAAGTACTTTACTGTGTTGAAGAAAAGTCATAAGAGACTTTCAAACAAATCATAGTTGGAAAGAAGATGGAAATACACATGAGTGAACTAAAATCAAAATGGAAGACCTGCGCCGAGTTTCACGGTCATGAATGTCTGGGGCTGGCAATCGGCGTAAGACAATCGGTGCACGCAATGGAAGCCCTGGGGGTTATCCGAGCTGGAGACGAAGAACTG
>LOEZ01000041.1 GCA_001516055.1 Gracilibacter sp. BRH_c7a
ATTGAAAAAGAACTTGCGGTGATGATCGATGATTTAATGTCTATTAACTTAGACTATAACAATATAGGTAAACAAGTTCTTGCAATCTGGCAAGGCTATTGGATGGCCTTAACGGCATTGGATGCTGCGAATTAACAGGGTTGATCGCCGCCAAGGGAATACCAAATTGATGCGGCATCTTTTTTGTATCCTCAAGGCACGTGGAGTGCTTAATAGTGCTATATTTGTGATATTTCTGAAGGCCTTGATATGAGTGTATTGCCAGATCATAAGTTCTGGCACTTTATACTTTTCTTGGATTATTCCCTGATTTTAAAGGAAATTGAAGAAAGACGTGGAAAGTGTTAAGGTACAATGACAAAAGTTTCCACAGAATGTACCGATAAAAAATTATCAGAAATCTAAGTTGAATGGATAAAGAGTGGTAGATATTGGGGAGTATATTTCCATTGGCAAAGCATTTTTCAGTCATAAAGATATTCCGTGTGGCGCGGGCGGGTGGTTTTACCATTCTTTGCCTGTTGATCTTATTTAACCTTGCAGGTTGTAGCAGTCGGGTTAATACTCTACCAACGATAGGAGCAACTGAGCAGGAAAAAATCGTAAAGAGTTTTCTTCAGTCGATTAATGATAAGGATGCTCAAAAAGTCGTAGAGTTGCTGGGAACAAACATGGTTTATATAGAAAAATACAGTGATGGGACCCAAGATAAATTCACATTGAAGAAGGATATACAAGATAGAATCAACACAGTTATCGGGAACGATACAATTATGACGGTGGACGAATTTCAACACCCAAATACGACAACTTTGGTTGCCATAGGTAAAGCGTCTGATTTCGTGACCAAAATAGGAGGATTTCCTCAAGGGCTTGACTATACTTGTAAGTATACCTTTAACAACGGTAAAATCAGCTCAATGGAATTACAACGCAATAAAACTGATGAGGACGTTTTGCAGGAAAAAACTAAGGGGACAATAGGTATTGTTTTAACTGAAGATGATGAGGAATTTGTCATTGAACAATGTCTTAACGGCAAGCCTGCCGAGAAAGCCGGATTAAAGGCCGGGGACAGGATTGAAGCGGTTGATGGTTTAAAAGTCGCAGATATGAAGCATGGGATGGTAGAAGCAACTTACCGTATAAGGGGTGAAGTTGGAACACAAGTGGAACTAACGGTGAATCGGGATGGAAAAGTATTTAATGTTAATGTTAGCAGGACTGAGTGAACCAAGGGCCTATTAACTCTTTATGAACTTAAGCGGGATGTAAGAAGTACTGCTACAGCGTAGAATATTAAAGCCGCCTTTTCAGGTGGCTTTTAACATCTATCAGGCAGCAAGCGAATAATGCTGGCATTATTCGCTTGTCAGGGATACTGCCGAGGGTATGAGTGAGCCGGAACGGAAATCTGTCCGTCTCAAGACCATAGATGCTCCGACCAAAAAGCAAAAGCGTAGGAGCCATGATGATGAAACGTGATGGAACCGCAAGGAGTAACCTAATACTCTTTGCGGTTTTATTATTTCCTGGGGTATGGGCGGCCTTGCTGACCGTCACCTCTCTTTCCGGGGGACTTCCCAAAACCCTTGAAAACCTTAAGGCGGCAATGAACGACCCGTTTAACGTCCATTGGGTGGACAATACGCCTAAGTTTTTAGAACAAAAAAATGGCTTAAATCTGTTTTGGAAAGGGAGGAATTGATTTGAACGTACCCTGCGATATAATACTGGATTTAATACCGCTTGTGAAAGATAATGTTGCAAGCGAGGGTAGTATTAACTTGGTTTCGGAGCATTTAGAAAGCTGTGAAAACTGTAAGCTTGAGTTTGAAAATTACTCGTTGCCAATTCAAAAAGAAGTTGACGATAAAAGAGTATTGTTTTCAATCAAGAAAAAACTCTTTCTTATCACGTCAGCATTATTATTCCTAGGAGCTTTTATTGGCATGGTATTAAACAAAGGCACATCTCCAAACTTCATACCGATAATAATTATCGTCCTAAGTATTGTTATGGTGGGAATAATGATATTCAAGTTTAACTCGAAAGGGGATGAAAGTATGAGAAGATTTTTTGCAGGAAAAGCTATTGGTACAATTATTGTCTTCGCAATATTGGGAATTTATCTATTGCTAAAATATGTACTCCATTCTTTTAAATAATATTGTTTTCCCGTGACAGTCAGTGCTTACAAGAGTTGATAAAACTAATTCAATTACAAAATCACCGAACCCTTGTGATGTGGGCATTGGATTGTGCGAAATTGCCTTTGGAACAGTTTGAAGCAAAGTATCCCGATGAAACCAGGCCTAGAAAAGTTTTGTGAAGCTTGGGCAAGGGGCAAAATCAAAACGCCCATAGCAAAACAGGCTATTTTAGATTCACACGCAGTGGCAAAGAAAAATCATTTTTGCATTTTTTTTCTCCAGGCTTTTTGATAATATAAACATCAAGGAACGTGATTGATATGGAAAATTTGAAATTAGAAAAACGAAACACGCTTGACATTCGTGTTATTAGTAATATATTTGTTGGCATTAACATGGTTGATTCTCTTCAAGCTGTAGTTTTCTATACCGGATATGAATGAAGGACGAAATATCAATTTGATTCCCTTTTGGGGTCTTTCGATGACAACAGCGTTATTCGCTTCAGCGAAATCAGAGCTGACATTACTGACGTGCTTAGTAACACGCTCGCAGGATATAAGACTTCCAAGGGAGCGATTCAAACTACCGTTTGGTAAGCCGATAGAATATGAACTCATCACCGACATCGTGCGGTGGAGGGTAAAGCAGAAAGCGAAAGAGAGTGAAATTTTATGACAAGCGAGCGCGTGTACAAGATGGCGTTTTCGAGCGTCTACCCACTACTCGTCCAAAAGGCGGAGCGTAAAGGGCGCACTAAATTAGAGGTTGATGCTGTGATTTGTTGGCTGACGGGGTATGATGATTCTGGCTTGCAAGCGCAAATTGTGAAGAATATCGATTACGAAACCTTCTTTAGCGAAGCCCCGCAGATAAACCCGAACGCCGCCAAAATTTCAGGCGTGATTTGCGGGCATCGCGTCGAGGAAATCGAAGACCCGCTCATGCAAAAAATCAGGTGGCTTGACAAACTAGTGGACGAATTGGCAAAAGGCAAGCCAATGGAGAAGGTTTTGAGGAGTTGAAGGTGAATGGTTAATAAACTCCGCAAAATGCTCGGCGACAAGAACGCACCTGCTGAGGTGAAAAGTGCATCTGGCGGGTCGGCGACTATGCTACGAGCGACGACCCTGTCGCACAAGCAGCTTCCGTCGTTCGCTATCCCAGCAAATGGCACGCTCTCACAGAAGCATTGACAATTTCATAAGGCTCCATATTTTGAAGAGAATGCATTTCTTCTTTTTGTTCGTCCGTTATGCTTTGTGCAAGCTTTACAATCTCGTTATTAACCCCTTCAAATTGCATAGGGACACGTTTACTTACACCGACTAAATTAAACGCTGGTTTGTCTTCAATTCTAAATTCCATAGTGATTCCTCCCTTGACGGTTATTACGAATGAAAGTTTGGGAAAGGATTTGCTCATGCCTTTTTTTATTACATCCGAGGGTAATAACCCACTCCATTTTTTAAATGCACGAGTAAAGCCGTCCATTGACTAAACCATATTTAAAAGCAACATCCGTTACTTTTTCTCCATGTAATAAATCCATACTTGCTTCCGACAATCTTCTGTTTTTGATATATTCACTAAGCGTCAACCCTGAAAGATAAAAAAATATCTTTCTAAAGTGATAGTCGGAAACACCAGCATATTCAGAAATTATTTCTGGAGATAGATCATCGGTTAAGTGATCCTCAATATAGTCAATCACATGATTTAACTCGTTTATCATTGTTTTCCCTCCTTTCATGTCTACATAATACCAAAACTGCTTTTGCGCTACTCGACTTTTTTAACACAAAAAATATCTATATAATATTTAAGCAAGGCCAATGCAATGTAAGCGACTGGCACGGCATCCAACTGCCCGGCAAATAAATATGTTTAATTTAGTTCAAGAAATCCGAAGTCAGCTTGAGTAAAAAGCAAAATGACTTTACTGGTAATTGAAATGAAAGTCTGCAAATGAGACAGTCATGAGGTGAAATGATATGGGAAAATATACAAGAGATAAATTTTCAGACGCATTACAAGTTGTATTGTCTACCATTAGTAAATGTGAAAAGATACAGCCTAAATTTGCGGGGGGGACTTCTCAATATACTCTTCTTAAGAACAGAATAAAGGCGATGTATATCTCAAGGGCACTAATTACAGAGGACCGTGAGATTGAGCGATATTCGAAAGAAGAATTGATCGATGCTCTTAAACCGGTAGCATCTGTGATAAGTAAGTGTGAAACGGGTCAAAGGAAACATGAGAAGGAAGCACCTCAATATAATCGCTTTCAGAAGATTATTGACGCGATGAACATTTCTAAAACGTTGATTACCGATGAAATTAATAAAAGAGGTTAATCAATAAATAATCCACTAACGAATAATGTTATGGCTAAAGTGTTCATGAAACAAGTATTGCAAATATGAGTAAAGAAGAATTGAATGCGGAAATAGAAAAAGGATACGCTGATTTCATACAGGGTAAGGTTAGACCTGCATCAGAAGTTTTCGCAGATATTCGCAAGAATCACGGGATATGAAGTACAATATACTATTCACAAAAACAAATGGAAAACGACATGAAGGCAATATATGATTATATCGCTTTATGCTCATTTTATTCGCAATAGGGGACCAAGGTAAACGGCTTCGCTCCGCACATAAAAAAGCACTATTATTATTTCTTTCTTTTTATTCTTATAATAATCACGATAACAATGAGTAAAAGCAGTGCTCCCAATCCGATAATCAGTGGATATATCGTGGTACTGTCGTTACTTTTTTCAGTGAAGCAATTCAGCGAGTTTTAAAAGCAAACAATTATCTGATTGATCTTGCCTTTGATGGTGACAGTTGGGCAGCTTTAAAAATCGAATTACATTAAATAACTGCATCTATTTTTATGATGGGAGCCAGTTTGACCATTTCAGGCTTACTTCCCTCAAGTGGATTTGTGATATTTGTAGTCTGCTGTGCAATTATGGGCCTTTCAGTTCCGTTTTACAGCGGTGTTCAAACAGCTCTTTTTCAGGATAAAATTAAACCTGAATATTTGGGGCGTTTTCATCGCGATATTCAGAAAATCTTAAGATTTTTATAAGTAAAAAACTATAAAATGGATTTTTGCTTTGGGTATAATAATTATGGGGATATATACTTAAAAGAAAGAAGATGACGCTTTTGGCTGCAAATATTTTAATCGTTGATGATGAACAAACTATTGCCGATTTGGTTGAAGTTTATCTGGAAAATGAGAATTATAATGTCTTTAAATTTTATAACGGCAAGGATGCATTGTACTGCATTGAAAATGAAAGATTGGATCTTGCGATTTTGGATGTCATGCTCCCCGATGTAGATGGTTTTTCAATATGTCAGCAAATCCGGGAAAAGCATAATTTTCCGGTTATCATGCTGACAGCCAAAGAAGAAGAAATCGATAAAATTACCGGGTTGACCTTAGGTGCGGACGACTATATCACCAAGCCGTTCCGTCCCTTGGAACTGATTGCCCGTGTCAAGGCGCAGCTCCGAAGATTTACTAAATATAATTCCTCAGAGCCAAAACAGGAAGACCACTTGATTGCCTTTTCCGGTTTGGTATTGAACATGGATACCCATGAATGTACGTTGAATGAAAAAAAGCTACCGCTCACCCCTACAGAATTCTCCATTCTTTGGGTCCTTTGCTCCAATAGCGGACGAGTGGTCAGATCAGAAGAATTGTTCCAAGAGGTCTGGGGGGACAAGTACTTCACCAACAGCAATAACACGGTAATGGTTCATATCAGGCATTTGAGGGAAAAAATGGGCGATAACGCCGAACATCCTAAATATATCAAAACGGTATGGGGGGTTGGCTATAAAATTGAAAAGTGAGAGAGATCAAAGAAGGAATGATTATACAAAATTACAAAGCAAAGTTTTTTTTCGAATGTTTCTGATTACAGTTGCCGCGGCTGTGACTGTTTATCTATTGCGCAATATCCTGCGTGGACAGATCGGAGATCGTATCGTTCAATTTTTAGTCCACACTTTTCATTTTAGAAATTCGGACGCACAGACAATCTATCAGTTGGTGATTCGCAACAATATGTACACAATCCTTTTTGGTGTAATTATAATATGTTTAGTTATTTTTTCAATTTCCTGGTTTACGAAATATTTCGATGAAGTCAGTGCCGGAATGGATAAACTTGCTGAGGAATCCGATGCTGAAATTACCTTATCACCGGAATTGGACTTTATGGAAAATAAGCTTAATCAGCTAAAAAACAACTTGGAAAAACAAAAGAAAGCCGCGCTTGAGGCCGAGCAGCGCAAAAATGATCTGGTCGTTTATTTGGCTCATGATATAAAGACACCTCTGACCTCTGTTATAGGATACTTAAGTCTTCTCGACGAAGCTTCTGATATGCCTCCGGAACAGAAGGCAAAATATGTCGGTATTACCTTGGACAAAGCTTATCGCTTAGAGCAGCTTATCAATGAGTTTTTTGAGATCACCAGATTTAATCTGCAAACGATTGTTTTGAATAAAGAAAAAATCAATTTACAGTTCATGCTCCAGCAGATGGCCGATGAATTCTATCCCATGCTGACTCCACAGGAAAAGCAGGTGTCCGTCAATGTACCAGACGGCCTTACACTGTGGGGAGACGCCGACAAACTGGCCCGTGTATTCAATAACATCCTGAAAAACGCGATAACCTACAGTTATGAAAACAGCGTCATTGATATTTCCGCTAAAGCGCAAGATAAAGATATTATGATCACTTTTACGAATCAAGGTAATCCTATCCCCCGAGAAAAACTGGAAACGATATTTGAGAAGTTTTTTCGGTTGGACACATCCCGTTCTAGCAATACAGGCGGTGCCGGGCTTGGACTGGCTATTGCCAAAGAAATCGTAGACGCCCATGGAGGCAATATTTTCGTGCAAAGCAATTCAGAAAAGACAGTCTTTACTGTCATATTTCCACAATATCAAGAAAAGAACATGTTATCTGCTTAAGTCAGACAGCTTGTCCATTTGTATTAAATTGTCTTAAATAATTACATACCCAAATAAAGATCTTAATAATGGGATAAACAAAGATCTTAAAAATGGATAAAACACAAAAAACATACCGGCGAATGCGCCAGCCATATAGAAACATACCTCTTCACGAAGGAGCAAGGGGATTTTTTCGATATTGGCACTTTGAACAGAAACCTTTTCTTGTAATTTTGCTAAATGTTTTTTCAGCAGCCTGAAAATTACCCATCCGATTAACGCTCCGAGAGTATTCATCAGTAAATCATCGATATCCGTTATTCTCCCATTGAACAATTGACTCAACTCTATGATAAGAGAGAATGTAATACCGGATAATGCTGTTTGCCATAACACTTCATACTTTTTCCAAATAAATGGAAGCATAAATCCAAGAGGGATAAAAAGCAATATGTTTTCGATGTATAGGCGAAGCCCCTCTGCAAGCCAACGAAATGGAATCAGATTAATCTCATCCGGTGGAAAATTCAACCCCTTTGGTGTTACTATGCCAAAACTGTTCTGAACAATATCAATGATGGAAGGAATACCCGTAAAACTTAGCACACCAGTAAGGTAGTACACAAAGATACAAACGACTACAATATGTCCAATCGATAGTTTATAGCCAATCTTTTTGCTTTGAGAGGTCAGTAGTAGATGGTATGGAATCAAGAATGGCAAAGTACTAATAAACCATATAATCGACATTATAATAAACATTAAAATCGTAAAGAACACTTAAATTCACCTCCGTTGTAATGATATTGTTTATTTTAGGATATTTAATAAAGAAATGTTTTAATAAAACCTTAAGATATAGCGATTTTCTCCTTAATAAGAGTTAATTCTTACATTTACCAAATTTCGATACTGAAATAAGAAAATCTTAAGCAGTTCATAAGATAGAATTCCAACATAGCTCCTTCTTCTGTGTTTAAATAATATCAGCACAAAATAAGGAGCTGTCTTATTATGGTACGAAAAGTAAAAAAGAAAAAGTCAGTAATAAATCTATTCGTCACATTTCCGTTGATGGTTGTCATTGTTGTTTTGGTATATAATTCCGTCGTTACTACAGGAAACCAACCTATATTTAAGAAGGAATATGACGATAGAGCAGCGTCGGTTCCGTCGTTAAAGATAGAACCCGATCCCTCTGTTTCTATATCTTCAGACAAGCTGAAAAGTCCTAATGCGATTTTGATCCGGTTAACAGATGATACCATCCTGATGCAAAAAAACAGCGAAGAAAAAATCTATCCTGCTTCTTTGACAAAAATGATGACAGCCATTGTTGCGATAGAAAATTTGCCTGATCTGAAGGAAGAAATCAAACTTACCAATTCTACGTTTCAGGGGCTGTACGAAGCAGATGCATCATTGGCAGGTTTCCAGCCTGGTGAGCAGATCAAGGCAATCGATCTGTTATACGGGGTTTTGCTGCCAAGCGGCGCGGAGTGTTGTGTTGCACTTGCTGATCGGATTGCGGGGTCAGAGCAGAATTTTGTAAAAATAATGAATCAAAAGGCGGCAGATCTTGGTATGGCTAATACCCGTTTTGAAAATGCAACCGGACTTCACGATGGAAACCACTACACAACAGTCAAAGATCTGGCCATTCTTCTAAGCTATGCTTTGCAAAATGATACTTTCCGGGAGATTTATACTTCATCCCGTCATTCCACACAACCCACGAATAAGCAAGCTTCGTTTTCCAGCAATTCTTCTTCGCTCAGAATACGTCCTTCCACACCACCTGCGAGCAAGCACCCTGGTGGGATAACTTTTTACAACACCCTGTTTGAAGAACTGGGCAATCAAAACATTGTTGGTGGGGAAATTTTAGGGGGAAAAACCGGATATACCGCTGAAGCCGGTCTATGTCTCGCGAGTCTTGCCAAAGTGGATAAACAGGAATATATTCTGATTTCAGCCGGTGCCAAAGGGGATCCCTATACTGAACAATATAATATTACCGATGCCTTAGCTGTATACAACAGTATAAGAAAATAATAAGTTCTTCATAAGAATTTATTAAGATTTTGATAAGTTGAAATTCTAACATCGCCTGTCTGATTTCGGTAAGATGAAATTGCCGAATCGGATAGGCTTTTATATTTCTGTATCAATTTCTTGAAATTTGAAAGGAGAAAGCAGCATGGATAGGTTAAAAATCGCAATTATCTTCGGAGGCTGTTCTGAAGAACATCCCATCTCCGTTAAATCTGCGCAAGAGGTTGCCAAAAACCTTGATCTCGAAAAGTATGAACCCTTCTATATCGGGATTACGAAAAATGGTGTTTGGAAGCTTTGTCAATGCCCCGACGCAAATTGGGAAAAGGGCAGTTGCCGTCCGGCTATACTGTCACCAGACAGAAGCGTACACGGATTGCTTGTTCTGGAGCAGGGACAATACAAAACGATCCGATTGGATATGGTGTTTCCAGTTCTGCATGGCAAACTTGGCGAGGATGGTGCGATGCAAGGTTTGTTGGAGCTTTCCGGCATCCCCTATGTAGGCTGCGATGTGCAAAGTTCTGCTCTGTGTATGGACAAATCCCTTACTTATATCGTCGCTGGAAAGGCGGGAATTGCTACGCCAAATTTCCGGATTGTCACGGCGAAGGAGAATATTGATGCCGACCTGCTTACTTATCCCGTTTTTGTCAAGCCGGCCCGTTCGGGTTCATCCTTCGGCGTCAGTAAGGTATGCCGAAAAGAAGAATTGCGGAGTGCGGTGGAAACCGCAGGGCAGTATGACTCGAAGGTGTTGATTGAAGAGGCTGTCGCCGGCTGCGAGGTAGGATGTGCGATATTAGGGAACGATCTGGATTTAATGGCAGGCGAGGTAGATCAAATTTCTCTGTCCCATGGTTTTTTCAGAATCCATCAGGAGAATGAGCCTGAAAAGGGTTCCGAAAACTCAACATTCATCGTTCCCGCCGACATTTCGGCAGAGGCGCGCTTGCTCGTTCAGGAGACAGCAAAAGCCGTTTATCGTGCCTTGGGATGCAGGGGACTTGCGCGGGTGGATATGTTCCTGAAGGAAGATGGAAAAGTAATCCTTAACGAGGTTAATACGTTACCCGGCATGACCTCATACAGCCGTTATCCGAGAATGGTGGCGGCCGCGGGGCTGTCGTTTGCCGAAGTGATCGACCGGATTGTGTCGTTAACATTGAAAGGAGAAAGAAGATGAAAAATGATTTTGTCTTTGTAGATGAGTTTGTATCCGGAATACGTTGGGATGCTAAATACGCCACATGGGATAATTTTATCGGCAAACCGGTGGACGGATATGCAGCAAATCGAATTGTCGGTACGAGAGCTTTGTGCGCAGCCCTGGAAAAAGCACGAGAAAACGCCTCATCCTTTGGCTTTGGCTTGCTTCTTTGGGACGGTTATCGCCCTCAATGCGCCGTAGATTGTTTTCTGCGCTGGTCAAAACAGCCGGAAGATGGCCGGACGAAACGAAAACACTATCCGAATATTGGCAGATCCGAGATAGTTGAAAAAGGATATGTGGCCGCTAAGTCGGGCCACAGTCGGGGCAGCGCAATTGACTTAACACTTTATCATTTAGATTCAGGAATACTTGTGCCAATGGGCGGCTACTTTGATTTGATGGATTCAGTCTCACATCATGGAGCAAAAGGAATCACGCGAGTCGAAGCGAGAAACCGTCAATACCTTTGTTCTATCATGGAGGCCAGCGGTTTTGTTTCATACGATTGCGAGTGGTGGCATTACACACTGAAACAAGAACCTTATCCAAACACTTATTTTGATTTTCTCATCGCCTAGTTGAGCCGGCCATATGATCATCGACGATTCCTACAACTCCAGTCCCGACGCGGCCAAAAGCACCTGAGCGTCCTTTCTGTCTCCCGGTGATGCGGGTCTGGTCAAAGACTCCCGCGGCATGCATACGGACGAGATCGTCCGTGCCCTGCTTTAGCTTCCCGCGACCGTTATAAGAAAATACTAAGTTCTTCATAAGAATTTATTAAGATTTTGATAAGTTAAAAATCCAACATCGCATGCCTGATTTCTGTAAGATGAAATTGCCAAAAGGGGGGCGCGGACATGAAAAGAAAAAGAATTACGCAGTTGTTTCCATTCTTACTATCGATCCGCAAGAAACAAAGAAAATTATTCTTCTATGCCAAGATGTACTTTGATCGGAACCACTATGCAAAAACAAAGGCTCCAGAGTTTTTGCCTTTTTGTATATATGAAGCCAAGTCGAAGCTTCTCAATGAAAATACAGGCTTTGATATGAAATATCAGGAAAACAAGGTGTTTAATCTGCGCCTTGCCGCGAAGCCGGTAAATGGCCTATTAATATGCTCTGGTGAAACATTTTCATTTTGGCAACGTGTGAGATATGCCGAGAAAAATGAGCGGTATAAGGATGGTTTGTGCGTGGTGAATGGCAAATTGGTCACGGTTCCGGGAGGCGGTTCGTGTCATCTCAGCAATTTGCTGTTCTGGCTGTTTCTGCATACTCCGCTCACTATTGTAGAACGGCATCCTCATCAGATTAAGGATTTCCCATCCCCGGACGAGGATGAACCGGATGGCGTGGACGCTACGATCAGTGAAGGGTGGCTGGATTTAAAGGTCAAAAACAATACCAATCTTACCTTCCAAATTGAAATATCCATCGATGAGCCTTACATATATGGCCGTATTTTTGTGGATCAGGCCAAAGGATATCGTTACGAGGTCATTAATCGGGATAAGAGCTTTTTCAAAAAAGACGGGAAAATCTTTGAGCGGGTTTCTGTTTGTCGGCAGGAGATAGACGTCAAATCTGAACAAGTTATTTCAGAGACCGTGCTTTATACGGATGTGTGTGAAATCGGGTATCCGCTTCCGGAAGGAACTGCTATCGCAGAAGAAAAGTCCTGCGTCCATTACGATTAGGGTGGTAAAGATGAGAACCGGAAAATTAACAATGAATAACAACCTCCTGCCCTGGCTTTTCCTCGGGCCCAGCCTGCTGGGTTTTGCTCTTTTTTATTTGCTCCCGTTTATCACCGGCTTTTACTATTCCCTGGTGGATAGTCCCTTAAGCGGTAATTTCGTCGGTTTACATAATTACGCCGCCTTGTTACAGAACCCAAGTTTCTTATTAGCCCTAAGCAACACGGCCAAATTTACAGTTATCTGTGTGCCGTTAAATATGGCCCTTTCCCTGGGAACAGCTTTGTTATTGAATCGGAAAATCCGAGGCCGCAACCTGTTTCGCACCATTTTTATCACGCCACTGGTCATACCCGTAGCCTCGGTGGTCTTGGTCTGGCAGGCTTTCTTTGATTTGAACGGGGTTTTAAATTCCTTGATTCATGCTTTGGGCTACCAGTCTGTGGACTGGCTGAAAACCGACTGGTCCAGAGTGGTGATCCTGGTGGTTTATCTCTGGAAGAACATCGGCTACTGTATGATTCTGTTTCTGGCCGGTTTGCAGAATATCCCGGTGGAATACTACGAAGCGGCCAGGATAGACGGGGCTAACCGTTTCCAGGAATTTTTCCGCATAACCCTGGTTTATCTGACCCCGACGACATTTTTCGTTTTTGTCATTTCCATTATTAATTCTTTTAAGGTTTTCCGGGAGACCTATCTGATCGCCGGCGATTATCCCCAAAACAGCATTTATATGTTGCAGCACTATATGAACAATATGTTTCTGGCCCTGGATTATCAGAAGCTGACTTCAGCGGCTTTCGTTATGGCGGCCTTTATCGTGGCGGTTGTTTTCCTCCTATTCAGGGTGGAAAGAAAGATCAGCAAGCGTATTGGTTGAGGCGGAACCTAGAACTCAGGAGTCAGGATTCAGAAGACAGAATTAAAGGCCGGAGGCGGAATTAAGAAAGTAGGTGGGGGGAAGAAACGTGATGAAGCATATGTGGAATAAAGTTGCCAAAATCAATCTAAAACCAAAAAGCGATATACATAAAAGTCTGAGAAAACATGGAAGTCTTAGCAGTCATTCCGTCACAAAAGTTCTTCACGTTGCGACCTTAGTAATGCTTACGGCTTTCTTTCTGTTTCCTTTAGTCCTGTCATTCACCAATTCTTTTATGAGCGAACAGGAAATTGCCGTAAATTATGACGCAGTGACGGATAAAAGTTTAAGCAGCTATAACGCTGATGTTGAAGCTTCGAACAGCTTTGCCCGTTTCGAGTTCATTCCGGAAATGGTTACCCTCAAGCAGTATTATACGGTGCTGATCAAAAAGACCCAGTTCCTCTTCATGTTCTGGCATTCCGTGTTTCTTACCGTCCCTATTGTGATCGGGCAAACTGTGGTAGCCACCTTGGCAGCCTATGCTTTTGCCAAGTTTAGGTTCAGGGGGAGGAATTTCTTGTTTTTTTTGTATATTGTGGTCATGCTGATGCCATTCCAGGTAACGCTTGTTCCTAATTATCTGATAGCAGGCAAATTAGGCTTGCTCAATAATTATTTGTCCATTATCTTTCCCGGCATTTTCGGCACCTTCGGCGTCTTTCTTCTCAAGCAGTATATGGAGCAAATTCCGGACTCCTATCTGGAGGCGGCCAAAGTGGACGGAGCGGGTGCGCTTCAAATTTTTCTCAAAATCATTGTACCCTTGTCCAAGTCCGGCATAGCCGCCCTGGCCATCCTCGTTTTTATCGATAATTGGAATATGGTCGAGCAGCCTTTGATCTTTTTGCAGGATGCCGACAAACAGCCTCTTTCCCTTTATCTTTCCCGCATAGCCGCCGGGGAAAAGGGCCTGGCTTTTGCCGCCTCCACCCTGTATATGACACCGGTGCTGCTGAGTTTCCTTTATGCTGAAAATTACTTGATGGAAGGGATCAGGCTATCGGGAATCAAAGGCTGAACAAATTTGACAAATAAGGAGGCGGGATCTTGAACCAGGAAGCAATCACTCAGGAGACGGCACGAAAGAAAAAAATACGGAAACTGGGCTTGCTCTTTGTAAGTGGTATGGTCGCCCTCACCTTCTTCTCTTGCACCATCAATAATTTTACTCTGCCCAGAGTCGAATCAGCCCGACCGACAAACGGAGCTTTGGTCAAGGAAATATTCGGAGAAGGGACGGTCGAAGCCAAAGCGACTTATGAAGAATATACGGATACCAGTCTGCGAGTTAAGGATGTCATGGTGGGACTGGGAGACAGGGTTACGAAAGGCCAGCCCCTTATCAGTCTGGATGTGGGCACGCTGAAGTCGGATTATCAGGACGAACAGGCCCGCTATCAGCAGCTGGAAATTTCCCTGGCAGGGGCTGAGGCAGACCGGAAGCAAAAACAAAGGGATTATGATATCACCAAGATCCTTTTTGATAACGGCGGCGAGTCGGCGGTAAATATGCAAAACGCCGAAAAAGGTCTGGCCGATGCCGAGAGAAACTGTGAAAATACCCGGCTTAATTTAGAAATACAAGCCAGAAAGGTGGAAAAGCTGGCCAAACATGTAGAGGGCGGCGGTGTCTATACTGCTCCTGTCGACGGTATTATTACAGAATTAAATTTTGCTAAAGGGTCGATGACCAATAACGCGTTGCCCTTGTACAAGTTAGCCGATCCCGGGCAGGGTTTCCAGCTGATCGTACCGGTAGCCAATGATTTGGCCGATTATGCTAAGCCCGGGGATACGGTGAATGTGAATATCCTCTCCCTGGAGGCTAAAATAGCCGAGGGCAAAATCGACAAGATCGTGGCAGGCAGCCGGCATCCGGGAGAAGAAAAGGATTTATGGGTCGACTTGTCCCTGGACGGTGTGACGGGCGGCGAAAATGGGGAAATTTATCTCAGCAAGAAAACAAAGCAATATCCCACCCTTGTCCCCAATAGTGCGGTTTATTCCAATAGCGATGGGTCTTATATCTATATCCTAAAATCCCAAAAAGGACCGTTAGGTACGGAAAACCATATTCAGAAGATGTCCGTCAACGTAGAAGACTACGATAATGAAAAATCCGCGCTCAGCGGTATGGTGACGGACGAAGTGGTGGTACAAAGCGACAAGCCGCTGGAGGACGGGGATAAAGTTTTGAAGGAGGCGTCAAGTTGAAAAAATATTTCCTTTTGGCCATCGGTATATTTATTTTAACTTTCAGCACCACGCTTGGCGCATCCCTGACTGCTAGGCTAGCGGATCTGAACGGCCCGCATCAGATTAACAAAATTGCCGCCACCAGTCTGAACAATGCGGATAATTCGGAATCCCAGGGAAACGGTTCTTTATCCCCGGAGAATATGCGTCAGCTCAGCCAATTTGGCCTGCAGGGTTTTGATCTGGCTTACAGTTCCGAGACTACCGCTTGGGCGATATATAAAGACAATCAGTCTCAGGCACGGGTGCTGGGGGTGAACAGCAGGTATAAGCAGTTTCATCAAATAGGCCTAAAATCAGGCGGGTTTTTAACTCCCAGACAGGAGTACCAGCATGTTGCCGTCATTGATGAAAAACTGGCTCAGGCTCTTTTTCAAAACAGCAATGTCGCAGGCTTGGAGCTGGAGCTCTACGGACGGCAATTTAAAATCATTGGGGTGGCCGAAGATGATCTCTCTTTTCCCGGATGCCTGACGGAACCGGAAGACGGTACGGTTTACCTGCCGGTTAAAACACTGCTGGAGCTTGATCCGGATTCCCGGATTTCTACCTTGGAAGTGGAGACAAAGAACGCCAGCCCGACCAGCCACAATACCGACGTTTTAAAAACAGCCCTGGCCTCAATCGGTCAGGACGCCGGAAGCTTCAAACTCATCGATTATAACCTGGAGTATTTCCTGATGGAACAAAAGAACAAGCTGATAAATTTTACGGCGGGTGTCATAGCTCTGGTACTGCTGTTCGGCCTGCTCAAGCGGAGAGTACAGGGGATTTACCATTTCATACGTTTCAGGCTCCAGGAGAAATATCTCAGGGAGGTACTTCAGGAAGAGCGGGCCGGACTCCTAACCGGTTTGGCGGAAATACTCTTGCTTGCCGGGGGGATGTTTGTGATCTGGAGATTGATCTATTTCCCTTTCTACCTGCCGCCGGAAAACATGCCGTCTGAACCCGGGCTCTCTTATTTGTCGGATCTCTTAAAGAACAATATTCAGGCCATTAGCCAAAATGGCGGTTATTTGGCCCCACCTGGGGAAATCCGGCTGGATATCCTGAAAACCGTCCAGAACTGGAATTTCGTCTGCAACCTGTTTCTTGGCTGGCCGTTGTTTTATCTGGGTCTTCACCTGATTAAGCCGACAGAGGAAAAGCTCTTTAAAACTGAAGTACTGGCCAGCGTTTTCCTGCTTGTAGCCTTATGCTTAAGTATTGCCTTGCTGCTGCTGGCCAAAATGCCGCCGGCTATGGATACCAAAGGCGTGTTTTTGGTATTTATCGCCCTGTTTCTGGCTGTTATCGCGAAGGACACGCACGGGCATGCCCCCGTTTGGTACGGCTGGAGAAACTGTCCTTCCGCGAATGCCGTACCGGAGGAAAAAAGTAAATGGCAAAATCAATGAGGAGAAAAGTAGATGGCGAAATTAAAGCTGAAAAATATCTGTAAAATCTATCCCGGCAACGTCACGGCAGTCAGGGATTTCTCCCTGGAAATCGAGGATCAAGAGTTCCTGATTCTGGTAGGCCCATCCGGCTGCGGCAAAACCACCGTTTTACGAATGATTGCGGGGCTGGAGGAGATTACTTCAGGCGAAATCCGGATTGGTGACAGGGTGGTTAATGACGTCGCTTCCAAGGACCGGGATATCGCCATGGTTTTTCAAAACTATGCCCTTTACCCCCATCTGACTGTTTATGACAATATGGCCTTTGGACTTAAATTACGCAAGTTACCCAAGGGTGAGATCAGAAAACAGGTGCAGGAAGCAGCCGGGATACTTGGACTGGAAGACTTGCTGAACCGCAGGCCGGGGGAACTTTCCGGAGGGCAGAGACAAAGGGTGGCCCTGGGAAGAGCGATCGTCCGCCAACCCCAGGTTTTCTTGATGGATGAACCCTTGTCCAATTTGGATGCTCAATTGAGAGGACAGATGCGTCTGGAGATTACCAAGCTCCACAAAAATTTGGAGACAACATTTGTTTATGTAACCCATGATCAAACCGAAGCCATGACCATGGGTACCAGAATCGTGGTGATGAAGGACGGACTGATCCAGCAGATTGATCAGCCTCAGACTATCTATGATCACCCGGCGAACCTATTTGTAGCCGGTTTTACCGGCAACCCCAGGATGAACTTCCTGGAAGCCACCCTCCTGGAGCAGGACGATTGTATTTGGGCCGATCTTTCCGGCTCCCGCTTGCCTGTTCCCGCTGCCCGGGGACAGGAACTGAAAGAGAAGGGCTATCTGGACAAGAAAGTTATTTTGGGGATAAGAGCGGAGAACCTCTGCGGGGAAGAAGATTCTCGGGAGAGGGAGAGATATCCGGAGAGTACGCTGGAAGGGATACTGGAGTTCAGTGAATGCAGAGGTCCCGAAACCTACCTGCATGTCAGAATAGACGGAAAAGAGGTGATCGTCAGGGTAAGGCCCGACTTTCAAACCATACCCGGCGGGAAAGTCAAAGTGGGTTTTAATATGTCCAAGGCCCATTTCTTCGATCAGGAAAGTGAGGTGAACGTGGGTTCAAATCCTTACTGAATCCTGGCTCCTGAATTCCGACGAACATGATTGTTCTAGTGCCGCGAAGGACACGGACGTCCGAGAGCGGCTGAATACTTAAAGAAAAGGAGTGTTTTGATGATGAAAAACAAATACAAAGTTGTCCTAAGCCTGGTTCTGGTCCTCGGCCTGGGGGTATTTACCGCCGGCTGCGGCAATACTCAGGTGACCGGGGAAGATCATAATTCGAATTCCCTGACCATTGCGGTTGTGACCAAAGATATGTACCTGGATACGGCAGTACAAAAGTTTGAGGAACTTCATCCCGGCATCAGTGTGGAAGTGAAAGAATACACCTCCAGTACTACGGAAAAAGGTGAAGGCCTCAAGGCGGAGGAGCCGGGCGATATTGAAAAATATGTCACGGCGGTGAATACCCAGCTCATGTCCGGGCAAGGCAGCGATATCATTTTATTAAACAACCTGCCCTATCAGACCTATGCGGACAAGAATCTTTTAGTTGACTTGGGCCATCTGATGCAGTCGGATCAAAGCTTCGACAGCGGCAAATACTACCAAAATATTTTCAAGGCTTTGGAATATGAAGATAAATTATATCGGCTGCCGCTTAATATCAGTATTGATGTGATTGCTGCCGATATAACCTTACTGGCTGATTCCCAGGTGCAAATCGACGACAGCAACTGGGAGTGGAACGATTTTACGAGGATCGCGGAAAAGGTCATGAACGATAACCAAAACGGGGATACCCAGGAGATGTATGCCTTAGCCGGGATGGATGAAAGAAGACTGATGGCGACTCTGGTGAAAGAAAACTATGACAAACTGGTCAATCCGGAAAAGAAAACAGCCAATTTTACCGGCCAGGAATTTCTTGATTTACTTTCCTTAAGTAAATATCTGATCGACCACAAATTGGTTAATACGGATATAGACCAGACCAACATTATGGACATGGCCGCCCGGGGTAAACTTGTTTTTAATTTCACTCCTCTGGGAGGGTTTTGGGAGCTGCAAGTTGCCAAGGCGATTTTCAGTGAGGGTGTTCAGCTTTTAAAGCCCCCCGGAAACGTGTCCTTTTCCACGGACGCCATGTATGGGATCAGCAGTCAGTCATCCAATCAAGAACTGGCCTGGGAATTTTTAAAATTTTTGGTCTCTGATGATATGATGGCTCAGGGAGGAATGCCGATTAATAAGAGTGTGCTTCCCCAGATTGCCCAGAATTTCACCCAGGCTATCCAAAAAAGGGGTGGGAAAATGATTATAAAGGAGGACGGCATTCCAGGTCAATCGATAACACTGCAACCCCCCACGCAGGAGGATGTCGATTATATGGAAAACCTGCTGAGTCAAGCGAACGTCTACATCGAAACGGACCAGCAGATTATTTCGATTGTTCAGGAGGAAACCGCGGCCTTCCTTACAGGACAGAAGACAGCGGAAACGACTGCCCAATTGATTCAGGACAGGGTGAGCACTTACTTAAATGAATAATCGCAAAAGTTTTTATGGAAGTCTTCTACAGAATTCTCCATTCTTTGGCTCCTTTGTTCCAATCGCGGACGGGTGGTCAGTTCTTAAAATTGTTTTTATGGCCTTGTTAACTTCTTGGTCAACAGACTCTTGATAGATGTCAGCGTAAGTTTTGGAATCTTTGATTAGATCGTCGCAGAAAGACGCTACGTCACTGCCCGTCACTTCGAGCACGCCTTTCCCCGAGGCCACGCCCTCTTCAAAAAGATCGATAATCCCCGAGAGCAAACTCGTCCCGTTGGTTAGCTCAACCGGGCCGACCTTAAAGAGATATTTTTGAATCTCTTTATAAACAAACTGATAATCTTGCGGGAGCGCTTTGACACGCGCCACGTGCGCTCTCCACTCTTTTTTGCCTTCGATAAGGTCTTGTATTCTCATGTTTATCCTCCTATATTACCTAATTTTTTAGCGATATTATTGTTGAGTTGTTCGCGCCACTTGTCGCGAAAAGACTTTGCCCCTTCTTCGCCGGCCAGTGCTGAGCAGAAGCCTTTGATATCGTTACCCAAAACCTCTTGGACACTCTGACCGTCCGCCGCCGTTTCTTCGAGCAGGCCAAGCACACCGTC
>LOEZ01000042.1 GCA_001516055.1 Gracilibacter sp. BRH_c7a
AAGCTCTGGGAAGCTGCGCATCAAGAAACGCAGCTTCCCTTCTGTAGCAATATAAAACATGTGAGAGGTTGCTGTTGGAAGGTGACTCCGCCTGAAGATAGGGAATTTTCGCATGAATAAGTCTGTATAACAGACACAAAATCAGGAGGTTAATAATATGAATCAGAAAATAAGAATAAGGCTCAAAGCGTTCGATCATAAGACTCTTGACCAATCAGCTGAAAGAATAGTTGATACAGCTAAAAGGACTGGAGCAAGCGTTAATGGTCCTATCCCCCTACCAACAGAGAAAAGCATTTATACTATTTTACGCTCACCCCACGTCAATAAAGACTCCCGTGAGCAATTCGAGATGAGGACTCATAAACGTCTGATTGATATTATCGATCCTACATCCAAGACAGTAGATGCCTTGATGAGACTGGATTTACCTTCAGGTGTAGATATCGAAATAAAACTTTAAATATTACTGGCATTCTGTCAAAGAATGTGGTAATATAGTCATGTTTGCTGCGCGAAACACACGGGGGTGTGGAACACCATCCAAGTGGGATGCGTTTATAAACAAATATTTATTTTAAAGACACTTTCGTGCTCCGGCTTAAGCTTGGTGCACTTCAAAGTGTATAGGAGGTGGCGTCGTGTCTAAAGGAATTCTGGGGAGAAAAGTAGGAATGACCCAAGTCTTTACCGAAGACGGAAAAGTAATTCCAGTAACTGTAGTTCAGGCGGGACCCTGTTATGTTCTACAGAAGAAAAATGAGGCTTCTGATGGTTACAATGCTATTCAGGTGGGTTTTGATGAGAAAAGAGAAAACCTGGCTAATAAACCTGAAAAAGGGCACTTGAAGAAAGCCGGCAGCAAAATATTGCGCTTCATCAGAGAGTTCAGGACGAATGAAGTCGATAATTTTGAAATTGGTCAAGAAATCAAAGCTGACATTTTTGCAGTGGGAGACAAAATTGATGTTGTAGGAACATCTAGGGGAAAAGGATTTGCAGGTATGCACAAACGTCATGGAAGCAATCGCGGACCTAAGAGTCATGGATCCAAATACCATAAGCGTACAGGTTCCATGGGCGCGATGGGCCCAGCTCGTGTTTTCAAAGGAAGAAACTTACCTGGACGTATGGGTGGCGATAGAGTTACTGTTCAAAACCTGGAAATCGTCAGGGTTGATGTTGATAAAAATATCATCCTTGTCAAAGGATGTGTACCTGGTGCCAAGAAAAGCCTGCTAATACTGAATAATTCGGTAAAAGCTCAGTAATCCGTGAGGAAAGGAGGATAACACAATGCCTAAGGTACAGGTAGTAGATATGCAAGGATCTCCAGTTGGAGAGTTAGAATTAAATGATCGTGTATTTGGAATTGAACCGAATGTCCATGTTATGCATTCAGCTGTAGTTGCGCAACAGGCTAATGCCAGAGTTGGTACACACTCAACACTGGGACGCAGCGAAGTTAGAGGTGGCGGACGTAAGCCTTGGAGACAAAAAGGTACTGGTCGTGCTAGAGCAGGAACTATTCGTTCTCCACTCTGGAGAGGCGGCGGTATTGTTTTCGGACCTAAGCCTAGAGATTACAGTAAAAAGTTGCCTAAAAAAGTGAAACGTTTGGCTCTTTGTTCTGCACTATCTAGTAAAGTAAATGAAAATTGTCTTATTGTTGTTGATCAGATGAGCTTTGAACAACCTAAGACCAAAGACATGGTTAAATTTTTAGAAGCACTTAAGGTTAACAAAAAAGCATTATTGGTATTGGAAAGTAATGATAACAACATACAAATCTCAGCTCGTAATATCCAGGGGGTAATTACAGCAAGAGCCGATGGTTTAAATATAGTTGATTTATTGAAACATGATGTTGTCATCTTTACTAAAGCAGCTGTTACAAGAACAGAGGAGGTGTTAAGCAATGCGTGATGCACGTGATGTTCTTATCCGTCCTGTAGTCTCCGAGAAATCTGTAGGGATGGTTGGAGAGAATAAATACACCTTTTATGTCGATGTAAACTCTAACAAGATTGAAATAAAAAATGCTGTAGAAAAAATGTTTAAAGTTAAAGTAGATAACGTTCATACTCTTAAGGTAAAGCCTAAAGAGAAACGCATGGGTCGCTATGTAGGTAAGACTACAGCTAAGAAGAAAGCCATAGTAACCCTTGAGCCTGGAAACAAAATCGAAGGATTTGCAGGTCTGTAATACAACCTAGGCAAAGGAGGGAGAAAAAAATGCCTATTAGATCATATAAGCCAACATCTCCGGGACGTAGACAGATGACAGCACTCACCTACGAAGAGATTACTAGAGTTGATCCGGAGCGTTCACTGCTGGCTCCTCTGCGGAGAAAGGCAGGAAGAAACAATAAAGGTCGCCTGACTATACGTCATCAGGGCGGCGGTCATAAAAGGCGTTATCGTATTATTGATTTCAAGCGGAATAAAGATGGAATCGTTGCCAAGGTAGCTAGTATCGAGTACGATCCTAATCGCTCTGCTAATATTGCTCTTCTAAACTACGCTGATGGTTTAAAAGCCTATATTATCGCACCGAATGGCCTTCAAGTAGGGCAGGAAGTCATCAATGGTGCTGAAGCGGATATTAAAGTTGGAAATACCATGCCGCTTAAGAATATTCCTGTGGGTACGTTAGTCCATAATATTGAGATGAAACCTGGTAAAGGTGGACAGCTTGTTCGCTCAGCCGGCGGTTCAGCTCAGTTAATGGCAAAAGAAGGAAAATACGCAACCTTAAGGTTACCTTCCGGTGAGATGAGAATGATTCTTCTCGAGTGTCGTGCTACTATCGGCCAGGTAGGTAATTTGGACTATGAAAATGTTACTATCGGTAAAGCAGGAAGAAATCGCTGGCTTGGAAAACGACCGACAGTACGTGGTAAAGTTATGAACCCGGTAGATCACCCACATGGTGGTGGTGAGGGTCGTAACCCAATCGGACGTAATCCTGTTACTCCATGGGGTAAGCCTGCTCTCGGCGCTAAAACACGCAAAAAGAAAAATCCAAGTAATAAATTTATTGTTAAGCGTAGAGGTAAGAAGTAAGCGAAAGGAGATTCAGAATGGGCAGATCTGTTAAAAAGGGACCGTATATTAGTGCTCGACTTTTAAAACGAGTAGAAGATATGAATAAAGCTGGGGAAAAGAAAGTTCTAAAGACCTGGTCCAGAAGGTCAACCATTTTCCCGCAAATGATTGGTCATACGATTGCAGTCCATGATGGACGAAAACATGTACCTGTTTATGTAACAGAAGATATGGTAGGACACAAACTTGGTGAATTCTCATTAACCAGAACATTTAAAGGACATGCCGGAAGCGAAAAGTCTAGTGGCTTACGCTAAGTTGAGAGGAGGTAAACAAGATGGAAACAAAAGCAATTGCCAAATATGTCCGTATCTCTCCTCGCAAGGTGCGCCAAGTTGTTGACTTGATCCGTGGAAAAAAAGTGGACGAAGCCTTAGCTATTCTTAAGTTTACACCTAAGGGATCCACCGATCCGGTAAGTAAAGTTTTAAATTCAGCTGTTGCAAATGCTGAGCACAACTTGGAATTAAGTCCTGATGATCTGTATGTAACTAAAGTTTATGTAGATCAGGGACCTACGCTAAAGCGAATTATGCCCCGAGCTATGGGACGTGCTGATAGGATTCGTAAAAGAACCAGTCACATAACCGTAGTTGTCGGTGATAAGAAGGAGGAATAGGCAAAGCATGGGTCAAAAAGTAAACCCCAAAGGTCTTCGAATTGGAATTATCCGTACCTGGGAAGGCCGTTGGTATGCTGATAGGAACTACGAGGAGCTCCTTCACGAAGATCTCAAGATTCGTAAATTCATCCAGAATAAACTTCAACAGGCTGGAGTTCCCAAAGTTGAAATAGAAAGAGCAGCCAACAGAGTAAAAGTATCTGTGCATGCTGCTAAACCAGGGATAGTTATCGGACGTGGCGGAGCTGAAGTGGAAAACCTGCGTAAAACACTTGAAGCTATGACAGGCAAGCAGGTTGCTGTAAATATAGTTGAAATCAAGAAACCAGAACTTGATGCTAAGCTGGTTGCTGATAGTGTAGCTCAACAGCTCGAGAAACGTGTTTCCTTCCGTAGAGCTATGAAACAAACAGTGGGCCGCACTATGCGTGCTGGTGCCCAAGGCATTAAAATTTCATGTGGTGGTCGTCTTGGTGGAGCGGAAATTGCTCGTACTGAATGGTATAACGAAGGAAAAGTACCTCTTCACACCCTTCGTGCTGATATCGATTATGGATTTGCCGAAGCAAATACAACCTACGGCAAAATCGGTATAAAAGTTTGGATCTATCGTGGAGAAGTTCTTCCTACCAAGAAGGTCGTCCAGGAGGAAGGAGGAGTATAAGATGTTAGTACCTACCAGAGTAAAACGTCGTAAACAGCATCGTCCCAGCCTTAAAGGGGTAGCCCAGAGGGGAACTAAGATAGTTTATGGCGAGTACGGTTTGATGGCACTTGAAAATGGCTGGATTACTAACCGTCAGATTGAGGCGGCTCGTATTGCCATGACCCGTTATATCAAACGTGGTGGTAAGGTTTGGATAAATGTTTTCCCTGACAGGCCGATTACTGCAAAGCCTGCTGAAACCCGTATGGGAAGTGGTAAAGGTACCCCTGAATACTGGGTTGCAGTTATTAAGCCTAATAGAATAATGTTTGAACTTGCTGGGGTTTCCGAAGAAGTTGCTCGTGAGGCTTTGCGTCTGGCAGCACACAAACTTTCTGTTAAATGCAAGTTTGTCAGCAAGGCAGATCAGGTTGGAGGTGACGCAAATGGCGAAGAATAAGAATTTCCGTGATATGACAGATGAAGAACTGGTTAAACAAATTGACCAGTATAAGACGGAATTATTCAATTTGCGTTTTCAACTAGCTACCGGACAGCTTGACAATCACATGCGGATTAGAGAAGTTCGTAAGGGGATAGCCAGAGGCAAGACCATTCTCCGTGAGCGTGAACTTAAGCGTGCTTAAGGCAGGGAAAGGAGGCAGTAGCATTGGAAAGAACGAACCGTAAGAACAAGTTTGGCAAAGTAGTCAGTGATAAGATGGATAAAACCATAGTGGTATCTGTCGAAACTACTATGAAGCATCCTGTATATAAAAAGACTATTAGAGTGACTAAAAAATACAAGGCACACGATGAGAACAACGAGGCAAAAGTTGGAGACATTGTTTTAATTATGGAGACAAGACCTTTAAGCAAAGATAAGTGTTGGAGATTGGTTAAGGTCGTAGAAAAAGCAGTTGTTCTCTAGTTCTTAAGAGAAAAAGAAGCAGCCAGAAAGGAGGTTCCGCCCAATGATTCAGCAAGAATCAACCCTGAAGGTAGGGGACAATACCGGAGCAAAGAAACTGTTATGCATCCGTGTTCTGGGTGGCACTAGACGTCGCTATGCATCAATTGGTGATGTGATTATTGCTTCTGTTAAAGAGGCAACACCAGGCGGCGTTGTCAAAAAGGGTGAAGTGGTAAAAGCGGTTATAGTCCGTACAACCAAGGAGATTAAAAGACCTGACGGTTCTTATATTAGGTTTAGCGAGAATGCTGCAGTAATCATTAAAGATGATAAGAGCCCAAAAGGAACGCGTATTTTTGGACCAGTGGCCCGTGAACTTAGGGAAAGAGACTATATGAAAATTGTTTCGCTGGCACCGGAAGTATTATAGTAACATGCCGGACGGAGGTGAAGAAATATGTCCACCGAGAAGAAAAAACTAAACGTCAAAAAAGGCGATATGGTAATGGTTATTTCCGGAAAAGATGCGGGGAATAAAGGCAAAGTCCTTGAAGTAATCCCTGGCAAGAATAGAGTTGTAGTGGAAAAGACCAACGTTGTTAAGAAACACCAGAAACCAACCAAGAGTATGCCTCAGGGTGGAATCATGGATATGGAAGCTCCAATTGACGTTTCAAATGTTATGCTTTTTTGCCCAGAATGCAATTCTGTGACTAGAAGGAGCATGAAGATTACCGGAGAAGGAAAGGTAAGAGTCTGCAAAAAATGCGGACACAACTTACCTGATAAAGAAAAGAAGTAATTCCAGAAGGGAGGTACTCTGGTGGCTCGCTTAATAGA
>LOEZ01000043.1 GCA_001516055.1 Gracilibacter sp. BRH_c7a
TTAGATCAAGCCCTCGACCTATTAGTATCGGTCAGCTGAACGTGTTGCCACGCTTACACCTCCGACCTATCAACCATGTAGTCTACATGGGGTCTTACCAGCCTACGCTGTGGGAAATCTTATCTTGGAGTCGGTTTCGCGCTTAGATGCCTTCAGCGCTTATCCGTTCCGAACTTAGCTACTCAGCCATGCCCTTGGCAGGACAACTGATACACCAGCGGTTCGTCCATCCCGGTCCTCTCGTACTAAGGACAGATCTCCTCAAATTTCCTGCGCCCGCGACGGATAGGGACCGAACTGTCTCACGACGTTCTGAACCCAGCTCGCGTGCCGCTTTAATGGGCGAACAGCCCAACCCTTGGGACCTACTACAGCCCCAGGATGCGACGAGCCGACATCGAGGTGCCAAACCTCCCCGTCGATGTGGACTCTTGGGGGAGATAAGCCTGTTATCCCCGAGGTAGCTTTTATCCGTTGAGCGATGGCCCTTCCACTCGGTACCACCGGATCACTAAGTCCTACTTTCGTACCTGCTCGACTTGTATGTCTCGCAGTCAGGCTCCCTTCTGCCTTTGCACTCTTCGAATGATTTCCAACCATTCTGAGGGAACCTTTGAACGCCTCCGTTACTCTTTAGGAGGCGACCGCCCCAGTCAAACTGCCCACCTGACTATGTCCCATGACCAGCTTATGGCCACTGGTTAGAATTCCGGTATCTCAAGAGTGGTATCCCAACGTCGACTCCAATAAGACTAGCGTCCTACCTTCTCTGTCTCCCACCTATCCTGTACATGAAATACTAAAACCCAATGTCAAGCTACAGTGAAGCTCTACGGGGTCTTTCCGTCCAATCGCGGGTAACTAGCATCTTCACTAGTACTACAATTTCGCCGAGCGCGTTGTCGAGACAGTGCCCAAGTCGTTACGCCATTCGTGCGGGTCAGAACTTACCTGACAAGGAATTTCGCTACCTTAGGACCGTTATAGTTACGGCCGCCGTTTACTGGGGCTTAAGTTCAAAGCTTCGCTTGCGCTTACCTTTCCCCTTAACCTTCCAGCACCGGGCAGGCGTCAGCCCCTATACGTCATCTTTCGATTTAGCAGAGACCTGTGTTTTTGCTAAACAGTCGCTTGGGCCTTTTCACTGCGGCCACATTTCTGTGGCACCCCTTCTCCCGAAGTTACGGGGTTATTTTGCCGAGTTCCTTAACAACGCTTCTCTCGCTCATCTTAGGATTCTCTCCTCATCTACCTGTGTCGGTTTGCGGTACGGGCACCCGGTATCTCGTTAGCAGCTTTTCTTGACAGTGTGAAATCAGACTCTTCTCTACTCTAATTTCGATCCCCATCACACCCCTGCCTTATCGATGTGCGGTCTTTCCTACACATCAGCCTCAGTGCTTGGACACGGAAAACCAACTCCGTGCACGTCCTATCCTCCTGTGTCACTGCTTCCTTCAATCGATACTTGGTGGTATCGGAATATCAACCGATTGTCCATCGGATACGCTATACGCCTCTCCTTAGGTCCCGACTTACCCTGAGCGGACGAACCTTCCTCAGGAAACCTTAGATTTTCGATGGTGAAGATTCTCACTTCACTCTCGCTACTTATACCAGCATTCTCTCTCGTATATAGTCCACTACTCCTTTCGGTATAGCTTCTGCCCATATACGACGCTCCCCTACCACTCTCAGAAGTCAGAAGCCAGCTGTCAGATGTCGGATTTTTTCCATTTGCTCATTAGTGTGTATATCTGTTTCCTTAAAACTATATACTCCTCCACTAATTCTTTATGGGTTCCTTCATCTACATATCCCATATCTTTACTCATGTCCAACAGCACTTCCATTTCGTTACTCGAACCTAATGCCATATTTAAGAATCTCTTGAATTCGGCTTCAGATCCTTTCTTTCCATATCCTTCTGCTATTGTTAATGGTATCGATAAGGCTGCTCTTCTGATTTGACTGCCTAGTTCATACCGCTCATACTCAGGATATTTTAGTGTAATTGTATGTGCCTTTAGTCCTAGCTTATATGCCTTTTGATATATCTCTAGGTCTTTATAGCTTTTTATCATACTATACCTCCTACTTCCCTTTCTGGCCTCTGACCTCTGGCTTCTGACTTCTGAAAATCCATAGCTTCGGTGTTAGACTTTAGCCCCGGTAATTTTCGGCGCATGACCACTTGACCAGTGAGCTATTACGCACTCTTTGAATGAGTGGCTGCTTCTAAGCCAACATCCTGGTTGTCTGTGTAGTCACACATCCTTTACCACTTAGTCTATACTTGGGGACCTTAGCTGATGGTCTGGGCTCTTTCCCTTTTGACCACGAATCTTATCACCCGTAGTCTGACTCCCAGTAATCAAGTATCCGGCATTCGGAGTTTGATAGGGTTCGGTAACCGATAAGGCCCCTAGCCCATTCAGTGCTCTACCTCCGGTACTCTCTACTGAGGCTAGCCCTAAAGCTATTTCGGGGAGAACCAGCTATCTCCGAGTTCGATTGGAATTTCTCCGCTATCCACAGCTCATCCCCCGTTTTTTCAACAACGGTGGGTTCGGGCCTCCACGAAATTTTACTTCCGCTTCACCCTGTCCATGGATAGGTCACCCGGTTTCGGGTCTACATCAGCCAACTTCGCGCCCTATTAAGACTCGCTTTCGCTTCGGCTCCGCACCTTAAGTGCTTAACCTCGCTGACTAACGTAACTCGCTGGTCCGTTCTACAAAAAGTACGCGGTCACCCTGTCAAAGACATAGGGCTCCCACCGATTGTAAGCATACGGTTTCAGGTTCTATTTCACTCCCCTCCCGGGGTTCTTTTCACCTTTCCCTCACGGTACTATGCGCTATCGGTCACCAGGTAGTATTTAGCCTTGGGAGGTGGGCCTCCCTGCTTCCCACAAGGTTTCACGTGTCTCGTGGTACTCTGGATCCCGGCTCATATCTTCGCCTTTTCGCCTACAGGATTTTTACCTTCTGCGATCGATCTTTCCAGATCTGTTCGGCTAAAGCTCTGATATTAAATGCCGGTCCGCAACCCCAGCAAAGTTACCCTCGCTGGTTTGGGCTAATTCCCTTTCGCTCGCCGCTACTTAGGAAATCGATGTTTCTTTCTACTCCTCGGGGTACTTAGATGTTTCAGTTCCCCCGGTCTCCCCTCATAACACTATTTATTCATGTTATGATACCAGAACATTACTTCTGGTGGGTTTCCCCATTCGGAAATCTGTGGGTCAAGGCCTATTTGCGGCTAACCACAGCTTATCGCAGCTTATCACGTCCTTCTTCGGCTCCTGGTGCCAAGGCATCCACCATATGCTCTTATTAGCTTGATCTAATGATACTGTTAGTACAATCCCTAACGTATCTCTCAGCTTTAAGATTCATTATATGAATTCTTAGCTTGCGTGCAGCTCGTATTTCTACTTCCCTACACTATTTATACGGTATTGTGCAGTTTTCAAGGTACAATACGAATTCGCGTCAGCGATATTCGTTTCATTAGTTCCTGGCCCGCAGGCCATTTGTTCGACTCAAAAGCAATGCTTTTGGGCCGGTTACGCGTTTCGAGTTGCGCGTTTCAAGCCAGGCTTCGCAGCCTTTGCTTTCATCCTCGCATCTCGTATCTCGAATCTCGTATCTACCGAAGGATTCTTGATCCTTCAAAACTAATCAGTGTAAATGATTTACCATTCTTTTTAGTTAGAAATCATTTTTGTTTTAAAACTATAGAAGAAATGTTTTTCGTAAGAAATTCTAATGCTTTTGCTGCCTCTCACGCGGATAACCGCGATCAAACGCAAAAGAGAATTTCTAACTGCAAAGCCATTTCATCGACCATAGGATATGCAAACTTTTATGTTACGCGTTTCGAGTTGCGCGGTTCAAGCTGGGCTTCGCAGCCTTTACTTGCTCTCTCGTATCTCGTATCTCGAGTCTCGTATCTGTTTACATTTCTCCTTAGAAAGGAGGTGATCCAGCCGCACCTTCCGATACGGCTACCTTGTTACGACTTCACCCCAGTCGCTAGCTTCACCTTCGACGGCTCTCTCCTTTCGGTTAAGTCACCGGCTTCGGGTGCCTCTAACTCCCATGGTGTGACGGGCGGTGTGTACAAGGCCCGGGAACGTATTCACCGCGACATGCTGATTCGCGATTACTAGCAACTCCGACTTCATGTAGGCGGGTTTCAGCCTACAATCCGAACTGAGGGTGCTTTTTAGGGGTTGGCTTGCTGTCACCAGCTTGCTTCCCGTTGTTACACCCATTGTAGCACGTGTGTAGCCCAGAACATAAGGGGCATGATGATTTGACGTCATCCCCACCTTCCTCCGAATTGTCTCCGGCAGTCTCACTAGAGTGCCCAACTTAATGATGGCAACTAGCAATAAGGGTTGCGCTCGTTGCGGGACTTAACCCAACATCTCACGACACGAGCTGACGACAACCATGCACCACCTGTCTATCTGCCCCGAAAGGCTTCCCCCATTACGGGTAATTCAGACGATGTCAAGTTCTGGTAAGGTTCTTCGCGTTGCTTCGAATTAAACCACATGCTCCGCTGCTTGTGCGGGCCCCCGTCAATTCCTTTGAGTTTCAACCTTGCGGCCGTACTCCCCAGGCGGGATACTTATTGCGTTTACTGCGGCACGGAAGGGGTCGATACCTCCCACACCTAGTATCCATCGTTTACAGCGTGGACTACCAGGGTATCTAATCCTGTTTGCTCCCCACGCTTTCGCGCCTCAGCGTCAGTTACAGTCCAGTAAGTCGCCTTCGCCACTGGTGTTCCTCCTAATATCTACGCATTTCACCGCTACACTAGGAATTCCACTTACCTCTCCTGCACTCAAGCCCTCCAGTTTCAAATGCACTCCCAAAGTTAAGCCCTGGGTTTTCACATCTGACTTAAAGAGCCGCCTACGCGCCCTTTACGCCCAGTAATTCCGGACAACGCTCGCCACCTACGTATTACCGCGGCTGCTGGCACGTAGTTAGCCGTGGCTTCCTCCTCTGGTACCGTCATTTTTTTCGTCCCAGAAGACAGGAGTTTACAATCCGAAGACCTTCTTCCTCCACGCGGCGTTGCTGCGTCAGGGTTCCCCCCATTGCGCAATATTCCCCACTGCTGCCTCCCGTAGGAGTCTGGACCGTGTCTCAGTTCCAGTGTGGCCGGTCACCCTCTCAGGTCGGCTACTGATCGTCGCCTTGGTAAGCCTTTACCTTACCAACTAGCTAATCAGCCGCGGGCCCATCTCAAAGCGGATTTCTCCTTTGATACACTCACCATGTGATGTGTGTATGTTATGCGGTATTAGCACCGATTTCTCGGTGTTATCCCCCTCTCCGAGGCAGGTTGCCCACGTGTTACTCACCCGTCCGCCGCTAAAGTAATCAGTAGTAAACTACATCATACCTCCGCTCGACTTGCATGTGTTAGGCACGCCGCCAGCGTTCGTCCTGAGCCAGGATCAAACTCTTAAGTTAATTTATTTCCACTCTCTTTCAAGAGTTTCTTAACTTTTCGCTTGCCCTAACTCAAAAGAATTTCTTGAATGTTTTCAGTAAGAAGTTCTATGAACTGTTGCTGCCGCACGTAGCTACCGCTAAGTGCTCTCACAACAGAGAACTTCTAACCTCAAGCCATTCACTTGGTTATCAATTTACACTGTTTAGTTTTCAAGGATCAAGAAAATGTTTTATTGCGTTAGCTAAAACATTTTCAGCGTTACCAGGAATGGAACACGATTTATCGTGTGGGTTCCGAAGTAACGGGCCGATTAGGCCATTTGTCTCTATGGAAGATCTTGCGATTCTTCTCATTTTCTGCCGGCGTTTCTGCCGCCGACCTTTATTATGTTACCACATCAGCAAGTCAGTGTCAATACTGTTTTTACTGGTTTTTCGTGGTAATTCGTGTCGCTTCTTTCTTGTCTGTTTCCCGCCCCGTTTCCGAAGCAGGAATTATATCTTACCATGTTTGCTGCTCATAGTCAATTGGTAATTCCAGGGCATATACTCTACTCCAGCCTTGTTATGTTATATTCATTATCTATAAGGTATTGAATAATCTCCGGTAAAGCTTTTGCTGTCTCCTCACGGGCACTGGTACTATGAAACAATATAATTGCATTGCGTTTGTTCTTTAGCTGGTCTTTTACTGTGGCTGCTATCTCGGTGCTTGTGATTCCTTTCACCCTGCTGTCCATGCTGTCTACATTCCAGAGCACTATTTTATATTCCGACAATGCATCCTTATACTCCTGACTTTTTATATAAGGAGCGCCATATGGGGGCCTGAAGAGCTTCGGGATTATACCGACAGCATCATATATTGCCTTTGACGTTTTGACAAGCTCTTCAGAAAAGCTTTTCACACTTGTATATATTATGTCCTTTTTATGTGTATAAGTGTGATTCCCTACATTATGTCCTTCATCAATAATCCTTTTGAGTACATCTTTATTTCTGCTGACTGAATTTCCTAATATAAAAAAGGTAGCTTTGATTTCATACTGTTTGAGTATATCCAGAATCTGCGGAGTTACCTTACTGTCAAGACCATCGTCAAAAGTAAGGTATGCAGTCCTGACATTTTTGTCATCAGCAATTTCTTCCAAGGTGGAGTCTGTTGCTTCCTTATTTATAGAAGTATTGTCTGTTATACTGTTATGCTTTTCATAGCCCTCTGAAAATACCGGGCTAATGCCGCTAAGCAAGATAAGCATTAAAATAAATGCCGCCAGTCTTATTATTTCGCTTTTCTTCAATATATATAGCAACTTAATATACATTGACTTATAAGTTCTTTTTCTGTTCAAAAGATATGATTTCATCGTACTTTTCCTTTACCTTTTTCAGGTCTTCCCAAAAAAGCCTTTTTTTGCTTTCGTCTCTGAACAAAGCCGCCGGATGAAAGGTTGCTGTTATGTAATATCCTTTCCTTTCAAACCAAGTGCCTCTGACCGATGTAATTCTTGCTTGTTTGTCAATAATGTACTTCAGAGAAGTAGCTCCCAAGCATACAATTATTTTAGGTTTTACTAAGGCCACTTGATTGCGTAGGAAAGGAAGACAAGCCTCCGCTTCATCATCTGCAGGGGTGCGATTGTTCTCCGGCCTGCACTTGCAGATATTACAAATATAAAAGTTCTTTTCTCTGTTAAAATCCAAAGCATTCAGCGCTTTGTCCAAAAGTTGACCTGCCTTGCCTACAAAAGGCCTGCCCTGCTTATCCTCGTCTGCTCCAGGAGCTTCCCCTATGAACATAACTCTCGCACTGGGATTTCCTTCCCCCGGCACAGTATTTGTCCTATTCAGATGCAGTCTGCATTTTGTGCAGCCAGCTATCTCCCTTGAAAGCTCATCCATCGTAAACATAGTCATACCCCTTCTACTATGTATATTATAGTGGTAATTATAATATACTATATATTTTGCACTAAATCCATTACATAATAATAGAAAAAACTATTGATTTCTCAATAGCTTATTCCATGATATGTTTATCCTTCAACAAAAAGCTCTTGCCAAAGTGAGTAATCTTCAGCTCTTTGCCCTTGATGAGCTGATAAGCAGTCCCTTTCCTGTTTATCGTAAGCTTGATAACACTGCCCCGGTAGGTTATCTTAAAGCTGTACTCCTCCCAGCTTGGATGAATATACGGTTGGAAGCTAAGTACATTGTCATAGACCCGCATACCGGCAAATCCGTTTACTATGCCCATCCAGCTGCCGGCCATATTAGCTGTATGTACCCCATGATGGGTATTTCCCTGATAATCATCCAGGTCCATTCTTGCTGTTTTGATAAAGTAGTCATATCCTTTTTCGTGGTAGCCGATATCATTTGCCACTATGCTGAATATGCAGGCGGAAAGTGAGGAGTCATGGGTAGTGACCTTTTCGTAGTAATCATAATCTCTCCGCTTCTGCTCCTGGCTGAACTTATATCCAAGTAAAAACAGTGCCAATACCACATCAGCCTGCTTGCACACCTGATGCCTGTAAATAACAAGAGGGTGGTAGTGCAGCAGCAGTGGGTAATTTTCTTTGGGAATATTCTCAAAATCCCATACTTCCTTATCCAGAAAACTGTCATCCTGCGAATGTATACCAAGCTTCTCACTGTATGGCACATACATATTGCAGGCATCTATTTCCCATAATGCTATCTCTTCCAGTTCAAGCCCTATGCGTGATACCAGTTTTTCATAATATGATTTATGGTTTTCCTTCATCCATACAGCAGTATTATAGGCATATTCAAGATTTTCCTTTGCCATAAGGTTAGTATAAAAGTTATTGTTTACTATTGCAGTATATTCATCGGGGCCTGTAACACAATTTATGCAGAATTTCCCGCCCTTTTCACTGTTATAGAAGCCTAAGTCCGACCATAGTCTGGCCGTCTCAAAAAGTATTTCTGCTCCGTAGAGCAGCAGGAATTCATAATCCTGGGTAACTTCCATGTAACTTTTTATCGCATGAGCTATATCGGCATTTATATGATATTGAGCCGTACCTGCCGGAAAATACCCTGAGCACTCCTCTCCATTTATTGTCCTCCACGGAAAAAGGGCACCCTTCTTGTGAGACATTTCCCTTGCTCTGGCTCTTGCCTTATCCAGGGTACTATACCTGTATTCCAGAAGCTTTCTGCTGATATCCGGATTGCTGTATAAAAAGGCCGGTATCACAAACATCTCCGTATCCCAGAAATAATGTCCTTCATAGCCCTCCCCGGTAAGTCCCTTGGCACAGATATTGGTCTTCCCGTCTCTTCCCACTGACTGCAGAAGGTGGAAAAGGTTGAATCTTATTGCCTGCTGCAAGGGTATATCCCCTTTAATCTCTATATCCGACTTCTCCCAGTAATCAAAAAGAAAATCATATTGTTCCTCTTTCAAGCTGTTATAGCCACAGCCGACTGCATCCTTCAAGGCATCCAAAGCGTGGTCCAGAATGATATCCTGAGTATCATAGGAAGCATCATATACAACATATTTTATATAGTCTATGGCCTTTCCTTTTTGGCCTTCCACATGATATTCCAGTGCTACTCCGTCTTCCTTGACGTAATCCTTGGTTTTATAGCCGCATTTTGTTTTAATAATACCCCTGGCCACACATGCGACAGTAATCTCTGTTCTTTTGGTCTTCTGCAAAAGTACTGCCGTATCAGCTTCTATAAGTGCATTAACAGTATAGAACGCACCTTTCTCAAGTCCTGACCCAATTCTGGGGTCCTTTTCATTCAACGAATGCTTTACATTCCCGTCAATTTCCGAAACAATTTTTATATTACCATCAAAATTTATAGGGGTAACCTTATATTTAACAACTGCCAGATTTCTTCTTTTAAAGCATGCAATTCTTTCAGTTTCCAGTTTTATTTGCTTTCCTTTGGGTGACTGCCATATGAGACTCCGCTTTAATACGCCTTCCTTCATGTTGATTGAGCGCTTGTATTTCAAGAGCTGTCCTGTCTGCATATTAAATATCTCATCCTCCAGGTAAAGAATAATTTTCTTACCGTTGGCAACATTGATCATTGTCTGGTTTTTTTCAGGAAAACCATATGCTATTTCACCATACCTGATGATTCCTTCTTCATATACCCCATTTAGAAAGGTTCCTTCCGCCCCCAGCCCGGCTTCATCTTCCAGCCCTTCTTCAAAAGTACCCCTGATTCCGATAAATCCATTGCCGACCGAAAAAATCGTTTCATTATGGAAGTTTCTTTCAGGACTAAAACTATCCTCAGTAATTTCCCATTCGTTCATATTATAATTTGGCTTGCTCTCTTCAACCCTTGCTTTCATGTTGTCTGCCCCTTTCTGATATGCGCAGCTTATTACTATTCCTTAACAGCCCCCGAGGTCAAACCTGCTACGATCTGCTTTTGGAATAATAGAACAACGATTAGTGTAGGAATTGTCACTATAACAGTAGCCGCTGTTACATCCCCCCACAGTATGGTAAACTGTGTTCTTAAAAAGGAAATAGCAACAGGTACAGTATGATAGGCTTTATTTGTATTCAATGTAACAGTAAGCAGGAACTCATTCCATGCTGCTATAAATACAATTATTGCAGTGGTAAAAATCCCCGGTGCCGCCAATCTGAACACTATTTTGGATAATATCTGCAAGGATGTGGCTCCATCAATTGTTGCCGCTTCCTCCAATGCAATCGGGATCTTGTTGAAATGTGTAACCAGAATGAATACCGCCACCGGTAAAGTGATCGTGGAATAAGGCAGAACAACAAAATAGCTGTTGGTCAGGTTTAAATTCATAAACAGGTTATAAATCGGTCCCACAATAATCATCTGTGGAAACATTGAAACTGCCAATATTATTCCAAGCAGCAAATTCTTTCCCCTGAACTTGAACCTTGTTATCGCATATGCAGCCAGAGTTGCTACTAAAACCACATAAACGGCAGTTAAGCCGGCAACAATAAAGCTGTTCATCATAGCCTGAAGAATTCCGTTTTGTATAACATTTACATAGTTTTCAATTGTAGGATTTGCCGACATTAAGTTAAAAGCCCCTTCTCCGAATATTTCCTGTGTCGGCTTGAAAGAAGCTGCCAGAACCCAGATGAACGGAAAAATAATAATAACAAGATATAATGAAATAATTGTAAACACCGCTGTTTTAAATTTATTTGACTTCTTATCCATTACGACACCCCCTAATCCCTTTCCATCACATTCGCGCCAAGTATTTTTATGAAGAAGGCCGCAATTATTGCAACAGATACTACCATAAGTATTACTACTACTGAACCATATCCAAAATTAGTCTGCTGGAACATGGTCTTATACGCGTAGACAGACATGGTCTCGGTTGAACCCCCAGGTCCTCCGCCGGTTAGTACATATATAAGGTCAAATACTCTGAACGCATCCAGTGTTCTCATTAAAAGTGCAACAAGTATTGAAGGCTTCAGTAGTGGAAGAGTTATTTTGAAAAAGGTATTGAATACCCCCGACCCATCAACTTTAGCACTCTCGTATACTGCTCCCGGAATAGTCTGAAAGCCTGCCAGTATAAGCAGTGCCATATACGGAGTGGTCTTCCATATGTCTGCAATCATTGCAGATGCCATAGCCCCGCCTCCGGATAAAAGCAGATCCCTTGAATCATTTACCAAATGGAGGTTTTGCATGATATATGCTACTATACCACTGCTACCATCATAGAGGTAGCTCCACATAAGAGCAGCAACAGTTGTCGGTATTGCCCAAGGTATCAGTGATACAGCCCTGACTAATCCTTGCCCCTTCATAGCCTTGTTCATAATAATTGCGAGACCCAGGCCAAACAGCAGCTCAAGAGCAACAGTCACAACCGTAAACACTATAGTATGCCCCATTGCATCCCGCACCCTTTCGTCCGCCAGTGCGTTGACGTAGCCCTTCAACCCTATGAAGTTGGATTGAACAAAGCATTTTTTGGTATCTTCCATAACCAATATGAGATTTTCCTTGTCCGGGAAATCATAATTGTTTATAAAATAGTCAGTGTCCGATATAAGCTTATTGTAATCATTCCTGACCTGCTTTTTAAGGTCCCCGCTCAATACAATAAAGCCTGATTTATCAGAAAGCAGCTCCTTAAAACTATTTACATTATTGATGACTTCATCTACTTTGTCCTGGACATCCTCCGGGAAACTAAATCTGTTCATATCTATAAACATAATCACATAATCTGAATTCTCCATAAAAAGATCCACATTAAACTTTTCTTCCATAGAAAGCTTGGATTTCTGCTGATCGTTCAATTGATAATCAAAAACAGAATAATTGATTACTTTATAAATAGGCCAAAGTGAGAAAAAAGCAATTAGAATTATTGCCGGCAGTATAAAGAGCAATTCCTTAAACCCCATTCTTTTCATCCGACCACTCCCCCGAAAAAGATTAATAAGGAAATTGGGCCCAGTATTACTTGAGCCCAATTTCTTATCCATTCCTATTTTTTCGCTTTGTTATACTTACTTAAGAGCATTATTAATATTTGTAACTGTAGTACTCAGATCCTGTCCTCCGGATAAGAATTTATGAACATTAACCTGAACTGCATCTGAAGCCTTGGAGTACTGAGCAGAAACCGGTCTTGATATTGTTTTCAGAACTGCATTCTTAAAGCCTTCGAAACCAAGCATCGGGTTAGCTTTTAAAACTGCGGGATCAGTCAACAATGCATTGTAGCCCGGTACATGGGCACCCTTTGTGGACATAATGAACTGTCCTTCTTTTCCAGCCGCGAATTTAACGAATTCCCAAGCGCCTTCAAGATCTTTTGATTTCTTGTTTACACCAAGCAGCCAGCCGCCTACTGTGCTTCCATTTGGAAGTGGAGCTATGCCTACCTGTGACGGTTTAACCGATTCTGTCAACATTGCATACTGATACGGCCAGTTTCTAGCAAATACTGATTTGCCGTTAATGAAAGAATTATGAGTCTCAGCTTCTGTGTAGTTCAATATATTCTTTGGTACAAAGTCTGAGGTAGTGAAAGCTTTCATATCTGCCAAACCGCTCTCAGTAAGCTTGAAAGCTTTTGTAAACTCTGTAACATTGCAGGTAAGTCCTTCATACTGCTTGGACTGGTAAACGAAACCATCGGTAGTTCCGCCTTTTCCTTTATAGCTCTTCGCCATGTTTGCCAGGTCAGTGTATGTATATCTGCCTGAGACAAGCTTTTCAGCATCAGCTTTGCTTACTATGTCTGAACGGAAGTAAAGCAGTCCTAAATCCGGGAATAACGGGAGAGCATACTGCTTACCAGCATAATTGCCGGCTGCCAAAGACCCTGAATTGAATAATGGCTTTGTCAATTTTGCTTTATACATGAAAAGATCTAATGGGCTTAAGTATCCGGCTGCTGCAAATTCACCGGACCAGCAAACATCCATTGAAATAACGTCATACTCGGTGGAACCTGCAGATAAGGATGTCATCAACTGATCATGCATCTGTCCTGAATCATTAGTCATCTGCACCCACTGTACAGTATATTTGCTCTGTGATCTGTTGAACGTATCGATGAGATCCTGTGTGGCGGGTGTTGTGTCTGCTTGTGTTGCCCACTTTATAACTGTCTTCTCAGCAGCACTGACACTTACACCAAAGCTGAAGATAGTCGTTAAAACCATGATAGTTGCAATTAACAATGAGATTTTTCTTTTCATTAATTTCCCTCCTAAAATGTTTTCCTTGACTTCATTTTAAAACAAGCCGAATATAAAATATACCAAAATATTAACATTTATGCTAAAATATTAATACCGTACATTGTATTGTAGGTCACAGAAATGGTTTCATATAATAGGAGGTTATTATGACAGAGCTTAAGGGTATTAAGGAAAAGCTTCGAACCTTCAACCAGGTGACTCTTGTACCTGTCAATCTGATAGAAAACAACCAAAGCATATATTCTATGCCCGAGAGCATCAGCTACATAAACAGCATAATAAAGGATGCCTATGGAATAGAGGATTTACTCGCGGTTTCAGCCACAGGCCATTTCAACAGAATCAAATCTATTTATTATATGAACGATTATGATGAGTGTTTCATTATTCTGCATATTACAGAAAATAAACAGATAATTGCAGGTCCCATCCTAAATGAAAAAATCCATGAAGGTATAATTAATAATATTATCAGACTTAACAAATTGCCAATAAAAATCAAGAATAAGCTTGTTGATTATTTTGAAGGCTTGCTGGTCCTGGATACAAACAGATGCTACTACTGCGGAAAGCTGCTGGAATTTCTTTTTAGCAGCAAAACTATAAATGACCCGAAGGGGGACTATTCCAATGAATATATTTTTATCTCAGATGAGTATTTCACTGAGATGATCAAGAACAGGGAGACACTGTTTCATCACCCTCCATTTTTTTTGGAGCAGGAATTACTGGCAAAAATAAAATCAGGCAATATGAAAGAGACCATGACAGTACTTGGTGAGATAAACTCCTTGAAAAGAACCAGATTGTCAAAGGATGCCCTGCGGTCAGTCAAGAATTCATTGATATGTTCAGTTACTTTATTTACCAGGGCGGCAATTGAAGGGGGTGTAATGCCCGAGGCGGCATTTACACTTAGCGATTCAATAATACTTTCTATTGAAGATATGGGCAGTCTCCCTGAATTGGTGGACTACGAGTATACTGCAGCTGAACAGTATGTGAAAATAGTACAGGATTTATCAAAAAGTAAATATTCGAATATAATCCAGCAGGCTATTTCCTACATTTATAAAAACCTCACCAATAAGCTTACTCTCCAGAATATTGCTGATTCGATATATGTTCATCCAAACTACCTGTCTACTTTGTTTAAAAAGGAAGTTGGGATGAGCCTGCCTGACTATATTATGAAGACTAGAGTCAACGAGGCAAAATACTATATCCGATATACGAATACCAAAATCTCAGATATAGCTGTCTTTTATCAGTTCTGCAATCAAAGCTATTTTACCCGGATATTCAGAAGGTTTATCGGCCGCACACCGAATGAATATAGAGTAAAGTACAACCAACAAAACGAATAATTAGAATTATTCATAATTGAAAGTGCTGCGAAGTTATTCTATAATTTTCCTTATAGCTTTAATATATACTTTTGGGGAGGATATATGAATATAATAAAGGGTTGCATATTTGATTTGGACGGAGTAATTGTTGACACTGCAAAATACCACTATCTTGCTTGGAAAAGGCTCTCTGCAGAGTTGGGATTTGATTTTACGGAAAAGGACAATGAAAGGCTTAAAGGAGTAAGCCGGATGGTATGTATGGAAATACTGGTTGAAATAGGCGGTCTATCACTCTCCGAAGATGAGAAGCATTTCCTTGCAGACAAGAAAAACAGCTGGTACGTAGAGTACATTTCCGGCATGGGAGAAGAGGAAATACTGCCGGGTACAAGGGAGTTTATAACACGTATAAAGGCTGCAGGTATAAAGACAGCCCTCGGCTCAGCCAGCAAGAATGCCGGAATCATATTGGCAAACCTCAGGCTTTTAGAGCTTTTCGATGCCATAATAGATGGAACCTGTACAACTAAAGCGAAGCCCGATCCGGAGGTTTTTTTGCTCGGAGCCAAGGCATTGAACCTGCCTGCTCACCAATGTGTGGTTTTTGAGGATTCCCAGGCAGGTCTGGATGCGGCAAATAATGCCGGCATGCTTTGCGTAGGTGTAGGTTCTGCCGATATACTCACCGGTACTGATTTTATTATCAGAGGATTTGATAGCAACTTGGATGATATTCTGAATGCCCTCATTGTTCAATAATTATTATTTCTGCCCATATTTCTCCATGGTGCCTTTTCTTAATGACTTGCACTCCTCTTCCGGAATCAACCTCATCACACCTATTTGCCTGGCATAATAAGCAATCTTTGCTCCTTCTTCAACCACAACGGAGTTGGCAAAGGCTGTTCCAATGTCAGGGCCTACTGCCAGCACTCCGTGATTTGCAAGAAGAATTGCGTTTCTATCCTTAAGTCTCAAAGCAGCTGTCTCGGCAAGTTCAAGAGAGCCCATGGGTTTGTATATAGCACACTCTACCGGCCCTCCGATCAGTGCTGCCAGCTCCGCAACAACTACCGGGATGCCCTCATTGCAAGATGCCCAGGCTGTTGCAAAAACCGAATGAGTATGGGATACTCCGAATACATCCTTTCTTCTCCTGTACACCGCACAATGCAGAGGAGCCTCAATGGACGGCTTCCTTTCTCCTTCTGCAATGCTGCCCTCTACATCCAATACTACAATATCTGCAGCTGTTAGCTTGTCATACTCCATACCGCTTGGAGTAATGCAGACATATCCTGTCTTCCTGTCCCTTGCGCTGAAATTGCCCATTGTGAGAGGTATCAGCTTCTCCCGCTGTGCTTTCAATGCGATTTCAATCACTTTTTCTCTAAGCTCCTTTAGCAGCATAGTATAAACCTCCTGTTATTTCTTCAATACCTTGTCGTACAACCAATGCCTCTTTATATCAACAGCTTTCTTGGGGCACAATTCGTGACAACAGAAACACCTGATGCATTTACTAAGATCAGGTACAGGCTTGCCACTGCTCATATCGATTATACCGGGAGGGCAGCTTCTCTTGCAGTCCCCGCAGGAAATACACATATCGTAGTTGAATACAGGCTTGGGTCTGAGATTATATAGAATAAATTTTTCAAGAGTCCTCGAAACCCTTCCGCCCACAAAGTTGATATTGATTGACTTTGGAAGCTTGAAAGGGGCAATTTCTAACTCTTCAAGCTGTACACCGGTTATCTTGACATCATGCAAATCACCGCTGAACAAATTTCTATCCCTTGCAGCCCTAATTGTAGGCACTATCAAAGGATCCATTCCCATAATGCTTGATGTTGCAGTATCAAGAGCATAGGGGCTTTCAGACGCCAGAACAAGTCCCACATGTCTTTTCTCCCCCGCAGAAGGTCCATCCCCTTCCATACCGTCAATCCCGTCAATAATTGAGAAAACCGGCTTTATAGCTTCACAAATATCCACCAGATGGTCGGCGAAATTATCAACACTATTGAGTCTCATATGATAGTCCGCTTTTACAAGACCAGGTATTACGCCAAAAAGGTTTTTTACCGCACCTGTATATGTCATCATCCCATGAGTCTTTAGCTTTGCAGCGGATACTACAAAATCAACCTCTCTGGCAATCTTTATTACCTGCATGCTCTTGAGACGCTTAGCCTCGGGATTGGATATCTCAAGGACGGAGGTATCATAATTAAGCTCACACCCTGTCCTTTCCGATACCCCCATCATACCCCCCGCCTTATAAACCGACTTTAGATTCCATTCAGTAAAAGGCCCTCCGGGACTATCCCCGATTATTACCTTGCAGCCTATATCCTGCAGATATCTCACTATTGCCTCCACTACTACCGGATGAGTTGTAACTGCATCATCAGGGCTTTTCCTCATAAGAAGATTGCTTTTCACCAGAACTTTGGAGCCTTTGCCTATCTTGAGTTTTATTGCATCAATACCCTCAAGGGCTTCATATACTGCCTTTTTCACATTTTCAAATTTATAATCCTCACATCTAATGATGCTTACTGTATCCATTTTGCACCTCTGATAAAAAAATAGTCACATAATATTATATCCACAATTATAACACAAACCGGATTTAAAAATTAAGGAACCTATCGGTTCCTTAATGCAAGCTTTTATTATTCATATAATCCCTTAGTTTTAGCAAATCCTGCAAATATACATCCTTCAATGCTCTATTGTAGATAATGCTTGCCGGATGATATAGGGGAAACAACACAAAGGACCCACCTGCAAACTTTACATCAATAGGTGTGCCATGCAGCATGCCAATTGTGGTCTTGTCATCCTTTAAAATACAGCGGAGCGCTATATTTCCAAGGCTTACAACAAGTTTTGGCTTAATTATTGAAAGCTCCTGCTCTATAAAATCCGTGGATATTCTTATCTCTTCCTTATTCGGCGTCCGGTTGGATTCCCGTCCGGTATCGGAGCTATACTTAACAGGTCTGAATTTCACAACATTTGTAATGTATAGCTTCTCACGAGCAATGCCCAGTATGGTTATAAACTCCTCCAGGTTTTTTCCCGCCTGACCTACAAAAGGTCTCCCCTGCTCCACCTCAGTTTTGCCGGGGGCCTCACCTACCAGCACTATTTCTGAATCTACATTACCATCACCAAATACCAGAGACACTTCATCATTAAAATACTTTTGCAATTTGTCTTGATATAATTGATTTGTGGCATCAAGCTCCTGCTTTTTCAAATACTATCGCCTGCTTTCTTTGGCCTTGAAGTTTAGTTTTCTATATCACTAATATGCTTATACACTTTTCTGAAGCCTTTATAATAAATTCTTCCACTATCTGAGGATTTAAATACTTATATCCCCTATCCAGATTCAAAGGCTCTCCACTATAAAAATCCACAATACGGTTTTTACACTCATATATTAAGTCAGAATCAAACTCATAAAAGAAGTTGATATTTCCGTCAAAGCTTTTCAACTGGTCTACAAGCTCTGAGCCCTTTTCTTTGAGATAAACAAAATCAAGAGAGAACATTTCTTCTCTTATAAAATCAACAAAATCCTTGTCCGGATTTTCAGATTCGCTCTCATAACGTATCTGAAAAGGTCTGAAATACTCTTCCAACCAAAACTTATCAGTCATCAAATGGAAATAGTACCCCCATAAAAAAGATCTTGTACTGTCGGATCTTGCCATGATTTTTTCCGGCACCAGATAGTTATCGAAAAAAACAGACTCATCCATATCTGCAATGCTGTTATCCTTTTGATAGCTGCAGTGAGTTACCTCTTTTGAAGGAGTATAATTTCTTTGACTCTCATCAGGCACACCAGAGTCCGGCGCAATACTGCCAATCATTAAATATGAAAAATCAATTTCCGGTACCTTTTGCTTTATTTTTTCCGCTACTCTTAAATGTGTAAGCCACGAAGCCATATGTTTGCACCCTCTTTTCAAATAGACCTTAGTATTATTATTCGACATATATAGCTAAATATCTATATAAATTTTAACATAAATCATTTTAACATAGAATACATAAGGAATCTTTTTTAATTATTTCCTTGTCGCCGGGTAAAACAAGTACACCAGCAAAATACTGTTATACCACTTCCCCGGCGGCGATCAAGCTTTGTGCATGACCATCCCATAAGCATTGCTGCGCAGAAAGCATTCCTTAATTTATCGACATCAACGAAGCGTAGCTTCATTGCTAACGGGTAATATAAAAAGATCAACAGTAGGAACTGTTGATCTTTTTATATTACCCGGCGGCGATCTACTCTCCCAGGACCCTTCGGTCCAAGTACCATCGACACTGGAGAGCTTAACTTCTGTGTTCGGGATGGGAACAGGTGTGACCTCTCCGTCATTGCCACCAGATTATTGAATTGGTTTTGCCAATCCATATTAAGTTTTAAAAGGCAACTTCCAAATTGCGCGTACCACTTTCGCGATACCAGCAACCGGTGTTGTACCTTCAAAACTGCACAATTACCGTTACGATTGTTTTAAGAATTCTTTTTAAGTTTGCTTAAGCTTACTATATAAGTTTGTTTTTCACTTACGCGTTTTACGCTAACAAATTCTATGCTTTTGCTGCCTCTCACGTGGATAACCACGATCGAACGCAAAAGAGAATTTGTAACCGTTACTTCAGTTTGCTTTAAGCTCAACCTTTTCCACTGAGAAATTCTAATGCTTTGCTCCATCCCGCGTGGATAACCACGAGGGACGTATCAAAGAGAATTTCTATGTGTAAAACGTTTTTTAGATCAAGCCCTCGACCTATTAGTATCGGTCAGCTGAACGTGTTGCCACGCTTACACCTCCGACCTATCAACCATGTAGTCTACATGGGGTCTTACCAGCCTACGCTGTGGGAAATCTTATCTTGGAGTCGGTTTCGCGCTTAGATGCCTTCAGCGCTTATCCGTTCCGAACTTAGCTACTCAGCCATGCCCTTGGCAGGACAACTGATACACCAGCGGTTCGTCCATCCCGGTCCTCTCGTACTAAGGACAGATCTCCTCAAATTTCCTGCGCCCGCGACGGATAGGGACCGAACTGTCTCACGACGTTCTGAACCCAGCTC
>LOEZ01000044.1 GCA_001516055.1 Gracilibacter sp. BRH_c7a
GTTCTGGAGAATGTCTATCGTTACCGACAAGACGGATATTCCCGGCTGGATTCGGCTGTCAAGGGTGCTTCCGAGGTAAGTGTACCTCTTATAGCGTCAACTTTGACTACTTTGGCCGTGTTCCTGCCTATTGTATTCGTCCAAGGTTTAACATCGACTATCTTTAAACAGTTAGCCATGACAGTGAGTTTCTCTCTGGCTGCTTCTCTGCTGGTGGCAGTGACTCTGGTTCCCATGCTCTGCTCCAAGTTCTTAAAAGTAGATAAAAGTAAGCAGGTAAATGGGTTTAGTTCCGTTGTTCAAGCAGAAGGCGGAGTGTCAGCAGTTCAGGAACCTCCTAGGAAGAGCTTCTTGAGCAAGTTCATCGATACAAGTAAGTTAGGCAATAGTTTTGAAATGTTCTTCGAATCTTTGAATGAGGGATATTCCAAAATCCTGGATTGGGTATTGGTTCATCGTAAGAAGACTATAGTTATCGCTACCATAGCATTCTTTGGCAGTATGAGTTCAATAGCTTTGGTAGGTGCAGAGTTTTTCCCTTCTACCGATGAAGGTTTCGTACAGGTCAATGTTACTCTTCCTGATGGGGCCGAGGTCGAGAAGACAGTTACTATTATGGATGAGTTGGAAGTTAAGATGCAGGGAATTCCAGAGATTGATACAGTATTCCTAGAAGCTGGCTCCGGTGGGGATATGATGGGTAGCATCCGAGGAAATAGAGGTACGATCTATGTCAAACTGACAGATCTGTCTGAACGTAAGCGTGATGTGACTCAGATATCTGATGAGATAAGAGAACGAATAATCGATACACCTGGTGCGAAGATTAGTGTGGCGCCTATGGAATCCATGGGGATGGGAGGCGGAGGTTCTGCTATCAGTATCAGTATCTACGGTGATGATCTGGATACCCTTAAGACCATAGGGGATGATTTCGTTAGGCTAATAAGAAATATTGAGGGAACTCGTGAAGTGACTTCCAGCTTTGACGATGGGATTCCGGAAGTGGAGATCAGTATAGATCGGACAGTTGCAGCTGAGTATGGGCTGACTGCCGGCCAGATAGCCCAAGCTGTCAGAGGGGTAATCTCCGGCACTACCGCGACTCGATATAAGTACGGTGGTACAGAGATAGATGTGATCATCAAAGGAGATGATCATTATAATGAAAATATGAAGGGATTGGAACAGATTCCTATCAATACGAATATGGGTTTCCCGGTTGTTCTGGGGCAGGTTGCTGAAATCGATGTCATCCGCGGACCGATCAGTATTAATCGGACTAATCAGGAGAGGGTGATAACCGTATCCAGCAATCTCAGCGGACGTGATGTGGGAAGTGTCTCCCAAGATATTCAGGCAGCCTTAGCTGATTATCAGATGCCGGATAGGTACTACTATGAGGCTGGCGGAGCCCAACAAGATATGACGGAAGCCTTCGGTGATCTGGCTATGGCTCTTATCTTGGCGGTGTTGCTTGTTTATATGGTTATGGCTTCTCAGTTTGAGTCATTGCTTTACCCATTTATCATTATGTTCTCTATGCCTTTGGGGTTTGCCGGAGGTATCTTCGGGCTGTTCCTGTTGGGTAAGCCTTTAAGTGTTCCGGCTGTTATAGGCTTGATAATGCTTTCGGGTATAGTGGTTAATAACGCGATTGTTCTGGTGGACTATATCAATACCCGACGTCGGGTATTTAATGAAGACCGGGATAAGGCTATTAAAGCTGCTTGTCCTATCAGACTTCGACCTATCCTGATGACGATGTTGACTACAGTATTGGCTATGGCTCCACTCACCTTAGGGATGGGTGAAGGCTCTGAGATGTCTGCTCCGTTAGCTATCGTGATAGTATCCGGCCTCAGTTTATCCACTTTGGTAACTTTGTTGGTTATACCGGTATTGTATACCTTGTTCGATGACCTCGGTGAGAGGATGAAGAGAAAGGTTAAGGGTAAGAAGAAAACTAATCTGCCCGCTGCTGGTGGGAAGACGCTTTCTCATTAAGGATATATTTTTTAAGCTGAAACGCATGATAACGATATAGTAGTAGCAATTGAGTAGGATTCGCAGGTTTTTTGTAGGGGGAAAAAGATGGCTAAGGAAGATAAAAGGATCGATATCCTTCGGGCGGCCAGCAGGGTTTTTTATCTGAGAGGCTTCGAGGGTACCAAGATTGATGACATAGCCAAGGAAGCCGGGATCGGGAAGGGTACGGTCTATGAGTATTACCATAGTAAACAGGAACTCTTCGATAAAGCTGTTAGTTATAATCGAGAGCAATATATTGAGCAAGTAAAAGCGACTCTGTCTCAAGACGGAACTTTGAGGGATAAGTTCATTGCCTTTGCAAAATATCAGACAGAACTGGTTAAGACGCATATCCCTATCTTTAATATGATGTGTACGTCTAAGATTATAGCTAGAGAAATGGGAGCACTCATGCTGGAACAGAATATCCGAGTAGCTGAGATACTTACTGGATTGGTCAAAAAAGCAGTGGATCAAGGCGAACTTCGGGAAGATATCAATCCCGAGATGGCAGCTGCCGTGATGATTGGGACGATTAATCAGTACTCCAGCAAGAAAGTTATCTTCTTCGATGCCCAACCGGAAGATATAGATTATGAACAAATGGCGGATATAATCTTTAAGGGCATAGGCTAACAAGTCATAAAGTCAGGGACGGTTCTTTACTTTGCAAGCGCATAAAGTCAGGAACGTTTAAAATGTAAAAACCTTTCGAGAGAACCGTCTCCTCGTCAGTAAATTAGAAGTCATAAATAATATAGAGAAGCTCATTAAATAAAGTAAAATACCCTCCAGTATTAGAAAAAATATCTATCACGGGAGGATATTTTTTTGGTGCTACTTTATTCATAATGCGTCCATAAGCGTAGAATCTTGACAACTTTCTCAGTTTGTAATACTTCATAAACCAAACGATGCTGGATATTAATCCTTCTGGAATAGAAGCCTGATAAATTACCCACTAGCTTTTCAATTGCGTCGTCAAGTAGTGGCTAATAACTTGTTGGATAACAGACCTGTGAAACCTAAGAAGATTAGAATATGAAAATGCCTTTCCGTTGGTTGCGGAAAGGCATTCAGACAAGAGAACAGTTTCCCTGTCTCGACGCTGTCTTAACCCTGTCTTAACCCTGTCTTAACCCTGTCTTACCCCTGTCTCTCAGCGTGGTCGAACGAGTTCGTAGATGACGGTCCAAGTTCTAGGTCCGGCAATTCCATCCGGGAGGAGTCCGTAGTCTCTTTGAAAGGAGATAACAGCATCCCTCGTCTTGGGACCGAATATGCCGTCTACCGGTCCTGTGTCATAGCCAGATTGTTGGAGGAAAGCCTGAAGGACGTTGACTTCCGGTCCGCGAGAACCGAGCTTGAGATAAGCAGGCAGGACGAGTGCTCTATTAAGAGCAGCTGCGGTAGCTGGTCCAACTATTCCGTCCGGGATAAGACCTTTATCCCGTTGGAAAGTTGTTACAGCAGTTTGGGTCTGAGGCCCGAAGACTCCGTCGATGGCTTCTGGATTGTAACCTAGCTGGGTTAAAGCATCTTGAAGTGTGCGCACGTCTTCTCCGCTCGTACCCAACCGTAAGATTCTGGGGAATTTAATACTCATCTTTCTCACCCCTGGGGTTGCAAGATACTATTTCAGCTTATGCTCCCAAGGGTTTGTCAGGTGAAGATATAATTAGAACCTGAAGCGATCGATATTTATCACTCCGACCTTAACCAGTGCTTTGTAGAAGATGAAAGCTAAAGGTAAGAGAAAGATTCCGATAATACCCATTACTTTAAAACCAATCCAGATACTTACCAAGGTAGCTAAGGCACCTAGACCGATACGTTCTCCCAAGATTTTAGGTTCTATAACCCTACGGACTACGATTATGACCATTAAGAGGATGGCGAGACCTAAAGCTAAGAATAGGTTGCCTTGTAAAGCAGCTACGATAATCCATGGTGTAAAGGCAGATCCTACCCCTAGAATTGGGAGGACATCCACGAGGACTACGAAGAGAGATATAAGGGCTGCATAATCAACTCTCAAGATTATAAGACCTATAAAGGCTAGTAAGAAAGTAACGATACTGAGTATCCCCTGTGCTTTAAGGAAACCAAAGGTGGCTTTTTTCAGATCACCGATGATATAAATGACTTTTCTTCTGGAAGAGTCTTTGAAGAAGGAGTAGAAGCGACGATGGATATTATCTAACTGCATATTAAATAGAAAGACTGAGATGAGGTAGATGAGAACGATAAAGAAAATATTAGGGATTGCTGTAGAGAGATTGATGGTGTATGCACCCAGTTGGGAAACTAAGTTGAGATTAGCCAGATCGTTAATTGCGTTGATAATCATACTGTTTATCTGAGCGGCTGTCTCGTAAGGGAGAAGACGGATCGTACTTTGAATATCCCTGCTGATCCCTAGAATCCAGGTTTGGATGGTAGCAGAGTTATTTTGAATGTAAGTTAGTAGACCAACTAACTGTACATAAATTTTACTAATTATGAAATAGCCTAAAAGACCGATTCCCCCGAGAAAGAGAAGATTGGTTATAGTCACTGATGCTAGTTTATTAAGTTTAAAGTTTTTCCTAAGCCATAAGCCTAGTGGGTCTAATAATAGGGCAGTAAAATATGCCAGGATAAAAGGGGTAAAATGAGGGAAGACCCGGTATATCACATAGGGCACAACCATAGTGGCTATAATTATTACCACAGCTATAAAGACTCTCTTGGAATATTCAACCATACTAAGCATTTCTTCATCCCTTTATGTTTAATGCAGTTAATAAATTATGTAAATCTATCTTTAGATTATATTAAAGGAAAAGCCATCTTTATGCAATTGAAATAAATTAAAGTAAGGAATTAGATAGGGCATATATTCATTATTTTTATTAACTTATAATATTATAATAATTAAAAAATGATACTCGTTAAAAGGATTAATGTATTCGGTGTCGAATATATATAATTCCTTTAAATTGGTAATCATTTCTGATAAATTGGAATTATTTCTGGACAAATTTGGCGAGTTTTTTGTTTGATTGAGGAGGCTGACTATGATTAATTCCACACCTGTTAAGTATATAATTTCCATCTTGATTGCTCTTGTGCTTGTCTTAGCCGGTACGGTACCGGTTTTTGGGCAAGTGATAGCCTCTGCTGAACTACAGAATATTCAAGGTAGCGTATATCTGAAAAAGGCCGGTGGTCAAAGAGAGTTCCAGGCTGTGGATGGGATGCGGGTATCTCAAGGAGATTGGATTAGGACGGATAAAGATAGTTCTGTTAGGATGATTTACACGAACGGAAGTGAATCGGTTCTGACTGCCAATACAATGGTTAATCTTAAAGCTTATGAAGATGAGAGTTCGGATAAGATAAATCTAAGGCTTATAGTTGGAGGAGTATGGAATAAAATTAAGCAGCTTGGAACAGGCGGGAGATATGATTTGGAGACTCCTACAGCAGTCATGGGGGTGAGAGGAACTCTCTTTATGACGAGGGCCAGTGCTGATGGTCAAGCTAGTTTAGATGTGCTTGAGGGTACGGTAGATTTTGATTATAGTTCAGATTCAGTAGAAATTAATAGTTTGCTTGCTCAAGGCGGCAGTTCGATAAGGGCTGATAAGGATAGTTCTGTTCCTGCAATACATCAGAGTCTGAATATAAAAGAATTGGTAAGTGGTGTTAAGCCCGGCTTACAAAAACAAATGTTACTAGATATGGTCGAAAGAACAGATTACTTACAAACCTCTATGAATCAGACTAAAAAGGAATTCGATACCTACGGTGAGGAAGACCATGCCAGAAAGACTTTGCAACATAGCACTCAGATTACAGATTTGATCGGTCTTATGGAGAGTTTTATTGATAGTGCAGTCAATTCTGAGCAGGGTGAGGAATTCCTTAAAGAGTTAGAAAAAGATAAGATTAAAATTAAGGATATAGAAGAGGATCTTTCAAGTATTAAAGGCATCTCCCAAGTTACTTGGGAAGAGGTTATACGAAATGCTGAGAGAAAAGGGATATCGAAGAAAGATATCTTACCGAAGAAGAATATTCCTCAGGGAGACGCCCCAGGTAACAGCGGGAATGCTCCAGGGCAGAGTGGAGACGCCCCGGGAAATAGCGGAGATGCTCCAGGACAGAGTGGAGACGCGCAAGGAAATAGCGGAGATGCTCCAGGACAGAGTGGAGACGCCCCAGGAAATAGCGGGAATGCACCAGGGCAGAGTGGAGACGCCCCAGGAAATAGCGGAGATGACAAAGTAAAAAAGGAGAAGCCCTAGGAAATAGTAGAGCTCAAGGTAAGTGTGGAGATACTCCTGAAAAAGCGGTAAAGTCATTGGACAATTGTGATAGTACTAGTGTCCGTGCTTCTTGAAAGATAATTTTGTGAAATTATATAAAAATACGGTAAGTTAATGGGGCCTTGCAAATATAGGGCTCCTTTTTTTTATTAAATAAAGTAAAGAACCGTCCCTGACTTTGTGTTAAGTAAAGTAAAGAACCGTCCCTGACTTTATGAATTAATGAACCAGGTTCAAGTTAAATATACAATTTGAATCAAGTTCAAATTGTCAGAAAAATAGCTTGTGTAAAAGGGAACTTGTATGATAGAATAAAACTAACGCTTTGGAGTAGGAGATATAGTATGAATTTTGGAAGAATGGTTAATAAGAAGATTGAAACTGAAAACAACATTTATGAAGCTGGAATGAAGCTCTTTCAAGAAAAAGGATTTACTAATACTACCATGCAGGATATAAGTGAACGTGCCGGGGTTGCCAAGAGTACGATATTTAATTACTTTTCATCTAAAGAGGAGATTATACTCAGATTTGGTAGGAATCAGGTAGCCCAGTTGAAAAAGTTTGCTCAGAGTTTACCCCCAGACATGGATACAAAAGCTAAGATCCTGGAAGTTCTTCAAGAGGATGTCGGCGGAGTTGAGAAGTCAAAAGAGATTGCTCGAATATCTTTGGTCGAGAGCTATAAATCTGATTGGGTTTATACGTTAGAAGCTCAGAACCGTGTTGAGCTTGCTTCGGTTTATGCTCAAATATTATGTGATGGTCAGAAAAAGGGTGATATCCGCGATGGTCTGAACTGCGAACATATCGCAGGCTTGATCGTGGCGATTTATTTCCATGCATTGTACACAGGCATGGAGGTTGATACAGATATCAATATCAAAGACTACATTATTTATTCTTTGGAGGTGTTGTGGAACGGGGTTAGTTGCTGTGAATTTTTTACATAAGTAGTATGTATATAATAGAGAATTAAGTAGAATTATCGGGAATATAGGAGAAGAAGACAGGTTTAAAGAGATGTAAGCATTTATTTTGGGGATATACGTGATTATATTCACATAGTTTTGTGCTCCCTTTTTTAGGGAAATCTCATATGACTCTTGATTGGAAAATAATAAAAAGGAGGTTAAATGACATCAATTTTAAATCGGCATAATGCGAGAGACAGAGAGGGAACAGGTAAATCTATAAGGTAAAAGGAGATGAAAGAAGCATGAGTGCAGGTACAGAAGTAGTCGTAAAAACCAACGTAGAAAAGAATACTGATAAAACGTTTTTGATGGCTATCGGTGTTGTTTTTCTCGTAGGTTTAGGCTTCTGGATTAAACAGATCATGGGAGGTTTCAGTGGATATTCGGCTCAATATGCATGGGGCCTATATATCGCTGCCTTTTTCACCGCTGTAGCAGGAGGAGCAGGGGTTATGATTCTGGCGGCGATCACCAACATCATGAATATTATTGATGAGAGAAAATCGAGGCAGTTTTATATGGCAGCCGTAGCCATGTTTGTGATGGCTGGGTTTTTTATTCTAGCTGATTTAGGCGCACCTCTTAATATATTTAAGTTGGTGTTTACTACGAATATGTCAGCTCCGATGGTTCTTGATTTTTGGCTGTTAATGGCGTGTGTAGTCATTTGTATAATTAGTGTGTTTTTGAAAGGTCAGAGTAAAAACTTATCTATAGTGGGATTGGTCTTGGCTTTTGTATTATTGGTAGTCGAAGCCTGGTTAATTGCCTCAGGAAATGCGCAGCAACTGTGGGGCATCACCATGGGGGGCGGCATAGCCTTTATTCAGGTGGCTATTATGTCATTCTCTTTGTTGATGCTTATTGGTCAGGATGCCAAATATGTCAAGCTGGGCTTGGTTTTTGGCTTACTGATTTTCTTAGGGGTAAGCTTGACGGATCTGCTGGCGGGTCTTTCCGATGGGGGACGTTTAGGGTTGCAATGGGCTGCAGTAGCCAACTCCTACGTTTTCTGGATAGGTATTGTAGTAGGAGCAATTGCACCATTGGTATTATTACTCAAGGCTAAAGAATTGGTGAAGAACTCTAGGATCGTGATCTCTGCCTTAGCCATGCTAGGTGTCCTTTTTACTAAGCTAAGTTATGTTTGGAGTAGTCAGGCTGTTCCTGCCATTGATATTGGTGCAAATTCAGCGGCTGGTTTTCATCTGGAAGAGATTATCGTTGTTATTGGTTTTACGGCGTTGGGAATCCTGGTTTACTATGGGTTAAACGCCCGAAAAGGAGGGGCATAAATCATGATGAAGATGTCGAGAAGAACATTTCTAAAAGGCTCCGCAGGTACCCTGGCCGCAATTGCCTTATCTGCAGGAACGGGTGCGAGTATTAATGCATTTGAAGCGTCGGCTGCTTCTGAAGAGGCTGTTTGGAAGAATTCCTTTTGTGCTTTTTGCCACTTCCCTGGCTGTGCCACCAAAGTAAAAGTTGTGAATGGTGTTGCAGTGGAAATCATGGGAGATAAAAACAGTGAGACCAATCAAGGCAGGTTATGTCTACGTGGAATGAGTACCTTGAATAATTTATATAATCCCTATCGCGTAAAAGCTCCTATGAAAAGAACTAATCCTGAAAAAGGGTTAGATATAGATCCTGGTTGGGTTGAGATTACCTGGGAAGAAGCTCTTGATATAGTGGCGAGTAAATTAAAGGCCGCTATGGATGAAGATCCCCGCAGTATTCTCATTTCAGGAGGCTTTGGCGTAGAAGAATCTTTCCGAGTTGCACCTGCCCAAGCAGTGTTTGGTACTCCAAACTATCTGACCAGTCCGGGAACTTTATGTCCGGAACATTTTAACCAATTACATTTAAATGGTCAGATGCTTGACCGCATCGATCTTGAATATGTGGATTATATCGTGGAAATTGGTCGGACTATGGGGTCAGATTGGTGTGCAACTTCTGCTAACCACTCCAGTCATTATGCAGACGCCTTAGAAAGAGGAGCGAAATTTGTTACCGTCAATCCTTACTGTACCCATTCAGCTCAAAGAGGAGAATGGGTTCCTATCATGCCTGGGACAGATACGGCTTTGGGATTTGCTTTATTATACACAATCATTCATGAAATCGGTGTTTATGATGAGCATTTTATGAAAGTTCGCAGCAATGCGCCTTATCTGGTTGATCCGTCATTTGAGATGATTAAAGGCCGTAAGGTTTATAAGCAAGGTTATATTCGAAACGCTGACGGTAAACCGCTGGTTTGGGATGAAGTACTGAATCAAGCTGTTCCTTTTGACAGCTCTATGGGCGAAAGTTATGCCCTTCTGGGAACCTATGAAGTAGAGGGCAAGACTGTAACAACATCTTTTCAAGTATTAAAAGACTATGTTAAGGAATATACACCGGAATGGGCTGAACCGATCACCACTATTCCCGCGGCTAAAGTCAGAGAAATCGCTCGTGATTTAGTCTCTCATGCTCGTATCGGTTCCACCATCAACATCGAAGGATTTGAATTCCCTTACCGTCCATCTTGTATTTTTATGGGCAGAGGAATGGCTTCCCATATGTTGGGGGTAGAAGCGGCCAAAGCCTTAGGAACTGTTAATTTACTGCTCGGTAATTTAGATGTGCCCGGGGGTATTCAAGGGACGGCCAATGCCAACTGGTATACTTTGAATGCCGATCAGGATGGAATATTGGAAGCGCGTGGGATTATGGCGAATCAGGTAACAGGTGAAGATATAGTCTATCCTCCTGCTACAGTTGATATGGGTGGCTTTTATCCAATGAGACATGCAGCGATTCCTTTAGCTTGGAAGACGATTAATGATCCAGAAAAATATCATATTGGTTATCCTATCAATGTCATGATGGTTCACGGTGCAGATCCGCTTGGATCCGGTGCTACCTGTCAAGAAGTGATAGAAGCTCTGAAAAAAATTCCGTTTACTTTCAGTGTAGCTTATCATTATGATTTGCCGACTCAATTCGCTGACATTTTACTGGCTGAGAGTTCCCTGCTAGAAAAAGATGCACTATATCGAGTATTTCGAAATGAAAAGGAAGTAACGCACCAAACCCGTGGTTTAATGGGAACGATGGTCAGGCGTCCTGCAGTTGATAATGTTTATAATACAAGAATTCCAGAAGATATACTTGCGGATCTGGCAGAAAGGCTCGGAAGATTACCCGCCTTCAGTGGTGCTTGTAATGACAATGGGCCGAGAAGTTTGTTTAGTGCAGTAAGTCCGACAATGGCCGCGGGTCTAACACCTGAATATGCTCTTGAGCCGAATAAGAAATATACCTGGCGTGAATTCATCGACCGTAAAATTTCCAGTGACTTTGGACCAGAAGCAATCGCTGAATTTGACAAGTGTGCCTTTAAACCTTTCCGCCTTCCTTTAAAAGAAACCTACAACTATTATTATGTTCCTGATAATGCCATCCGCTTACCGGTTTATTATGAACGAATGGTCAGAAACGGTGAAAAGATGATGCAGCAATTGAAGGAATTTAATGTTACTGTACCCAATCAGGATATGGATCATATTTATTCTCACTATTCCGGTATGCCGGTATGGTATGACAATGCTGGCTTTGAAACGACAGAAGAGTATCCTTTTAAAGCAGTAAACTGGAAAGTGCATTATGGTGTTAACAACACCGGCGGGTTGTATGAAAATGCTTACGTACAAGAGATTATTGATCATTCCAATTCCTATGTAAAATGTGTTTGGGTACCGGCTTCGGCTGCTGCAGATCTGGGTATTCAGGAAGGAGATACAGTGGTGGTTGAATCCCGTTTCGGCAAAACCCAAGGGAAAGCTCACTTATCTCAGTTCATGCATCCTAAATGTATTGGAATACCCGGAAATTTTGGTAGAAGAACAGGGTATATGAATCCTCTTAAAAACACAGGTGTTCATTTTAATAGCCTGTTAACTGTTGATGAATCTACTCTCAACCCAATTTCTTTATCATTGGAATCCTCTCCCCAAATAAAAGTATATAAGATATAAGAGGTGATATAAATGCGTTATGGAATGGTGATAAATCTTAAAAGATGTATAGGTTGCGATGCCTGTGCCATTGCCTGTAAGCAGTCAAACGGCACCCCTCCAGGGACATTCTGGTGTCATGTCGTGCACAAAGAAGTAGGGGAATACCCTAAGGCCAAAGTAGAATATACGCCTCTTCTATGTATGCATTGTAAGAACGCTCCTTGCGTAGAAAAATGTCCCACTGGGGCTTCGGTTAAAGACGAAAACGGGATTGTGCATGTTATCGCTGATAAATGTATTGGTTGTAAACAATGTGTTGTGGTTTGCCCATATCAAGCACGCTGGTTTATGGCACAAAAAACTAAGGGGTACTTCCCTGAGCAGGGATTTACCGCCAAAGAAGAAGCTGAATCTGCTAAATTTGAGCTTGGAAAAGTAACAAAATGTAACTTCTGCATGGACAAAGTGAATGAAGGTGAAGATCCCATCTGTGTAAGAACTTGCCCTGCCTCGGCTCGAATTTTTGGTGATTTGGATGATCCCGAAAGCGAAGTTGCAAGACTTCTGCGGCAGAAAGAGTCGAAACAGCTGGCACCGGAATGTGGAACGGACCCATCTGTATACTATATTTAATGAAAGAAAAGGACGAATAAATGAAGGAACAGATGCTTACAGTTGTGGAGAGCAGGAGAAGCGTATACAATCTTCTAGCGGAACTGTTTCTTAACCCCATACCTACACCCGGAAGCGAATATGCACAAAAATTTTCTGAGGCTCTCGGAGACCTGGCAAGATTGCCGGACCAGGGAGATTATGGGGAAGGATTACGGCTGTTAAATAATTTTAAGACTGTGGCCAACTGCGGTGATTTGGAAAATATCCAAAAAAATCTGGCGGTGGATCGAACCAAGTTATGTCGGGGGACGGCAAAGAAAGATGCGGTCATACCGCCTTATGAAGCTTTGTATTTATCTCCAGAGAAAGAAGTGGATCAGCTTTTAGCAATTGTTCAGTTCTACCAAAAAGCAGGGCTTAAGGTAAGTGCCGGTCACTTTGAACGGATGGACTATATCGGAATCGAGTTTGCCTTCATGGCAGAACTTTGTACCAAAGAACGCCTTGCTCTTGATTCTGAACAAAAGGAAAAGTTCGAGTCTGTGTTGGCTTTAGAGAAAGAATTCCTGAATCAGCATCTTTTAAAATGGGCTTTAGATTATTGCGGTCAAGTAATCGTCCATGCTGAAACAGAATTCTTCCGCGGATTCGGTTATCTAATACGAGCGTTTCTGTACGAGGAAAAAGAATTCTGTGAACAATAATTTAGTGCTAGTAAAGTCAGGGACGGTTCTTTACTTTATAATTCAAGTAAAGAACCGTCCCTGACTTTACCCTTACTTTATTCCGACTTTAGTTACTTTACTTAAAATAGAATAATGGAAAAAGGTTTTGAGCTTATTGTGTAGAAATAATAATGGTGTAGACACAAAGTAAGTAGTACATAACAGAAATATAACAGGAGGAAGACGGAGATGAAACTGAGAAAAACATATAGACTATTCATAGCAGTATTAATGGTTTTATTTTTGACTATGGGAACACCTCTCTTGGCCTTGGCTAGCCAGGATGATGCTCTTGGTGAGGTACGGTCATTACTAGAGAATCGATATGTTGATGTAGTGTCGGATGACGTTCTTGAAGCCCAAACTGTTCAGGAAATGCTCGATAAACTGGGAGACAGGCATACCCAGTATTTAAGCGCAGAGGATTACGATTATTTCCTCGGTAGTTTGGACAGATCGTTTTCCGGAATAGGGATAGAACTAGAGATGGTAGCTCAGGGAGTACTGGTGACCAAAGTCTTTGAGGGTTACGGGGCTGCTAAGTCAGGCATCAAACCTGGAGATATAATTATCCAGGCTGCTGGTGATTCTTTCGCTGCCAAGACTTCGGAGTTCTGCGTAAGTAGGCTAAGGGGAGCAGCAGGAAGTATGGTGGATGTCAAAGTCAAAAGAGGTACGCAGACCTTTGACATCAGTATTGAGAGGATGGTCATTGAACTACCTCTTATCCACAGTGAAGTCCTGGAGAACCATATAGGATATGTGCTTGTTTATTCCTTCGGGTTGGAGACTGCTACTCAGTTCGATGAACATGTTAGAGCTCTACAAGAAAAAGGGGTGGATAGTTGGATTATCGACCTCAGGAATAACGGTGGCGGTTATACCCAGACCGCTCTTGATCTCTTGGGATTCATTATTGGCAGAGAGAACGCTGTTATTTTGAAAAATAGATCAAGTTTGTCCATTCTTTATAAGGCGACGAAACAAGATTACACTTTGGACACCTTGGAGCAGCCTGTAGTCTTCCTTACGAACAGTTACACCGGCAGTTCATCGGAAATCGTGACTGCGGCGGTGAAAGATCATGAAAAAGCAACGATAATTGGAGACACTACTTTTGGCTCAGGTAGAGTAAAAGCTCTTCTGCCGCTTTCCAATGGTGATTATCTAAAGATGACGATTAATAGGTTCTTCTCTCCTCATAATTATGCTATAGATGAAGTGGGTATCCAGCCTCATATGAATATGTCCGGTGTAGATGAATTACAAACGGCTGTGCTCATGTTAAAGAATAATGCTCTAATTCGGGAAGATAGTGGCGATAAGGCAGGATATTTACAATTAAATGCCGGACCCAACGATTTCGCTATTTCTTTGGAAGATATGAGGAAGTCGGAGAATTGGGAGCTCGGTATGAAGATACTTGATTCAGCTTATGTAACTACTACTTTGCAAACCGGTACAGATGAGGGTTGGGAACCGTTCCATGAATTATACTTGAAAGACCGTTCCAAGATTTATTATCCTGATTATGTACGGGCTGGTGATCTGCCGAACATCCCTCTAGATAAAGTATTTACTGTAACCTATAACAAAGCTATAGATTGGAAGGGCGTAACTTCAGAGAGTGTAGAACTGATCAACGCGACTACTGGTGAAAGAATTAAAAGTGAGTTCGCTTTTCCTAGTGATCGCATCATGACAGTGACTCCTGAGACTGAGCTTAAGCCTGGGACGGAGTACTGGTTAGTGCTTCATTCTACTATCGAAGGTGCTAATGGAACGAAAGTGACAGGTGGGGTTGCGGTAGCAAGGACAGTAGAATAGAGGCTTGAAGAAGAGCACTATAACTTAAAATAGTGTATAAAAATCACCTTATTTGGGAAGGTATACTAATAGTATTTTTCCAAGAGGTGATTTTTTTTGGAATACCGACGATGCCGTAAAGTCTTGGCGATAGCCTTGGCTACGGTAATCATCTTAAGTGTCTCTGTTCAAAATGCTTATGCTGCACCTGGGAAATCGACTGATGATCTGTTTCAAAGGCTTAGGGGATTCAAAATATCTATCCTTGATGTTGGTTTTGATGTCAAGGAGATTATGTTAAACGGTATTAATGAGATTAAGTCAATTTGTATATTTCTTGATACAAAGATGTCTGATAGTGAAATGGAGGCTGATAATGAGAATGGTATAACGGTGGTTATCGAACAGATGCCAATCCCATATTCTCAAGAGATTATTATCAAGAATGAAGAAGAGACAGAAGAGACTTTTTCCTTTAGCAGAGGTGGAGTGTTATTGCGTGAAGATGTTGAACTTCTAGCAAGGATTATCCATGCGGAAGCGCGAGGAGAAAGTTTTGAAGGTCAAGTCGCAGTAGGTGCAGTAGTCTTGAACAGGGTTGAAAGCCCAAGATTTCCGATGTCTATTCGAGAAGTGGTATACCAACCTGGACAGTTTACTGCCGTTGATGACGGTCAGATAAGACTGATGCCGAATCAAACAGCTTTTCGTGCAGCCCAAGCGGCTCTTGAAGGTTATGATCCAAGTAATGGGGCTATCTTCTATTATAACCCGAGGATAGCTACGGATAAGTGGATCAGAACCAGGGCTGTGATGCTCACAATTGGCAACCACGATTTTTGTATATAGAAATGGAGAATAGATATATCAAGTTTATATTATGAAAAAACTCTTACCGTTAAGGTTTATCCTTAACGGTATTATTTTTGGGTAACTTCTTTTAAGGTAAATACATATTATGACATAGCAAGAATTGCATAGTTTTCTAAGAACATAAGGAGGTAAAAAGATGTTCGGACATAGGAAGGGTTCAGGTCTGCTTTCAGGGGGTGGCGGGATGCCTTTGGAATCTCGTCATTTAAATCTGGTAGCATCAGAAGGTTTTTCCGGTAATGGAATGGCTACCATAGGTATCGATAATAATTTTTCGGTGGTAGCACATCTGCCACCAACCCATACCATGAGTCCTCATGCCCCCGCCGTATATGCAGCTTATCTTGTCGATGGCAAGGGCAAAAATGGCTTCTATGCAGGTACTCTTAAACCGGCAGGTAATGGAGTATACCAAGCTAGCTTCAGGAGCCCGGTACCTCTAGCCCACTACAATAAGGTAGTTGTTTCTCTGGAGAATCCACAAGGGATCTCTCAAGCACCTCAAGGCCCGATTGTCATGAAAGTTAAGGAAGGATTATTGGATGGCATAGGACCCGTAAAAGAGAAAGGCAGTGAAGTATGGGGTAAGGTCAAAGGTTTCTTTACAGATCGATTCGGTGGCGGTCAAGAAGAAGTACCACAAGATTATCCAGAGCAAACATACCAGCCTCAACAGCCTCCAGCACAACAATATCCTAATTCGCAGTACTCTGGCCAGCAATACTCTCCTCAAGCACAGCAGTATCCCCGTCAAGGAGGGTATCCACCACAAGGAGGGTATTCCGTGCCTCAACAAGGGGGCTACCCTCCGCAAGGTTATCCTAGTCAAGGTGGTAACCAGCAGAGATTTAGTGCTCAACCTAACCAGCGGATGTTTGGGATAGGACGTCCTTATCAGGGGCAGTACCCTTATGGCCAAACTCAGCCTCAGCCTGCACCCAGTCAGACATATACACAGCCGGTGACTCCGAGGCCCACAGAAACTTCTCCAGTACCGGAACCAGCTCCAACATCGCAGGCACAGAATTTCACGGTTACCCAGGGTGAGAGTCAGGTTAATCCAATTCAGCCCCAGGAGTCACAGCCAACTGCGGAAGTTAAATCCGAGTAGCAGATCTATATCCAATAATCACTCCTTTTGATTTAAATCCACGCCTGGCCCTATAAGGTGTCCGGCGTGGATTTTCTTCAGTTTACTAACAAAAATGACCGTGTAGTGTAGCGCACACAGTCATTTGACGATTACTTATACTTCTGGTTACTTGGTTAATTAGGCTTATTCTTATTATTATTATTATTTTTATTGTTAGTAAAAAAAGGTTTCAAAACAAAGTAGATAATTAAGGTTATGAGTGGGACTAAATATCCCGGAGTATTCTTAATTAGAGTAAGTTCTATAGTATAGAGGCTGGAAGCTCTGCTGTTAGGAGATGAGAAGGGTGATATAAAAGATAGGTTGATGGCTATACCTTCAGCAAGAATAGGGTCTGAGGGAAATTCATCGTCTGTATTAGTAGCAGTACGATTACATATACTCAGAGTTCGATTTTTCTTTTTATTTCCTTGGTTTAAGCGTGGATTTCCTTGTGACTGAGACATACTGGCAATCTTTTGCAAAGATTGAAAGTCAGGGAGAGACTGGTAGTTACCTAACAGTGGCATGTAAAGAGGGCTGGGTGTATACGCCCATTTTACAAGTAAAGCGGTCACTGCCTGCATGAAGATTATAAATATATATCCATACGGAACTTTCGTTCTATAAAAAGGGATGATCAAAGTGGATGCCGGACTGTACTCCTGGTCCAAAAAGATACTCTGCGATGCTAATATGGATACAGTAAAAGGAACAACGTAAGGAGGAGAAGAATCAGCATCAACCCTTTCTTCATTCCCACCGGCAAAAAAGCGGTATCTTCCAGTATATTGACTATTCATTAATATACCGTTCTGCTGTGGTACAAAAGTCATGGTTGTAATCTTCTACCCCCTTTAATTATTAACTAGTTCCATTTGATAAGATATAGATTCGGATATCGATAATGGATTCTCTAAAATAGTTCTTAGAAGATGGAGTGGATAATGATACTTGTTGCTATTTCATGAAATTTCCTAGGTTAAAACCATCAGGCAGTTTGAAGCCTTCCGGTATTTCCATAGGAGTATCCTTGCCCCCAGTGATGTTATTGAGAAGTTGTTGAGCCATATCCTTGAGTTCTTTAGGAAGGGGCAACTGATCAGCACTGGGCATACCGTATATCGTAGTGGTGATGGTAAGGTTGACCGTAGCCATTATTTTTTCGAAACCCTGCTGCAAGCTGAAGAAGTTCCGAATGGAGGGATGGTTTCTCATAAGTTTCATCTTCAAATCAATGAGAGCAAGGGTATCTTTCTCAGGGATTACCTTGCTAAACATCTGAGAGGTTACCAGGTTTCTCTCTTTCTCCTGGTATTCTTCGAATGCTTTTTGAGCTTCGGGATCTTTCTTAATTTCCTCCTCAGCTTCTTTCAGTTTTTGTACCTCGGGACATTGGAGAAGAGCTTCTCCCAATTCACGCGCTTTTTTAATGTATTCCATAACTATAAAATAGCACCTCCTTATGTAACAACTTATGCAGGTTTATATACTAAAGTGCCTTGCAAGGTGATGTACTTATTATGGAGAAGTTAAATTGTCTTGTTATAAAGGAAAAAAGGAAATTGGGGAAGGAATTAAGAGAAAGATGTAGAAAAATATTAGTTGGATAAGGTAGGAGGTTAAAAATATGCGGACATACCGTTTAGAAATAAGGGTTCTACAAATTGCTGTTCTTCTGACCATGATTGTCATGGTCTTTGGAATGGTCAGTATATGGCGAGCGGCATCTGAGGTTCCACCAATAGACGATATAGTACAAGACGGAACCAATCCAGATGATTCAGGAGATCCTGGAGTTGAACCTGGTGACGAGACTCCTGTTAATACGAAGATTGTCTGTCTGGGAGATTCGTTTACTTATGGTTATCCTGGGGAGACTGAAGATTCCTGGCCGCAAAGGGTTGCCGATGTTCTCCAGATAGAAGTGATTAATGCTGGGGTAATAAGTCAGAATGCATCTGATCTTGTCCAACGTTTCGATCAGGATGTGACAGCCAACGAGCCGGGTAGAGTTATTATCTTCGCTGGAGTGGGAGATGCGATAAGGGAGATTCCTTTAGAGGAATACCAGGAGAATATTATTAAGTTGGTTAATAAAGCTGAGGCTGATCATATTGAGCCTATTTTAGCTTTGCCTATCCCTTTTCCCGGAACTGCAGCACTTAACCAAGCCTACCGTGAATGGGAGATAAGCTATGCTCAAGAGAAGAATATTAAAATGCTTGATTTCCAACAGGTCCTCTTCGATAGTGATGGGAAAATCCTTTCGAGCTACTCCAGCGATGGGAAATACCCAAATAAAGAGGGTCACAAAGCAATGGGTGATTATGTAGCAGGGATTCTTAAGTAAAGTCAGAGTAAAGTCAGGGACGGTTCTTTACTTCATTTATAAAGTAAAGAACCGTCCCTGACTTTACTGACTTTACCAACTTAATTGAAGACTGTCTCCGACTTACCTGGGGGACTGTCGCTTTGCTTACCGTGGCTTAATAATTTCTTAATAACTTTATAAGAAGCGTTTTATTTTTGGATGGAATAATAACACTAAGAGAGTTTAGTGTTATTATTTTTTTCGTAAAAGGGGCTGATGAATATGAAAGATGGTTACGCAGTACGACTGCAAAATGTTACTAAGAAGATTGGTAACAAGACTATTATCGATAACTTGAGCTTAGATATTCTTCCAGGAGAAGTTTTTGGTTTTCTAGGTCCCAATGGAGCTGGAAAGACAACTACTATCCGGATGATGGTGGGTCTTATGGCTGTGACCCAAGGAGATATTCTTATTCATAATAAAAGTATCGCTCGTAATTTTAAAGAAGCTATCTCCGATGTCGGGGCGATAGTAGAGAATCCGGAGTTATACGGTTTTATGTCGGGATATCGTAATCTAGAGCATTTTGCCAATATGGTTAAGGGGATAGGGAAAGACTGCATTATGGAAACCTCACGGCAGGTTGGTCTGGAGAATCGTATCCATGATAAGGTCAAGACATATTCTCTGGGGATGAGGCAGCGTTTGGGCTTGGCTCAAGCTATATTGCATAAACCATCTGTTCTAATTCTCGATGAACCTTCCAATGGACTTGATCCAGCAGGTATCAGAGAAATGAGGGAATACCTGCGGGGGCTAGCAAAAAATGAAAATACCGCAGTCATTGTATCAAGTCATCTTTTGGCCGAGATGGAGATGATGTGTGATCGGATAGGGGTTATTAAAGATGGCAAACTCATTGATGTTAAGGAAAAGTCGGAGTTTATCCATCAAGATGAAGGTGAGAGTTGGTATGCATTTAAGACAGATAAGTTAGAGAAAGCTGAAGCCCAGTTAAGAGAAACTTTCCCTAATTTAGAGATAAGCTTGGCAGGTGGAGTCATTAAAGTTAAAGCAGTAGCTGATACAGTAGCCGGTATCAATGCCTGGTTGGTCAAAAATGGTTATTTGGTTTATACAATCACACAAGAAGTTAAAACTCTTGAGGATAGATTCTTAGAGGTTACGGGAGGAAGAAAATAATGATTAAGCTGATAAAAAATGAGATGATAAAAATGTTCGCCCGTAAGAGTACTTGGGTAATGATAGCTTTTGTAATAGTATTAACGTCTTTTTCTTCAATCGTTATGTATAAAATGTCACCAGAAAAACCAGAAAACTCACGCGTGTTCTATGAACAGCAAATCGAGTCTTCTAAACAAGCTCTTGAGACTCCTTTTCTTCCTGATTATCAAAAAGATGAACTGAAGAAGAGTATTAAGATCAATGAGTATATCTTAGAGAACAATCTCCCGATGGAGCCGTCTCTATGGGAACAGGTGCAGGATAATTCCTCTCTAATAGTTCTTATAGCTATTTTTATAAGTTCAGCCGCAGCTACCATTGTAGCTAGTGAATTCAGTCAGGGGACCATTAAGCTTCTGCTCATACGCCCGCTTAGCCGTAGCAAGGTGCTTTTATCAAAATATCTAGCAGTAATGTCTTTGGGCTTAATTATGATAGTCGTCCTTTTTATAGTGTCAGTCGTTGTGAGCGGGTTGCTCTTTGGCTTTGATGGAGCAGCCAAGCCTTACCTTTATATAGGCTCGGAGGGCAATGTTGTAGAAGTCGATATGGTTTATAAGACTATGGAATCATATGGACTAAAAAGTGTGGCAATTCTCATGTATCCTACCCTCGCTTTTATGTTGGCAGTGGTATTTCGTACCAATGCTTTAGCCCAAGGGCTGACTATAGTATCCATTATCTTAGGACCCCAAGTTGCCAACGCTCTGACTGATTATTCTTGGACCAAGTATTTGTTATTTGCTCACACAGATCCATCGTTAACCTTATCCGGCAATCCGTTTGGAGTATCGTTTGCGTTTTCGATACTGATACTTGGGATCTACTTTGTTTTAATGAACAGTATATCTTGGTACACTTTTAGAAAAAGGGATATAATGGGGCAATAACGAATAGAGGTAATAAATCAAAGAATTCACGGAGGGATTTTCCTTGGAAAAGCATAGGATACTGGTAGTAGATGATGAACAGGAGATTGCCGAATTAGTACGCGATTATCTGCAAAAAGAGGGGTATGAAGTTATTCTTGCTTATGACGGGGAAGAGGCAATCCAGATTTATCGGGAGAGTAAACTGTCCTTGGCTATCCTGGATATCATGCTTCCGGGGGTTGAGGGTACGGAAATATGCAGGATAATCCGTAGTGAATCACCCATTCCGGTAATAATGCTCAGTGCCAAATCTGGGGATATAGATAAAATATTAAGCTTGGGACTTGGGGCAGATGATTATATAACCAAGCCGTTTAGCCCGACGGAGTTGGTAGCGCGAGTGAAGGCCCAACTTCGTCGGTATACTATGTTTTCAGGTTCTCCTAATGTAACGGAAGGGATTCTAACATTTAATAATCTAAAGGTTGATCTCAAGGGATATAATGTTTTTATTAAAGATGAAAAGGTTGAGTTATCGGCCAAAGAATTCGAGGTTCTTCACTTGTTCTGCCGGCATCCTGGTCAAGTCCTAACCAGGGAACAGATTTTTAATCAAGTCTGGGGCTTTAATGAATATGGGGATATTAATACTGTAACTGTCCATATCCGTAAGATTAGAGAAAAAATCGAGGAGGATCCTTCTCATCCCATATATATTACGACGATTTGGGGAGTAGGATACAAATTTGACGGAGGAGTATGAGGTGTATAATGAAGATAGGGATTAGGCAACGCCTTATTATTTCCTTTGTTCTTTTGGCTGTAATACCGATAGCGGTGATTATGTTCTCTCTGGGTGTGACCTTCGCTGGTATGGAGAAAAAGGTAGGAACCAATCCACAGCAAGACCCTTCAGAACAGATTAAGGAGATTAACAACAGTATTGCAATTGTTATTGAGGACAACTACTCATTTGTTGAGGAATATGATCGGTTCTACTTGGAGTTGGAGCCTTTTATCTCTGAATACCAGCTTCAAGTTCAGATAGTTGATAATAAAAATTTGTTGTTGTTTGATTCCCAAGATAGGAATGCCTCTATGAAGCCAGCGAATCCAGATTTGGTAGAGGTCCTGGAAAGCACACGGCATGGTTCATCCATATCCAGATTATTTATTTATGCTTTTCCGATTACGGTCAGTGGAGAAGAGAAAGCCAAAGCTTTAGTCATGTTTAATCCTGCAGTTGCGCCGTTTAATATTTTTATGGATGCGATTAAGGGAATGGTGGTCAGCTTCGGGGCCGGAGTCCTCTCGTTTATCTTGTTGATCATTCTATTAACTTGGTATATTTCGAGAACCATCCTTAAACCGTTGGCTGAATTAAATATGGCAACGGAGAGGATTGCAAAAGGGGATCTGGAATTTAATATTAATTACACTAATACTGATGAGTTGGGTAACTTTGCACGCTCTTTTGAATCTATGAGGCTCCAGTTAAATGAGTCTTTGGAAAAGCAAAAAGCTATAGAGAATGCCCGTAAAGAGTTAATCGCTAGTATCTCACATGATTTGAGGACCCCTATCGCTTCCATCCAAGGGTATGTCGAAGGGCTTCAGGATGGAGTCGCAGAAGATGAAGAGACTCGGAATCGTTATCTTTCTGTAATACGTGCTAAGACCAGTCAGCTTAATCGTCAGATAGAGGACTTGTTTGAGTATTCGCGCTTTGACGCAGGACAATTAAGACTAAGAACTGAAGATGTTGACAGCAGAGAAATTCTTGAGAGTATTCTCCAAGAAGTAGAATTAGGACATAGAGATAAGGGCCCTTCTTTGAGAATAGTACGCCCTTTGCCTTCAGCTAATATCCAAGTAGACTCTCAAAGACTGGAACAGGTCATGATGAACTTATTAGAAAATGCTTTTCGCTATGTACCGGAAGAGGGGTTGGTAACCGTAAGGTCTTGGGTGGGTGATGGTGATTTAATAGTGTCTATTGAGGACAATGGCCCTGGGATACCTGGGACTCATCTATCCCATATCTTCAACAGTTTCTTCCGCGGGGAAAAATCCCGCTCCCGAAAGTCAGGAGGCACGGGACTAGGTCTTGCTATCTGTAGGCATATAATCGAAGCCCATGCCGGCAGAATCTGGGTAGAAAGCAAAGAAGGAGAGGGGAGCACATTTTTCTTCTCCATCCCCATAAAGTAAGAGTTAGTAAAGTCAGGGACGGTTCTTTACTTTATAAAAAGTACAAAGAACCGTCCCTTTTCTTTTTGACGAATGGTATATATTTATTGGATCAATTGAACTTGCCAAAAGCCGGGTAGCCCAATAACGAAGTGAAAGTATAGATAATTTTAATCAGTTTATTCATATAAAGCCAATCCAAGGATTATCAATCCATTTGCGATGGTTCCGAACTTGGCATCAGGCCACCAGATAATCACAAGTATTTGTGAAACTGTCACAGCGATTAGGACTGCTGATCTCCACCACTGTTGATTAGTAACCAATCCAAAGGCAGCAATAAAAAATAGAACAACTGCTACTAGCCAAAGTACTCCGAGAACCATCTGCAAGTTTGATGGAATAGTAAACAAAGTTCTGCCTGATAGTTCTTGGATTTTAGTAATACCTAATTCATTTACTCCACCCATAATGTGAATCAAACCATGTATTACAATGATTGCTAACAGTAACCATTTAAGCATAATGAACACCTCTATTTTCTATGAAATATTATCATAAAGCTATTGTATCTTGTGTAATCCACGAAGATAGATGATGATTACGACAGATCCGATAAGGGTAAGCATACTGGGTATTGCGGTCATACCATAGTTGAGAGGATTAGCGTTATAAAAAGATCCGAACCACTCCCCAAAGGCCCATGAGAGGCAGACGGTGAAGGCTTTCACTAGGCCAACTCCTGCCAAAATAAGGCCAAATGGGTATTTGCGCCAAAGACTTATAAGAATAATCGCTAAAGCAGGGAAAACAATTGTCAAATCGAGAATAAAAACTCCGTATGTATCAGCCGGTATATGTCTGGCGATATCAGAGCTCATCATAATAATCCATACTGGAACTAGAACAAAAAGAATCATGCCAAGAAAAATACTTGTAGCTAGGAGCGACTTCTTAGGTAGGGCAAACTGTTTTACTTCTTCAGGCCTAAAACTTAAAAGTCCTAATACTATGCTGTATATAGATATTGAGAATATCACTAGATAGATTATATAGATAGAGGTATATTGGCCTTGAATAGTATAGAGTCCGAAGGCATAGAAGGTATAAGTAGCTAGACCAATGATTGTTATAAAGCTTTTTAAGCTGGATTTTTTGAGAAAGGCTATGGATAAGATACCCATGAGCAAGGCTAATGGGATAGTAACTATATCCTGAGCGATAGATCCACCAATCAAGGCCTTCGGAAGAGAGCCTGCAAGGTATACATCCCTATAGAGGTTTTCGTCCAATACGCCTTTTAGGGATGCATAAATGGCTAAAACTGAAACTATTAAAGTCAGGATGGCTGTCAGCCGGCTTCTTTTGATATACATAATTAACTCCTCTCTTAAACATTTTTATATATGAAAGTCTTCTTAAGTTTTTTTCTGGATTATCCCATCTTCAATGAACTGAATGTGATGCTGGATGAGTAGATTTTTTTGTGTGTCATCAATTCCGTTTTCGATAATCATTCTGATAATAAGGCCAAAGGTTGTTGCCCAAATTATTTGGGCTGTTAGTTCGATATGTTTATCGTCCGTATTTTTATACTTATCTATTTGTTTGAGGCATTGGCAAAGGATTGCCACTGCTTGCCTCTTGGTTGAAGCACCATCAAAAAGCACTGAAGTATGGGAGAGAATATCGGCAGAGCTGTTGAGCATGATGCTCTTGTATTGTTCAGGCATTTGCAAGGCCAAAAGTATATAACTATGGGTCATCTTTCTAATTTTATCTTTAGGATCTTCAGTAGATGTTTGTACAGATTTTAAGAGCCCCACTATTTTTTTATAACTTTTTTCCATTAGATGTTTGAGTATTTCATCTTTATCTTTAAAATAATGATAAATGAGAGAGGGGGAGTATTCTATCTTGGAGGCAATCTTTCGGACAGAAAGCTTGTCTATTCCTTCCGAGTTGATTATCTCTTCGGCTACTGTAAGGATGAGTTCACGTCGCTGATCAATTTCTCTGGCCTTTCGTTCTTTGATGCCCAAAATTAAAACCTCCTTTGAACAATGTTAATAAATAGAACAGTGTTCAAAATCATTTTAATACCTAGTCAAGTTTTGCGTCAATACTTAAGAGATTTTTTTTAAAAAGAAAAAGAAGAAATAAAGTCAGGGACGGTTCTTTACTTTACAAATAAAGCAAATCGCCCCCTGACTTTATGCGAAGAAACACCCTTTTCTTTACTGAATCTAAGATTTGAGGATAATTGGCTGACTTAATGTACTTAGTGTGGTAATACAGTTAAAACCATTAAGAAAAAAAGAAATCCACTGATTCCGCCCAGCAAGGCACATAAAGGGTAGTGTTCTGTGGATAAAGGCCAGAGCTCGGTGAGAACGAGGAAGGCCATAGCACCAGCGGCCAGGGCAAGAAAGAAACTAAGGGATATACTTACCATGCCTAAAGCAATTTTCCCTAGGATGGCTCCCAAAGGGGTGAACAAGGCTATACCAAGGGTTAGAAGGAGAATCTTCTGTCTGCGGATGCCTGCCATGAGTAGTGGAGTTGCAGTGGCCATCCCTTCTGGAATGTTATGAAGGGCTATACTGATAGCTATGAGCATACCTAACTTAGTTGTAGATTCTTGGCCTACAGCTATGGCCATTCCTTCAGGGATATCATGGAGAGCAATTCCAGATGCTACGAGGATACCCGTTCTTTTAAGACGGTTGAAGCGATTTCGGGGGACACTTCTATATCTTGCTTTAAGCAATTTATCTGCAATCCACATGAAGATGATTCCTAAGGTTAGCCCTAGGAAGAGTTGTATAGGCTGTTTATAAGTAAGTGCTAAAGGAATTAAATCCAAAGTAACTACAGCAATCATAACTCCGCCTGCTCCTGCCAGCAAAAAAGCTAACAGGCGTTCCGGAGGTTTGCCCAATAGGATAACAATTATACAGCCAGCTGTGGTAGCTAGCCCCGCAATCGTACTTATATATATAAGGTAAAGAAGAGATTGGTGATCTAGTAACACTTTCGCCTCCCGTAATAAAACATTAGAAAGCCTGATGAATCTTATTCTTATTATCAAGAAATATACTCCCTGTTTAAAAAAGTTCGCTCCTGGAAATAACTACCACTAAGCGAATTTTTAAATGCAGGGAGAGAGATAAACGTTATGTTCATTAGATTTTGGCAAAATAATAATGTGAAAAAAAGTATGACTCGAGTAATTATGTTAGCTGGAGTTACTTTAATGCTTCTGGTCTTGACGGGATGTGCTGTCTCAAAATCCAGCGAAGCAATAGACGTGATAGAGGATATAAGTCCCGAAAGCCTGATTAGATTTCATGTTATAGCTAATTCTGATAGTGATGAGGATCAGCTTCTCAAGTACGCTATTAGAGATGAAATCCTAAAAATTGCAGCACCTCGCCTTGCTGAATCTAAGTCCATAGATGAATCACGGCAGTTACTAATGGAGATGCAGGGAGAATTCTTAGATATTGCAAATAGTGTTCTCGATGATTATGGAACAGATTATGGTGTAACTATAGAACATGGAAAACATCTTTTTCCGACTAAGTCATATGGAAGAATAATCTTGCCAGGGGGAGAATACGAAGCTGTAAAGATTATGATAGGAGAAGCCCAGGGTCAAAATTGGTGGTGTGTGTTGTTTCCGCCTATTTGCTTTGTGAATGTGGAAGAATCCACGACTGTAACTGTGGATGGCAAACAAGGTGTACTTTTAGAACAGGCTGGTAAGGAGATTTCTGACAAAAATCGAGAGGAAAAGGAAATCTATGAAAATCACGGAGAAAAGGAAATTCCGGAAAATCCTAAAGTTAAGTTTTATCTATCGCGATTCTTGCAGTAGGTAAGTATTGTTAAATATTTAGAAATATATACATGTAAATATTCATGATATATCTAGTTAAAACATAAAAATCAGGGACGATTTTCTTTACAATTATGTAAAATAAACCGTCCCTTGCTTTATTTGATTTAAAAGAAAGAACAAAGAAGCGCACCCATTGCTACTCATATTTTGTAAAGTGAAGAACCGTCCCTAACTTTGCTAACTTTGCGTCTCTGACTTTGCTGATTTTATATGCCCAGTATTTCTTTAAGTTTGCGGGCTTGGGTGCGGCTGACTGGGACTTCGCTTCTTTCCTTATCTTCGACTACTACGGTATAGGTTCCGTTGAAGTAGGGGATTAGTTCTCTCATTTTCCTGATGTTAACTAAATAACAACGGTGGGTACGGAAGAAAGAATTCGAATCAAGACGGGCTTCTAATTCTCTTAAGGTAAAGCGAGTCAGATATGATTCATTCCCTGTTTTGATATAGACATTATCCTTATCGGTAGAGATAAAGATGATTTCTTCTGGGCGAATAAGAATTGTCTTACTATTTTGTTCGGCAGGGATAACCTCTAAAGGCCTCATGTCAATATACTCCTTTTTGCTAGGAGTAGTCTTGGCAGGTTGAGGACAGTTTAGTTTTTTGCGTTCTCGTACTGTTTGTAATGCTTCTTCCAGTCTTTTGGGATGAATGGGCTTGAGTACAAAGTCATAGGCATGAACGCTAAAGGCATCAAAGGCATATTCTTCATGAGCAGTGGTAAAAATGATTGCTGGCGCATCAGGTCGTTCCGAGAGCTGTCTAGCAAGCTCAATCCCGTTTAACCCAGGCATGTTAATATCCAGGAAAATAACCGAATATTTCACATTGTTGATAAGTTCTAAAGCTTCCAAGGCATTCTCTGCCTCCCCAACTATCTGTACGTCTTCAAAAGACTGTAGAAGATAGCGTAGTTCTTTGCGAGCTGGAGATTCATCATCCACTAACAAAGCACGCATTTTCATAATAAAAACCCCTCTTTTTTTATTCTATTTCTATTGGACAAAGCATATCTGTATTTTAGTAAGAAAAATATTTTCTTATTGTATAATAGGTTTTTGAGAAAGGAGATATTTCAGATGCAGAAGACAAAATGGTTAATTATTTTTTTAGTATGTATTGCTGCGATAATGATGCTGGTTGGATGTAACATCTTGGATAGTCTTATAAAAGATAGCGGCGGTAGTGCTCCATTAGGACAGATTCTAAATAAGAACGAAAATGAAGTTAAAGATGATGCTCTGCCTGTAGCCGCGAATCTCCAAGGAGAGAAAACAGTAAAACTCTATTTTGCCGATAAGAATGGTGAGGCGCTTATTGAACAAAACAGAACTATCCCCAAAACACTAAGTTTAGCTAGGGAGACCGTTAACCAGTGGCTTCTGGGACCTGCAGGTGATTCTGATTGTTATCCTGTTGTTAATCCTCAAACTGTGTTATTAGATATCAGTATCACGAATGGAAGTGCTACAGTTGACCTAAGTAAAGAATATCTTCAACCATTCAGTAATGTTAAGGCTGAAACCGCTCTCTATGGATTAGTGAATACCGTTGCTCAGTTCTCAACAGTTCAATTGGTAAAGATCAGAATAGAAGGCCAGGAAATAAAGACATATAGAGGACTAAATCTTGACCAATTAAGATTTCGTAATGATGTTATAGGATTTTCCTCTGGATCTATTACCCAGGAAGACTTAAACAGTGAGACACCAAATCTTACTGCAGAAGAGGCCAAGAATAACTCCGAAGAAGTTGACCAACCCCTATCGCCAAGTTCCATAAATTTATTTTTGTAAATAGGGAGAGTGGTTAATAAAATTATAGTATAATTTATACTATATAAAAAGGTAAAAAATTTGGATTATTGAAAATTTAATGTAGCATTTGTTTTGGCAATATGGTAAAATTATGAAAACACAAAATTCATACAAAATCTTACAAATATTGTGAAGTTTATCACGGAGGTGGGGTGTTACAAAATGCTAGAAATTAAAGAGTTAGCAGGCCACCTGGATAATTTGTTGCAAAGAATTAGTAATTCAACTCACAAACAAAAGAATTTTTTCGCTGAAGAAATCGGTATTTCCAGGCAGCAATTTGATGTTTTATGTATTATCTATGAAAAAGGCCAGGTTACTATGGGGGAACTATGTAAGGAGATATCCTCTGCTTGCAGTACTGCCACGGATTTGGCGGATAAGCTGGAGAAGGCCGGCTATGTTGAACGTATCCGCGAGAAGAGAGATAGAAGAGTTGTCAGATTAAATATCTTGGTCAAAGGAGAAAAACTAGTAAAGTCGGTTATAGAGCGACGAGCTGAAACTCTTAGGCAGATTTTAGAGACCTTCGATCAAGAAGACAGAATGAAGATGATTTCTTTTTTCGAGACTCTTACTGATAAGCTTGAAAGACTTTAAAGAGTTAGAAGAATTATCTAAATAAGAAAATTTTATCCATCAAATAAAAAGGGATTCTTGCATTTTTGTCGAATAAACTTCGGAGACAAAAATGTTTTTGTTTTTTATAGTATATTTTGACTAACTGAAAGTTGTAAGAGGATGCTATTAATGAAACGGGCAGAACTGTTGGGCAAAATAGAACAAAAAGATTGTATTACTTCCAACCACTGTCGCAAGACAGCGTATTATGCAATGAAACTTGGCTATAATATGCGTCTGAATGAGAAAGAAATGACAGCACTCGAGTTGTCGGCTGCTTTACATGATATTGGTAAGATTAATGTTCCAGATGCCATCCTTCTCAAGCCTAATGTACTGACAGAGGATGAGTATGAAATAGTCAAAAGGCATTCTATCTGGGGAGCGGAAATACTCGAAAGAGTTTTCTCCGAGCAAGACATGGATATGAAACTGCAGAAAGAGTTTGAAAGAGAAAGGATATGTGTCACTAAGACAATTCGCCATCATCATGAACGGTTCGATGGTAAGGGGTACCCCGATGGTCTGAAAGGTGATAAGATTCCTGTCTATTCTCAAATAATTGCTGTAGCCGACGCTTATGATGCTATGACATCGAATAGACCTTACCGTCAAGCTATGGAAACGAAAAATGCAGTTGATGTTTTAAGAAGCGAAAGAGGGAAACAGTTCAGACCACAAATGATAGATTTATTTATCAACTCTGTAATTCCTAGTTCTTTTAGGAATGCTTCTTTTGCTAAATAGCAGAGGATACTTTCTTAAGTGCTAACAGATTGACCGAGTTTTAGAGCCAAACAAGGCATCCGCAGGGATTCTTTGATGGCTCTTTATATTTATACTTATCTCTATTGCTCTATTATTTCATAAATGTGTGTATCCGTTGTAGAGACACCTCTAAATTGAGATGTGGTATTTTGTGTACGGTCGTGGATGAGTTATACTATTGATGAGCTATAAAAATATGTAAATTATGTATTAATAATAGTCTATTCGGAGGTTAATGTGAAAGAGATAAGCGTCCAGAAGATTGTGAAGGCTGTTGAAGAACTCTGTCTAGAAGCTAATTGTGTCCTGAATCAGGATGTAGTAGATGCTCTTCAAAGGTCCTTGGTTACGGAAGAATCACCTCAGGGCAAGGAAGTCCTTGAGCTGCTCCTGCAAAATGCAGAGATTGCAGAGAGGGAGAGTATCCCTATCTGCCAGGATACGGGTATGGCTGTGCTCTTTGTAGAGGTCGGACAAGACTTACATATTACCGGAGGATCTTTAACAGAGGCTTTAAATGAAGGCGTACGCCGTGGATATAAGAAGGGCTTCTTACGGAAATCGGTTGTAACGAATCCTTTTACTAGAGAAAATACGCAGGACAATACTCCTGCAATCATTCATTACGATGTGGTAGAGGGTGATAACCTAACTTTGACACTTGCCCCTAAAGGGTTTGGAAGTGAGAATATGGGTGCTCTTAAGATGTTAAAACCATCTGATGGTTTAGCAGGGATGATGGATTTCGTGGTGGAGACTGTTGAGAAGGCAGGTGCTAATCCTTGTCCACCTATTGTGGTCGGAGTTGGTATAGGTGGGACCATGGAGAAGGCGGCTTATTTAGCCAAAAAGGCTCTGCTTAGAGATATAGGGAGTGCGCATCAAGATCCTGAGTTAGCTAAGCTGGAACAGGAATTACTTGGAAGGATAAACGATTTGGGGATTGGACCTCAAGGATATGGAGGGCGGACTACAGCTTTAGGAGTAAGTCTAGAAGTTTTTGCCACTCATATAGCAGGGCTGCCAGTGGCGGTAAATATAAACTGTCATGTGGCCCGACACCGTAAGATAGTTCTGAAAGGGTGACCGCCCTGCTTTTTACAAATAGCATTTTTACTATGTTTTAGGGGGAATCAAGAATGTCTGACCAAGGAAGAAGGATTATTACCCCTTTGGATTTGGAAATAGTTCAATCATTAAGATGTGGAGATAGGATTCTGCTAAATGGGGTTATTTATACAGGGAGAGATGCTGCCCATAAGAGAATGATTCAAGCACTTGAGAGAGGCGAAGAATTGCCCTTTAATCTGAAAGATCAGATTATATATTTTGTCGGTCCAACACCTGCTCCACCTGGAAAGGTGATTGGGTCAGCCGGACCTACAACTAGTGGCAGGATGGATGCTTACTCTCCATACTTAATTGCCCAAGGGTTAAAAGGGATGATTGGTAAAGGGCTGCGTTCAAATGCAGTGATCGAGGCGATGAAGGAATATGGTGCAGTTTACCTTGGCGCTATAGGCGGGGCAGGGGCGTTATTGGCTGGCTGTATCAAAGAAGCTGAGGTTATTGCGTACCCGGACTTGGGGCCAGAGGCGATTCACAAACTTGTGGTAGAGGATTTCCCTGTTACTGTCTTGATTGATAGTCAGGGGGGCAATCTGTATGAGACAGGACAGAAAGCTTATAAGAGATAGGCTCAACTAAGGTTTATTATCAACAAAAAATAATTTGTTAAAACTTTAACAAGAATTGAGGATGGGAAATATGGAGAATATACCCAAGGCAGAACAAGTGGTTCGGCGAATTTGGAGTTTCTCTAAAGCCCTAGATTTGGCACTTGTGGATGAGGAAGTAAAAAAAGGTTTTGAACTTGAAATAGGTTACAGGCATGGAGAGAGAGTGGGATACATAAGCGTGAGGCTTGGTCACATCCTGGGTCTAAGAGATAAGGACCTATTCCTTCTGCTCATTGCTGGTTTGATGCATGATATTGGTACGGTTGGAGGATTTGCAGAGTATCATGGAAATTATCGACTCATGAAAGAACATTCTGAGATAGGGGCTAGGATACTTAGTGATTTCCCGGGTGGAGAGATTCTTGAAGAGGCAGTGAGACATCATCATCAGACCCCTTCCGATCATCAGATTGATTCTATCATGCCTAAAATCATTTCTTTGTCGGATAAAGTAGATATTATAATGGGAAGAGGTATAATCAGCTACAAAGACAGAGCCAGAATCCTAAACCATATTAACAGCATGACAGACAAGGATTTTTATCCCGAGGTGGCCCAGGCATTCTCGAAGTTGGTTGGAGAAGAAGCCTTTTGGCTAAGTCTTAATGAAGGGATTTTATTAGAACCAACTTTGGATTTTCTTTTTGGGGAGCGTTGTATTCAGGATTGCTCAAGATTTAGTGATATATGTGATGATATTTATGGAGAAGTTTTTACAGATAGGTTGGCAGAGACATTCGGGAACCTCATTGACCAGAAAAGTTCTTTCACAGGAAGGCATTCCAGAACGGTATCGGGAATTGCTGTAGCCCTAGCGGAAGAACTTGCTTGGAATCCGAAGGAAGTTAGGGATATAAGGTTGGCAGGGTTCTTGCATGACTTTGGAAAGCTTGCCGTTCCCAAAAAGATTTTGGATAAACCCGGTTTACTGGATCATGATGAGTTAATGATCATCAAATCTCATGCCTATCATACATATAAGCTGCTTTCCTCTGCGGCTTTTCCTAAAAATATTGTAGAATGGGCGGCGTATCACCATGAACGCTTGGATGGTAGAGGATATCCATTTCGCTTAGAAGCTCAATACATTACTACTGGGTCAAGGCTGATGACCATAGCGGATATCTATACCGCTTTAACGGAAGAAAGGCCATACCGGAAGCCTTTAAGTAAAGAGAAGGCATTGAGTATTTTGGAAAAAGGTGTGGGTATTAGTGTGGACGGAAAACTATTGGCGATAGCAAAGAGGGTTCTGCTATAGTTTTGCTGAATATTTGGATTGTGAGATATGTGTAAAACATATTGATATTTTTCATTTCATATATGGTTACAATAAATGATATAATTGTAAGAATTATTCCATATATAGAGGAATAGTCGCTTAAGATATTGCTGGAATTAGGATGTGATTGCTTGTTTTACCCTTTCGAACTGGAAAAATATCTGGAAGATTTACTTCCTCCTAGAGATGAACTTCTCTTGGAAATGGAAAGTGTCTCCTTGGAAGAGACTATCCCTGTAGTTACGCCTACTGTAGGAAATTTTCTAGAACTTATGGTGGAGATCAGTGGAGCGCGTGATATTCTGGAAATTGGGACAGCTATTGGGTATTCTACTGTTTATCTGGCTAGAGGTGCAAAGAAGACCGGAGGAAAAGTACTGACAGTAGATATGAATAAGGATAGAGCAGAGAGGGCGAGCCGTTATCTCGAAAGAGCAGAGCTTGGAGAGTTAGTAGAAATCCACTCAGAGAATGCGTTAAAGTATTTACCACAAGTTAAGAAGTCTTATGATTTTATCTTTGTAGACGCGGCGAAAGGAGAATATCCTGAATATCTGGATTTAATCAGCCCGCTTGTCGCTTCTGGTGGTCTTCTGGTCGTCGATAATGTTCTCTTCAGAGGCTGGGTGGTTCCAGGTTCGGTTTATGATAGCAAGTATGAGAAGATGGTGTCAGCTATGCGTGGTTTTCTGGATAGACTTTACCATCTTCCAGGGTTTAAGGTGAGTATCCTTCCTTTTGGGGATGGATTAGCTATAGCGCGGAAGTATTAGATTGGATATGATTTATGGCTGAGGTTGTGCTGAGGTTGTATTAAAGTTCAGCCTAATCATGAAGATAAAATCTAGTAATGGGCGGGCAGTATTTGTTATTGATATAATACAACTATATAATAAATTAAAGAGTTGGAACGATTAAGGAGAATTCTATGTCTAGTAAAGAAGCTGTTGCTTGGTTTCTCTCATTTGTTAGTGCTTTGGTACTTATTATTGTCATTTTTCTAACAGTAATCGAATATAGGTCTTTTGACCTGGAGTTTTTTACAAAAGAATATACGAAGCTTAATAATGCTCAAGTGATTGGGATATCTAAACAAGAACTAATGCAAACTACTGAAGAGCTGTTGGCATATATCAAGGGAGAAAGAGATGACTTGGATATCCAAGCTAAGATAAAAGGGCAAGAAAGGCAGGTGTTCAATCAGAAAGAGATTGAACATATGGCCGATGTCCGCATGCTCTATTTTGCCAGTCATAAGGTTAGAAACATTGGGTTTGCATTTTTCTTATGCTTGCTTTTCGGGGTGAGATTGCTCACGGGTAAGCAATACTTGCATTATTGGGCAAGGGGCTACCTTATCGGAGGCGGGTTGATGATAGGATTGCTTATCTTTTTAGCTTTTGTCATATCCCGTAATTTCCTATGGTTCTGGGATAGATTTCACTTGTTAATATTTACTAATGACCTTTGGATGCTTAACCCGGAGACTGATATTCTCATCCAAATGGTGCCTGAGCAGTTCTTCTTTGATTTGGTGGTCAGTATATTGGTATTATTTTCTGGAGCAATAATGGGCTTGGGAGTAATAGCAGTTCTAATCCAACGGAGAAAGAATAAAGAAAGATTCAATTTTTAAAAGGATTAAATACCTAAGATTAGTGGAAGATATATTGTAAAGTTATTTTAGTGTAATACTTGGAGCATAGAAAAAATAAGAAAAGATTCGGTCAGAGAAAGGAAGTAGTTATTATGGGAAGATATAATGGGAGAAAGACGGATGAGATTCGTCCAGTGAAGATTACTAGAGGATATACCCAAGTCCCCGAAGGTTCTGTTTTGATTGAGATGGGTAATACAAAGGTACTTTGTACTGCTACCGTTGAGGAGAGAGTACCTCCTTTTCTTAAAGGATCAGGGAAGGGCTGGGTAACAGCCGAATATTCCATGCTCCCGAGGGCAACAGATATTCGTAATCAACGTGAATCTACCAAGGGTAAAGTAGGAGGAAGGACCATGGAGATTCAAAGGTTGATAGGGCGAGCACTGCGTTCTGTAGTAGATTTGGGGAAATTGGGAGAAAGAACAATCTGGTTAGATTGTGATGTGCTACAGGCTGACGGAGGAACAAGGACAGCTTCCATAACGGGTGCTTATGTGGCCTTAGCCGATGCGGTAAAATATTTGACTGATAATGAGCTAGTGAAGCAAAATCCTCTCATAGAGAGCATAGCTGCTATCTCAGTCGGTAAGATAGGGAACGAAGCAATGGTTGATTTGGATTACGAAGAAGATTCCAAGGCTGAAGTCGATATGAATATCGTCATGACAGGATCTGGCAAATTCGTTGAAATACAGGGCACTGCCGAAGGTAAAACCTTCGACCGCACAGACCTGGATAGTTTCCTGACCCTAGGAGAACTCGGCATCAGGAAACTCATAGAGTATCAACAACAAGCATAATATAAAGTTAGGGACGGTTCTTTACTTTGTATAAAGTTAGGGACGGTTCTTTACTTTATAAAATTATTCTAAAAAACAGAGTGAGAATTATTATTTTAGTTCTTGGGATTAATGTTTTAGGTTGTAATCATGTCGACAGGAAGGTGGCAAACGAAACGTCCCTCGGCCCCCCCTCTGCCACCCCCTAGCTTTTATTTGGAGGTATCATGGAAATTTTACTTGCTACGGCTAATAAAGGTAAGGTTATAGAGCTGGAAGAGATGTTGACCGGTATGGATATCAGGGTGCTTTCTCTTAGCGATTTTCCTGGTTTTCCAGAGATAGAGGAGACAGGTGCAACTTTTGCGCAAAATGCTTTTCTGAAAGCGAGGAAAGCTGCTGAAATTACGGGTCTTGTTTCTCTTGCAGATGATTCAGGATTGGAAGTAGATGCTTTAAACGGGAAGCCGGGAGTTTTTTCAGCAAGATATGCTGGAGAACCGAAAAGTGATGAGCGTAATATAGATAAGCTTCTGGAGCAACTGAATATTGTGCCTGAATTAGAAAGGAGTGCTCGATTCCGCTGCTCTCTGGCGGTGGTGGCACCAGATGGACAAGAGTTCTTAGCAGAGGGTACAGTAGAAGGCAGAATCCTGAAATCCAGGAAAGGTTCAGGAGGTTTTGGTTATGATCCGGTATTTTTTCTGCCGGATATGGATAAGACAATGGCTGAGCTTTCCCTAGAGGAGAAGAACAGAATATCTCATAGGGCTATAGCTTTTAGGAAAGCGGTTCCTATCATCCAGACACTTGTTTAGAGTTAGGTTATCTTGGCAAGACAATGTGGCAAACGAAACGTCCCCCTGCCACCCCCGCCACCTTCCCTCTGCCACCTTAGAACAACCGTGGAAAACGGTTGTTTTTTTGAGGGGAAAAAAGAGGAATATAGTGAATAAAGGCGAAAACAAATATTTGGATTATTCAAAAAAAATTAGGTAGAGCGAGGAGAAAAAATGATTACCGAAGACAAACTTAGTTTTATTCAGAAGTCTTTAGATATGGGAGAATATGATGTTGTAGTTAAGGAATGTGCGACATTATTTGAAGTTGCTCTAAAAAGAATCTTTAATGAGGCTATCATTTCTCTGCCATTTAATGATAGGATAGATATTCAAGAAGTTGAGAAGAAAATAGGGAAGAATAATAAAGGTGTTCAGGAATTTACTTTTGGAGAATTAGTAGGGTTATTCAGAGAGAGTAAACTTCTGGCAAAATGGGCAAAACATTCGTCAAGAGATCTTGGCTTACTAAATTCTCTGGATTTTAGCTCGATAGTAAATCTTAGAAATCATGTTACGCACTCAGGAATAGAATGTAACAGATTTGAGGCAGAATTAGTATATAATTACCTGCGTAATATGTTGGCGACATTAGGGTTAGCAGACTTGAACTCTTCTGGTATTACTCTTGCTAAGAAAAACTATTCAATTGAAGAAAGTGAGAATCATTTAGAAAAAGATTTGGATAAAGAATCCGACAAAGATTCTGATAAATATAAAAAGATCTTTAAATATCTGCCGGAAAGAGGTTTGTTGGTTAACCCAGCGGATGGATCAAGAAATGTTTCTTTCAAAGTGGAGACTATAAACAAGATATTCGATATTATTTATAACGAGATTTCCGTATTAGCAGACGAAGATGCAGCCCAGAATATCTTCAAGAAGGCAGGTTATGATGGCGGAAAAAAATTCGGTGGTGTGATGAACCAGAAATGGGAGCTTGAACAGGAAACACCTTCTATGAATGAAAAGTTCATCAAGTGGTGTGAATTCGATTCTGACGTTGGTTTGGGTAAATTCACCAGTTCATTAGATGTTGATGAGGAAACGGGCGAGATAGAAGGCAACATAATAATCTCAGAAAACTTTCTTAATGATGAGCATTGTAAGAAGAATTCCCCAAAGACTTGTTCTTTTATTAAGGGATATTGTGAAGGTGTGATAGAAGAATTATTGGGGGGATTAGACATAGAAGTCGTATGTCAGAAAGAAAACTGTCCTAAACATAATGCATTCAAAAAGAAATGTATTTATCAGATTCAAGAAAGAAGGGGTTAATATGGAAAAAATACTGGTGGTATTTACAGGAGGAACTATAGGCAGCACAAAGACAGATAAAACAATTAACGTTGATGACAATACAAGCTATTATTTAATCGATCGGTACAATAATAGTGAGTATAAAAGGGAAGTATCATTTGATGTATCCCAACCAATGAGCTTGCTCAGTGAAGATCTTATTCCTAAAGATTGGCTTACCTTACATGAAACATTAAGCCAACTAGACTTATCCGTATACAAAGGAATCATTATAACCCATGGCACAGATACTTTGCCATTCACTGCTGCAGCAATAAGCTATTTGTTTAATTGGACTCCTATTCCGATTGTTATCACAGCCAGTAACTATCCTCTTGAAGATGAGAGAAGCAACGGTTTTAGGAATTTTGTCAATTCCGTCGAGTTTATTATAAATGATGATATTCCCGGGGTTTTCGTGATTTTTGAAAACAATAAGGGAGAATCTATAGTACATCTAGGAACTAGGCTGACTCAGGCAGTACCCTTTACACATGAGTTTGATAGTATCAGTTCCATAATCTTCGGAAAGATGAAGGATAATAAATTCCAGAAACATGAGCATGTATCTAATCCGAGCTTTGAAGATTTGAAAAAACCTAAAGATAAAGCCGATTTACCGGATATCAATTTTTCAACCGATGTAGTTTATATTAAACCTTTTCCAGGCTTAAATTATCAGCACTATGACTTTTCGGTAATCAAACCACAAGCTATTATTCATGACTTATATCATTCGGGGACAGCTTGCACCCGGACAGATGGAAGGTTTAAGTATTCTTTAATAGAGTTCACAAAAGATTGTATTGACAATGACATAGAAGTATTTATCTCACCAATAAGAGATATGTCGGAGGATATGTATGTCACCTCTAACGATATATTGGAAGCAGGAGCACATTATTTACATAATATATCGATTGAAGCATCGATAGTGAAGCTGATGTTAGCTTATGGTAGTGCTGCGGATAACTATAATGTGTTAAAAATTATGAGGGAACCATTCTTTTATGAATACATTTAACAAGCTGTAATTTTCAGATGAGGGATAATTAATGGTAAACAAAGACAAATTCATAGTCTCATACGATTTTATTAATATGGGATCGGTGGTTGCCGACAGCTTGGATGATGAAAAATTAAAGCCGCAGAAGAATTGGTTCTTTTTAGACGTTGGCAACAGTCTGGAAGAAGGCATTATTGACCATCATCAGAATATTAGTGGAGTGATTGTTGCCGGAAAAACATATAGATCTGCGGCCTCACTCTTGGCTCATAGCAGGAATCTGATAATGAAGAATTACAATTCTGATATAAATGAGATTAAGATAATTGTCCATAAGGAGCCAGACTTTGATTGTTTCGTGTCTGCTTACCTTGCTGAGTATCTATTAAAAAACGATGGCAGACTGCCGGATAATTATGAAGAAGTTTTGGAGTACACAGAAAAAGTAGATGCAGGGATGCTCAGAATAGAGGATAAGAATGTTAAAACCCCGGCTATGGTTGCCTGTGCTTTAGCTGAAACACCAGAAATTAAATGTTTTTCTGGAGATGAGAAAAACCTGGCTATTATGAAAAAAGGGCTTAGGCTTATAGATTATATTTTTAATAGGCTCACCGAAATACAATCTATTCATCATCCAAGATTATTTGATAAAGACAGTGGATTTGAGTCTGAACTAAATTTACTGGCAGAGGATTATCTTAACTATTGCTCTGACCTGGAGAAAGCGGATTTATGTGAAAAGATTAGAATTAAACTACCTGTTATTGGTGCGGAGGAACAGAGGCTTCAAGAAGTAGACGGCCTTGTTTTCAAGGATGAACCCAGCTGTATCCTCCATAAATATTGGGCCAGACAGGATCATAATTCTCCCAGCAGAACCGGATACATCTTTACTTTAATCCCTCAACATAGAAAAGAAGAAGCCCAGGACTGTTATAAATACATTTACTCGGAAGGGAAAAGGACCGAAGAGAGAATGCAGCTTGGATCTGACGGCCAGGGAGTTAAAGTGTACAGATCTATTATATCTGTTGATCCCAGTCGTGGCGTTTGTCTTAAAGGGTTAGCTGAGCAGTTGGAATTAGAAGAACTGAAAAAGGAACAATTGCTGTTAGGGGAAGCTAAAAGGGAGCGCAGGGATTTTACGACCAGAAGGTTTAACGAACCGTGGTGTACCAATAGGGATCCTTGGTATGACGGGCGAAATCACTTCTATACCATCGTAGACAGCCCTGGGGTAAACAGCCTGCTAACTTTTGAGCAAATCAAGAGTATAGCTTTGAATTTCATCTGTCCCAAAGTGACGGATACCAGAATAAAATATGTTTTCCCTTTTACATTCGACCCTGAAAAATATAACCAACTGTGCGGATATATTGCTGATAATTTCGATCTGGTTTCGGAAGACAGAGAAGTGATCGCCAAAAGGCAAGATTTTTTCCTGCCTTATGTCTATGATTATTATAATTGTCCAGAGGAAGGGAAACTCCCTAAGCACTGCCAGCACTTTCTATTAAAGAAGAAAGGTATATTTGATTTCGATAAAGCTGATTGCTTAGTAACTTTACAACCGCAGAGTTCGGAAGAGACAAGAGATCTGCTCGTTAAATATGATAATGAGTTGAAAATCTATGGAGAATCATTGAAGAGTAAGATCTCGGTGTTCAGATATGGAATCGGTTTTTTCATCACTGAGCTGAAAATTGAAAATGAAGTGTTGTATATAAAAGATTTACTTAAATTAAACAAAGAAATAATAAATGATCAGGAATCAAAGAAGAATGATATGTACTTACGGATTGTGGATTTCTACTTTTCCCAGCTGTACAGTACTAACAGGTTTAACATTAAGCTGAGTCAGCCTTTAGTATATTCAACTATTACTATCCCTGCTGAGGATTACTATGAGTCGGAAAAGAAAGAGTTAGTTTATAAACTCAGTAACTCCATAGAATGGAATGAAAATGTTCTGTCTAATTATATTCCTGACCAGACGTTGATGGAGGTAACGGATCATTGTATCTTTGGTTTCGGTAAAACAGGGGGAACTTTACTGCAAATTGATACTAAAATTAATGATTTTAAGAAAAGTGAATTTAGGAATTTGTTCGAGACCATATTTTTTGATATCTTTATTTACGTCCTGCATCAAAGAAAAAGCTTGATGAACTTTGCTTATATCCTTTCCGTATATGATAATAAAAGGCAGTTAACCAAGATTACCAAGCTGAGGGAATTATTCATGAATTTTACCATCCAAGGCTGGTACAGCCAGGTCACTAATAATGAATTGGGAATGGAAATGTATAGGCACTGGCAGGAAATGTTTGAGAATGAAAAACTATATCAAGAAGTTTCTGAACAATTAGGATCTGTGGACGATTATAATAAGTCAGTATGGTCTAATCTATTTGGAGTTCTCTCCCTAATCACCTTCCCTTTGCTAATCCTTTCGGTGTTCTTAGATAGCGGCTTTTTAAAGATCAGAACTCTCTTTGACTTTTCTAATAATATTTGGCCTTGGAATATTTTTGCGGTGGTTATAGTTATCTATTTCTTAGGGCTGTTAGTTTATAAAGGAACGTATAGAAATATTAAGTGAACTCAAAATCAATAACTGGGAATAATTAGATATTATGTTAAAATAAAAAATAATACTCGAAAAAGTATATTATGTGGTGTATAATCAGTTATTGTCGGCTGATGTTTAGTATTATAAAAAGTAAATATTTTTAGCTTGACTTGGGATTTTACTTGAGATATACTATTCATTGTCACAAAAACGACGGGGTATAGCGCAGCTTGGTAGCGCGCCTGCCTTGGGAGCAGGAGGCCGGGGGTTCAAATCCCTCTGCCCCGACCATTTATATTTATCCAGGAGATAGGCGCCTGTAGCTCAGCTGGATAGAGCATCTGCCTTCTAAGCAGGTTGTCGCACGTTCGAGTCGTGCCAGGCGCGCCATTCAAACATGGTGGATGTGGCGAAGTGGTTAACGCACCGGATTGTGGCTCCGGCACTCGGGGGTTCAAGTCCCCTCATTCACCCCAATAAAGAGAAACATACATCGGGAAAATTGTTCCCGATGTTTTTTATTATTAATAACTGCTTTTTTGATATACCAAATAAAATTTAGCAAATATATTCTGAAAAATAAATTTCTAGATGACGAATTGTGACAATATTTACCAAGGAATTTTATCGACATATATAGAATGATAAAGAATAATTATTATATTTGAAATATTTATGGGAGGGGAAAATGTAATGGTACAAAGGAATCGAAAAAAATACAATCTTAGAAGGTTTCGGAACGATTACGCCTCTACTCATGCGCTATTAGAACATATCCCGGAAGCCCTATTCGTTGTTTCTCCCGAGGGTAAGTATATTGAAGTGAATAATGCAGCCTGTCAACTTTTAGGCTATGAACGTATCGAATTACTAGAATTGACGATGATGAATGTTACTCCCTCTCATCTATATAAAGAGACTGCTATGAAATTCACTGATTTAAAGCAAAAAGGGAAAATATTCAATGAGATAGTTCTAAAAAGGAAAGATGGAACGGAACTGGATGCTGAGATCTATGGCGTCGCACTAAAAGATGGAAATTATCTAGGGACGGTTAGGGATATAACAAAACGTAAAGAGATGGAAAGGAAGCTTAGGGAAAGTGAAGAAACGTATAGGAATCTAGTTGAAATGTCTCCTGATGCTATTGTTGTGCATTGCGAAGGCAAGGTATCCTTTATCAATCAGGCAGGGGTAAGTTTATACGGTGTTAAAGATGCTCAAGATATGATAGGGAAGGAAGTAATCAATTATGTTCATCCTGATTTCCGTTCTCTTGCAATTAAACGTATCACAGAAATTCTCCAAAATAAAAAACCGGCCCCTTTTGCTTATGAAAAGCTGTTTCGAGCGGATGGAAGCATTGCTCATGTGGAGATAGCTGCGGCTCCATTTCAGGTCAATAATAATTCAATCCAAGTAGTCGTGAGGGATATAACAGAACGCAAAGAAATGGAACAACGGCTCAAGGAAAAAACTTATCAGTTAGAGGAGCAGCTTTTCTTAAATAATAAGTATTCAAAGAACCTAGAATCGATAGTCGAGGCTCTGCAAGAAAGCAAAGATAAATATAAAGAGTTATTTCAGAATGCTAACGATATCATTTATACAACCGATTTAGAAGGTAAATTCCTTTCTCTAAATCAAGTTGGCTTAAAAACATATGGATATAAGCCTGAAGAAATTATAAGCTTTGATCTCACGAAGATTGTTCACCCAGACTTTGTAGATTTATGTTTAGATTATTTTCAGCAGAAACTTTCAGGATCTAAAGATATGACGGGTCCCTATGAAGTACTCACTGTGACCAAAGAAGGTAGAAAAATATGGGTGGAAGTAAGCACTAGACTTATTAAGAAAGATCAGGTTCCTGTTGGACTTCAAGGAATTGCCCGGGATATCACAGAAAGAAAGCAGATGATAGAGACCATAAAAAAAGCGGAGCAGGAAAAAGATTTAATCCTTAGTTCTATATCGGAAATGGTAGTCTTCTATGACGAGGAGATGAAAATAAGATGGGCAAATGCTATGGCTAGTGAAATGCGAAATGCTTCTTTGGACGAAATGATTGGCCAATACTGTTATGAGATATGGCATAATTCCAGTAGCACTTGTCCAAATTGCCCTGTAAAAGAGACTCTGGAGAGTGGCAACAAGGTGAGCAGGGAGATTGCAACACCTGATGGAAATATCATGCAAATAAAATCTTTCCCTGTTTTAGATGAAAATCATGTTATTGGAGCAGTTGAAATCGCCAAGGATATTACAGAGCGAAAAAGAATTGAAAATGAAATGGCTCGTTTGGATCGAATGAATCTTATCGGTGAAATGGCTGCCAGTTTTGGTCATGAGATCCGTAACCCTATGGCTGTCATCAGGGGATTCTTACAAATGCTCTATGACAAGAATGATTTAAGGTTCTACAGAGATCACTTCGAGATAATGATTGAGGAAGTGGACAGAGCGAATTCTATCATTACCGAATATCTTTCCTTGGCTAAGAATAAGGTTGTCGATCTGAGAGCCCAAAGTCTTAATTCTATTATTGAAGTATTGTACCCGTTAATTCTGGCGGATGCGCTTCATGATGATAAATCTATAGAACTGGAATTAATGGATATTCCCTCTATAGTTATTGATAAGAATGATATTCATCAGCTTATTCTTAACCTAGTTCGTAATGGACTTGAAGCGATGACTAAAGGCGGAGTAGTAATAATAAAGACTTACCAAGATGACGAGGAAGTTGTATTAGAGATAAAGGATGCGGGCAAAGGGATTGAACCAAGTATTATTCCTAACTTAGGGATGCCTTTTATTACCACAAAGGAAAACGGTACTGGGATTGGGTTGGCAATCTGCTATAGTATTGCCGATAGAAATCAGGCGCATATAGGGTTTGAGACGAGTAATAAAGGAACTAACTTTTATGTTAGGTTTTCAATAATGAAGCCAATAGTATAAAACCTAAAGCATTTAGTATATGTGATATAATGTATTAAGAAATATCCGAACATTTAATTAAAGGCTGGGAGGATGGACTATGCTGTCTAAGGAACTTCTCGATTTTAAGAATAAATTGCTAAATGAGATGTTTTTAGGGAGTGGTATTAAAGGATTGGTGGAAAAAATCAGTGCTTTAATCTCCAAGCCTATCCTTATCACGAATTCAACTTCACTTGTTATCGCCTACGCTTCTGTCGGGGAAGATTCACCAGGAGAGAAGTACATTAAGATTATCGCCTCTAATCCTTTGTCAAGATTGGGATTGATTAACTGGAATGGCATGGACCGCCAGAGTCTTATTTATGATCTCACTAATAATAAGTCTATACTCGGCTACTTGATTATCTTGGATGCCGGTATCGAAGATGATGATATTATACTCAAGGGTGAACAGGCTCTAAATATTTGTACCTTGGAAATGATTCAACAACAAAGACTTATGTATACAGAGAAGGGGTATAAAGAAGCTTTTATATTTGATTTACTCTATGGCAATATAGATTCTAAGGAAGATATTTTCAGCAGGGCGAAGCTTTGGAACTGGAATTTGCAGCGACCTCATCAGGTTATAGTTCTTGAACTGGAAGATTTCGACCAGAATACGTCCGATTCTCAAGTGATGGCGATGTTGGCGGATATCACCGCTAATGAGCTAAGAAAGATAGACCAAACCCCTATCCTATTGACGAAAAAAGAAGAGGTAGTGGTTATTTTCGCCAACGAGAAGGAGACAAGGCATGACCAGAAAGCATATATGGAAACCTTCGTTAAAAAGGTGTTGAAAGCTGGTGAAGAGATGGCACCTCGGACGGTGCGAGTTGGAGCGGGGCGTATTTATAAAGATCCAAGTGAAATTTTCAGGAGTTATCAAGAAGCTAAAGTGGCACTGGTAGTGGGACGGATCATAAATATAAATGGTACTACTCCGAGTTTCAGAGAGTTAGGCTTGACTCGTATCTTATACAATCACGATCATCAAGAATTATTGGAGTTTTACAAGGAGACACTGGGTGAGCTGGAACGCTACGATGGTGAGCAAAATAGTGACTTACTGAACACTATGGAGAAGTATCTCCTCTATAGGTGTGATCTTAACACTGCAGCTGATGTGCTCTTTCTCCATCCCAATACTTTAAGATATCGCTTGAAGAAGATTGCAGAAATTCTGGATGTTGATCTGAATGATTTTGATACCAAGCTGAATCTGATGGTTGCTTTCAAAATAGTATATCTATTGAAGAAAGAAGAACGGAGGTAAAGAATGTTGCCAACGGATTATAAGATTTTCCGTAATGTTTGCCCCCGTAACTGTTATGATACATGTGGTATTATTTCTTATGTCAAAAACGGTGAGCTGATTAAAGTAGAAGGTGATCCGAAGCATGGTTATACCAAGGGACGTTTATGTGCCAAAGGATATGCTTATACTCAATATGTCTATAGCCCAGATAGACTGCGATACCCGTTAAGGCAATATCCAAGGGGTTCAGGTACCTGGGAGAGGATAAGCTGGGAACAGGCGATAGAGATAATCGCTGATAAGATTCTGGAACTGAATAAACGGTATGGCTCCAATTTAGCACTTGCCCATAACAAGTTTTCGGGTAATTTAGGGCTGCTTCATTATGCTGTAGAAGGAATGTTCAATAGTATGGGTGAGCATACCAAAACAATTGGGAATGCTTGTCTGGCGGCAGGATTCGATGCTATCTCCTATGATTTTGGCGATAATATCAACCCCGACCCTGAGGATATGGCAGACTCCAAACTTATAGTAATCTGGGGTGCCAATCCTGCGTGGACGGCGATACATCAACTGAGTCATATTAATGCGGCCAGGGAGAAGGGAGCTAAGGTGGTTGTCATAGACCCCTTGTATACGCCTACAGCAGCTAAGGCGGATATATTCGTTCAAATCAGGCCTAGTACGGACAGTTTGCTGGCTCTGGGCATCGTTAAGATTTTAATGGAACAAGATAAATGTGATAATGATTTTATCAGGGATCATACTTGGGGTTGGGAACCATTCAGCAGCTATGTAAAAGAGAAGATCTCCATAAGTTTGGTTAGGGAGGTCACCGGAATTACAGAAGAGGTTATCTTTGAACTGGCCTCTCTTTATGGATCAACGAAACCATGTGCTAACTGGGTGGGTTTCGGGCTGCAAAGAAGTATGAATGGAGGACAGAATACGCGAGCAATTAACGCGTTGGTAGGGGTAACCGGCAATATTGGTAGAAAAGGAGGAGGTCTATATTATTTCAACCCTACTCCGAATTATTTTCCGCAAAGCCTCCTGAACCATCCGAGTCCGGAGTCCCGACAACCGAGAGAAGTAGATATTAACCGTTTTGCCGATGATATTCTTTCTCTTGCGAATCCACCTGTTAAAATGTTGTGGGTGGCTTCAAGGAATCCTCTTTCTCAGGATCAGAATCTGGCAAGGTGGCAAGAGCTTCTTGAATCCTTGGAACTGGTGGTGACGGTAGACTTGTTCATGACCAGGACAGCAGAGATGTCTGATCTAGTGTTACCGGCTACCAGCACTTTTGAAAACGATGATGTAAATGTCGGTTATTGGCACTATTGGTTGGCCATTAATCAAAAGGCGATAGAACCGTTATATGAAGCCAAAAGTGATTTGGAGATTGCCCGAATTCTGACCCGTAAGCTTAACGAGCTTTCTCCCGGATTTTCTGATTTCCCTTATGAGCTTACAGATGAGGATTGGATATCAAAGGAATTTACCCCGAAGGTATTAGAGATTTATGGGCTAGCCAACTGGGAGGAATTAAAAGATGGGCCACGTAAGTGCAGCGGAAATAAGATACCTTGGGAAGATAGGAGATTTAAGACCAAGACTGGGAAATTTGAGTTATATTCCAGAGATGCTAAAGAAAATGAATTGCCTGCAATCTCTACATACAATCAGCCACGCAACGATATTTATCCGTTAAGGTTGTTGTCTCCACAACATCGTAATCGTCTTCATTCTCAGTATGACTTTGTTCCTTGGTTAAATGATGAGCATTTCGATATCTTAAAGATGAATCAAAAAGATGCCAGGCAGCGTGGCATTGAAGAAGGAGATACAGTCTGTATCTATAATGAAGCGGGATTATTATCTAAAAAGATCAAATTAAGCCCGTATATTCCGCTTGGTGTGGTAGTGGCTTCTCAAGGTGGATTAAAGCCTATCAACAGTTTGATGTTCGACCTTCCAGCAGATATGGGTATGAAAGAAAGTGGAAGCAGGGGCCTAGCTATCAATGATGTGTATGTAGAATGTAAGAAACAGGTGAAGTGACGATTATGTTAAAGCAGATGGGTTTTATATTTAACGCAGATCTCTGTGTGGGGTGTAAGGCTTGTGAGATTGCGTGTAAAAATGAAAACAAGACCCCTGCCGGAGTTAATTGGCGAAGGGTTTCGTCAACTGCAGAAGGAGTCTATCTATCCTTGTCGTGTAATCATTGCGACAGCCCGGAGTGCTTCCGGATATGCCCTCAGAAAGCTTATAGTAAACGGAGGGATGGGATAGTTTTCATTAATAACAACCGTTGTGATGGATGCATGGATTGTGTTTCCGCCTGTCCCTATGATGCTCCTCAATTTGATACTATCACCCGTAAAGCAAGTAAATGCATCTTTTGTGAATCTCGTTTGCTTAAAGGGCTAGACCCAGCCTGCATAGTGGCTTGTTCAACTGGAGCTATCCAAATGGTTAATCTGAATAAAGGGCAGTCCCAAGGAACAGTGGGGATGATTGACGGATTCCCCGATATTCGCTTGACCAAGCCCTCAATCAGATTTTTTCCCTTGCAACCAAGGAAAAGGTATTGGCTGCAAGATTAATTCACTTAAACCAATTTAAAATCGAATGTTTCAGGATGGACGAGGTCGATCATCAATTCCCGCAAGCATTTTTCTCCTTCACGGGTTTCGATGATGCTGGAGGAGAGTCCAATTTCTAAGTCCATATTCTTCAGTTTTGGGATATCTTTAACGTTGAACTCCAAGAAGTTGTGATCGTTATTAATGGAATAGCGGGTTATGTTTTTTTTCTCGAATTTTTTTAGAACCTTGGAGATATCGTCTCCAAAGACTTTGGCAGTTTTAAGAAAATAATCCCTGGGTGAGAAGTAGGTTAGATCAGAGATGCTTTGGTTATGATTCTGCTGGTAAATTTGGCCGGTATGCTTGTTTTCTAAAGAACAATAGTGAACTCCCAAGGATAACTTATTGTCTAGAGCGAACTCCAACAGGTCTAGACATTCCGTTTCACTTCCGGAGACAGGAAGTCCTCCGGCATACCAGTAATTATATAAGACTTTATAAGGAGGATTCTTTATTGTAAAGGATCTTTTTTTAAATTCTTCCACATTACTAAAGGGGAAACAAAATTCTAGCAGGTTGATTCCAGAAACTCCAAGCTTGTCAAGCTCTAGGAGAAGTTCTTTCATTTCGGACAAGGTACCGGGTATGACAGGCATCTCAACCATGACGTCAGGAATGCATTCTATAGCCATAGAAATCTTTTCCAATATTTTTTTATACTCTGCACCGTCTTCCAGTTTGATGCTGAACCTTATCTCATTAAGGCCAGTTTTTTTTAGTTCTTGAAGAATTTCTTCGTCTAGTAAATCACCGGATGTATATAACCTAGTGTGGGTACTTGGGAATTTTTCTCGAAAGCTACGGAAGAAGGCGATGGTATCTTCTTTATGAAGTAGAGGTTCTCCCCCTGTCAAAGCACAGTGGGTAATTTTTTGTCCTGAACAGTATAGTTGCTCTATCTCAGTGAGATAATCTCTTCTATGTCCTTGATAATGATGGTAATCTTCTTGGTTGGGATTGAAGCAATAGTAGCAATTACGATGGCACATCAAAGAGATATAGGTAGTTACACTGCCTACTCCTTTCTTGCATGCTTCACAAGCAGGAGAGAGCCAATTGACATATATACTTTTACCTTCGTTTCGAAAAGTTGCTCCTTTTTGTTGAAGGGCCCATAGCTTTTTTTCAAGGTCTGGTTCGGAACTTTGAGATATTTCTATCTCGGAGGCCTTAACCTGATTCAAAAAGTTTTCCTCAATAGTCGAATATATCTTGGTGTATTCTTGGAAGCTGGGGTTTTTTATGTCTAAAGCCATTGCCAGACTCCTTTCCCATGTATTTTTCTCTCATTGTACATTAGTTTAAACTGTTCGAACATATTGTCAATTTGTATTTTAACACAAAAAGGCCAAGCTATCTTTGTAAAAGTATACATAATGACTTGTGAGAGAATAAGAACAGGAAAACATTATGCATTATTATCTGTGTTTAAGAAATTTTGCACAAAGTAAAATTAGAGATACGTGACGATGTAAATATTAGTTAAAGGAGTGACCGAGATGAGAGTTATAGATAAAAATATAGTCGAACAGACTATGCCGCTACTGGAGATTAGGGTGCTTGTCTATGATTTACTTAGGAGAACTTTCCTTACAGAACCAAGTATAGACTATATAAAACTGATTAATAGTCAAGATGTTATTGGATCTTTTCCTTTTGCCGACGAGAATGTTTCAATCAGGGAAGGCGTGGATCAGGTCTTAGGATATTTGGCCAAGAACGATGTTCAGAAAGCAGAAGTTCAGGATAGACTGCGTTGGGATTATACTAGGATGTTTGTAGGTCCTTATAATTTGGATGCTCCACCATGGGAGTCGGCTTATGTAAGCAAAGAGAGACTGATTTTTCAAGAAGAAACACTCCGAGTACGCAAAAAATATCTCAAATATAACCTTCTTCCTAGCAATTACGGACACGAAGCAGATGATCACCTAGGCTTAGAACTTGATTTTATGTATCGGCTTAGTAATTTAGCTTTGGAGAGAGTCATGGAATCAGATATGGACGGTAATAGTTATTACGAAATACTCTCTGACCAAAAGATATTTTTGGAAGAACATTTGCTAAGATGGGTGCCAGATTTCGCTCAAGATATGGCTGATAGCTCTGAGACGGAGTTCTATATGGGGATGGCCAAAGTTCTTAGAGGCTTTTTAGAAATAGATTTAAAAGCTTTGATAGAACTATTAGATACTTAAATTTAAAACATTGAGAACAAGTGCCTTCAATAAGTTATCAGGAGGTGAAAGAAGCCGGTAAGAATCAACGAAAAATTATAATTTTAGGGAATAGTCTTAAAACGTGGACTGTCAAATGGTTTCTAAAATAGCGGAGGTGACACTTTATGGACAATCTAATCGGAAAAGCAAAAGATTACGCAATCAGTAGAAGAGCATTTTTAAAGGCATCAGGGACAGCTGCCGCTGGAACTGCTGCGTTAATGACCCTTCCTGGTTGTGGTCTTACCGATGCCACCCCAACTGCATCTCAACTCGACGGCAAAGAGGGTGAGTGGATTACGGCTGCCTGCTGGCATAACTGTGGCGGGCGTTGCCTGAATAAAGCCTATGTAGTTGATGGAGTCGTCGTAAGACAAAAAACGGATGATACTCACCCAGATAGCGCGGATTATCCTCAACAAAGAGGCTGTGTCCGCGGACGCGCTCAACGCAAACAGGTCTTTGCTGCTGACAGGCTCAAGTATCCAATGAAACGTAAGAATTGGGAACCGGGTGGAGGCAACAAGGAACTGCGCGGGCAAGATGAATGGGTCAGAATCTCTTGGGATGAAGCTTTGGACATCGTCTCCAGTGAAATTAAAAGGATTACTGACAAATATGGTAACCGCTCCATTCTGTTAACGACTGGCGGAGATATCGGAAAAGCTTTGGGGCTTAATGGAGGTTATACTTCGAGTTGGGGGACAACATCCTGGGGATCTTGGCGCTGGGGACCGGAATATTTTGGGATGGCGGAAGGTTTCTTTGCGGCAAGTATCAACGACAGGATAGATCTGAGGAATTCCCAGCTCATAGTTATAGTTGGAGGCAACTCAGCATGGAGCGCTTTAGGCAATCCAACTTACTATTACCAACAGGCTAAAGAAGCTGGAGCCAGATTTATTGTTATCGACCCATTTTATACGGACACAGTTGAAGCATTAGGCGGCGAATGGGTACCTATCTATCCAGGGACAGACCATGCGATGTTCTTGGGGATGGCACATACATTAATCATAGAAGATAACCCAATGACTAATAAGCTAATTGATTGGGATTTCCTTAATCGCTGTACGATCGGTTTTGATGCTGATCATATGCCTGAAGGAGCAGATCCTAAAGATAACTTTAAAAGCTATGTTTTGGGGATCTACGATGGTGTTCCTAAGACTGCTGAATGGGCGGCAGATATCTGTGGAGTAGACGTTAAGACCATCC
>LOEZ01000045.1 GCA_001516055.1 Gracilibacter sp. BRH_c7a
AATGGTAAACACATTGGGGTAGCAGAAATAGACGGTGACTCCAAAGCAGTGCAGTTCAGTGATGCACCCGCAGTCGTAGAAGCAGAAGCCGCTGTAACCTCTTTTACCCCGCTTAACAGTGCCACAGATATAGCCCTAAATGAAAATCTCCAATTGACCTTTAACGAACCTGTCGAAGCAGTGGCCGGCAAGAATATCTATATCAAACTCATGACCAATGGCACTACTGTAGCTACTATTCCTGCTAATAGCCAGCGGGTAACGATAGTTGGAAGTACGGTTACGATTGATCCGGAGGTGAGTCTGGCGACCAATACCCAATACTATGTGAATATGGATGCCGGTGCTTTTGAAGATGCAGATGACAACCCATGCACTGAGATTACCGGCAATCTCACCTGGCGATTCACCACAGCAGCAGTAGATACCTTTGCACCTGAGGTTATTACCTATAACCCAGCCGACGATGCAACAGGGGTCGCTGTAGATGCAGTTTTAACGCTGGTCTTTGACGAGAATGTATCTGCGGTAGCCGGTAAAAAGGTTGCCATCAGAGAAAAAGACGGAGATTTTCTCCATCAGGAATTGATTTTACCGATTGCAGACGTAGAAGTTAACAACAATGTGGTATCCATAGATTCTACGGTCCGATACATGTATGGCATGGAATACTATGTCGAAATTGAAGCAGGGGCGTTCGAGGACGCTGCCCATGTCCCTTATGCAGGTATAGTAGGTGATAACACCACCTGGACCTTCACCACCCTGGTCGATAATGACCTTCCCGCCATAGACAGCTTATCCCCGCTTAATGGTGCGGAGAATGTAGCCATAGGATCTAATCTGGTTCTCACTTTAACGGAGGATGTTTATTCGGTAGCAGAAAAATATCTCACGATATATCAAGGAGATGGTACAGAAATCGAATCCATGGATGTCGCACTTTCCGACCAGATAGAGGTCAGACACAAAGTGATCACGATCAATCCTTCTGTCGACTTGGAAAATAACACTCTTTACTACGTTATTGTGGATCCGGGAGCATTTAAGGATTTAGCGCACAATGATTTTGCAGGAATCCAAGATTCCAGTGAATGGCGATTCACCACAGTCGGAGATCAAGATCTGATTCCGCCTCAGTATCAGAGTGCTGAGATATTCGAACATTCAAGAATGACCCTTACCTTTGATGAAAATATCTACAAAACCGGAACAGATGAAGCACTCAAAGCAGCAGTGCAAAAATCTCATGATGGTACGAACTTCACCGATCTCGGGGAAAATGACACCGTGACCATAACGGATAACACTCTGATAATACAGTTCGACCCAATTTTTTACTCGAGTTATGACCGGAGAATTAAGATTGATGCAAATACACTCAAGGATAGCGCGAACAATATACTCAATCAGGAAATAACGACGGAAGATATTGATTCTCCATCCTGCTATGATTTCAGCATCAGCAGCGACTACCGCCAGATTACCCTTTATTACAGAGAGAATATTGTTGACAACACCGGTGGTAATTTGAAAGGAACCATCAGTTATGCTCCGGACGGGGTGACGTGGGTACTTTTGACTACCTTTGGCGATAATGTCACCGTAACGCCTAACGGTTCCCAATTGGAAGTAGTATTTGCAGCACCTCTAAGCGGCACACAGAATAAACTGAAAGTTCCAGTCGATACGCTCAAAGATGCGGCCGGGAATCTCGCCCACTATGAATTGATATCCGCAGACCGCACACCTCCTATTCTTCAAAACACATCTCTGAGCAATGGCAACCGGACAGTAACATTGACCTTTAACGACCAAATTGTTAACGATCTGGACACAGTCGAGCTGCTAAAACAAGCCGTAACCTATGCGGCCAACGGTGTGGATTTTGTTTCGCTGGCGGCAGGGGATTCAGTAGCGATCGAAAATGATGTCAATCTGGTCATTACCTTTGCCGAAGCTCTGGTTGGGGACACCGGCAGGATAAAAGTTGCAGCGAATGCCTTAGAAGATAGTAATTATGTAAGTGTACCGGAAATAATCACAGACCCCATTGTTACTGCTGACGCAAACCCGCCTGTATACCTGAATGCCGGTCTAAGTGATGCCAATACGACCGTAACCCTTACGTTTAACGAAGATATCTACAGCGACATAGCGGATATAAAGGACGGAATCAGATTTGCGGCTGACGGCATCAACTTTAATGCTCTGACTGGTGATGACAATGTCATCATCCAAGGTGCGGAGCTGATCATAGAATTCAATAACCCTCTGGAAGGCAATCAGAATAAAATCCGCGTTTTGGGAAATACACTCAAAGATTTCTCCGATAATATGCTGGATTCCGATATTACAACAAATACGATTACAGCACTAGCACTTGGAAATGAAACCGTATCGGTAACCGATCCGGAGAATAACGAAAGAACCTCGGATAATGTCTTTTCCATTCAGGGGACTGCCACTAATGACGGAAACCTCCTTGAAGTTAAAGTCCGGCTCAAGAAGAATGCAGATAATAAGTACCTTAGTGCCAATAACGGAGACTTCACCAGCGATAATCCCGTTGATCTAACAGTCGTAGGTACTACTACATGGGAAGTGACTTTAACAGGAGTAGTCTTTGAAGAGGGCGAATACACCATTTATACTCTTGCCAATGACGGGGCCGATGGTGCAGTAGAAGAAAGCACCTTCCTCATCGACAGGACTCCGCCGGTATTAGTAAGCCATACTCCCACCGACGACGCTCAGGCTGTGCCCAATGATGTTAGCTTTGTGTTAAACTTTGATTCACCGGTTTATACATCGCCTGCCATTAAGTATTTCCGGATCAAGAAGGCATCAGATGGTGAAGAGGTTATGGCCTTTAGTACTTTCGACCCGCAAGTGACCGGTTCGGGAACTGCAACAATCACTATTGATCCGGACGGACCGGACGGATGGCTTGAGCTCGGCACTGATTACTACATTACGATGGATGATAGGACTTTCAGAGATCAAGCATGGAATTTTACCACGGCAATCACCGACCCGGAATACTGGAACTTTACCACCGGAACAGCAAGCCTAGAGTATACAGGAAGTTTCCTTGAGGGAGACAATGTAGAGACGGAAAGCACCATTGTAACTACGATGATGGTTACCCTGACAGACGATGAATTCGTCTCCGGAGATTTTGATGCCGGTGTGGAATACACCGTAGACCATGTTCCGAATGGCTTGACCTTCATGGTGGAGAGGCTGGATAGCCATAATCTCCGTTTGAGCCTGGTTAGTAATGCGAATCCCCATGATGCAGAACAATCGATAGAGAACTTAACGTTACAGTTTAATGATTGCGCTTTCAGAGGGAACCGGGCAGATTGTGTGGAGAACAGCTTGAAAGCCGATATATCCGTAACATTCTTCGACTAAGATTAAGATTACCCAAAGATCTAAAGACAGAACAGGTGATACAGAATTTCTATCAACCTAACTAATAACAAAGTATCATAAGCAACAACAGTCTAAAATAGAATAGTAATATTTATGAGGACTTCGCTAAGAAGTCCTCATTTCATTGATTCTAGGTTTCATTTTTATTCGCCTCAAACGTCTCTGTTCTGCTGTCCCTAGTTAAGGCTACTTCATCGATAATATAATCTCTATCTCTTCTAGGCATAGCTCACAAGAATAGTTACAAAACTGTTAACTTGAGTTCATAGAACTGACAAAAACTATGGTTAGAATATAATAAATTCTTAACCGAAGATTCACAAAATATTAAGATTGCCCAAAAAAATAAAATTATCTTTCACTAAATGGTAGTAGATAATGGGAGGGGATTATGTGCCAAAATATCGTCACGAAATAAAAATGAGCATCAACGATTTTGACAAAGCTGTACTTTCCAGCAGACTATCACATGCGTTAAAAAGAGATAAACACGCTGGAGAACAAGGGTATTACCTAATAAGAAGTCTGTACTTCGATGATTATGATGATACAGCAGTTACAGAAAAGTTGACAGGAGTGAAATACAGAGAGAAATTCAGGATACGTACCTATAATAATTCAACTGAAGTAATCCGATTGGAGAAGAAAGTAAAAAACGATGGGATGGGGTACAAAGAAAGCGCCTCTCTTACCGAAGATGATTGCCTGAGAATTATTCTAGGGGAGTATGATTTTCTGAAAAACAGGCAGGAAATGGTTTGCAAGCACCTTTATACCAAGATGAAAACTGGATTATTTAAACCTAAGACTATCGTGGACTATACAAGGGAGGCTTATGTATGGGAACCTGGGAGAATCCGCATAACCTTAGATAGTGATTTAAGAACAGGGATAGCCTCCACCGATTTCTTCAATCCTAATCTTCCAATGGCTAGAGCTAGCGACGCTTCTATACTAGAGATCAAATACGATAGTTTTCTTCCAAGCCATATAAGCAATCTCCTGCAACTAGATAGCAGACGGAGAGCTGCGATTTCAAAATATGTCTTATGTAGGTCTTTTGGATAATGAAAAAATAATGGAGGGTAAAAAAACATGAATACTGATACAGGCAATAGATTTACTTTTGCTGATCTTTTTGAAACCAACTTCTTGGAAAGGGCTGTAAGTAGTTTCTCAATAATCGATATTTCCTTATCCTTACTTATCGCTTTTTTAATAGGACTATTTATCTACGCAGTCTATAAGAAGACTTTCAATGGGGTAATGTACTCCCGCAATTTCAATATATCTCTGGTCGGGATGTCTATGGTTACCGCACTCATAATCATGGCCATATCCGTTAATGTAGTCCTCTCACTGGGTATGGTAGGAGCTTTGAGTATTGTAAGATTCAGAACAGCAATCAAAGACCCAATCGATATCTTATACTTATTCTGGGCCATTGCTGGAGGAATAGTTGCTGGTTCAGGACAATACCTGTTAGCCATACTTGGCTGCCTTGTTGTAGGAATAATGCTGATTGTTTTTACTAATAAATCGATGAATGAGATTCCTTATATTGTGGTGCTTAACTGCTTGGATGACTCTGCAGAGAAAAGCTTTCTGGACAGACTTTCCTCCCAGGTCAAGCGGATGAAGATTAAATCCAAAGCCGTTCGAGGTGGGCATGGTATAGAGCTTACAGTAGAGGTAAGGTTGAAAGATGATAATACCGACTTCATAAATAATCTGGCTAGTATAGAGGGAGTAAATGATGTAGTCTTGGTCAGCTATAATGGAGAGCTTGCAGTATAAGGTACCGTAACCTAGAAAGAAAGGATGAGGTTATGGAAAAGAAGTTTATGAGCCTAATAACAACCTTGGTGATAGTATTTATCGGGATAGTAACTTGGATTTACGTATCACCTGCTCCTGATCCTGTAACAAGTGCAACAATGAGCGACATAGATGCAGATTATGCAGAAAGATTTTTTGATAAAAACAAAGTAATTGATATCTATATCACCTTAGAAGAAACTGATTATAAAGATATATTGGAAAACCCTATGGCGGAAGAATACAAAGATGCTGAGATCACAGTGGATGGAGTGAAGGTAACCCATGTAGGTTTGCGCACCAAAGGCAATTCCAGCCTTAATTCGGTTGCACGAGATGACTCCGAGCGGTATAGTTTCAAAGTCGATTTTAATCAATATATCCAGGGACAAAGTCTTTCGGGCCTAACCAAGCTGAATCTTAATAATTCTTTCAGCGATCCTTCGTTTATGCGAGAATATTTATCGTACTCATTATTAAATGATATGGGAGTCGCCACTCCGGCTTTCGGCTATGCTAATCTATATATAAACGATGAACTTATTGGGTTATATCTCGCTGTTGAAGGATTGGAAGAGCCTTTCCTGGAGAGTTATTACGGAAGTAATTACGGAACACTTTATAAGCCTGAAGGACAAGGAAGCGATCTTATCTATGTAGATGATAATATTAAATCATATAGTGGGATTGCTCCTATAGCCGGTTATAATAATGATTCGAATGGGTCTTTGCTTAAAATGTTAAAAGCCCTGAATGAAGGAACAGACTTGGAGAAATATCTTGATATTAAACAGATACTTAAATATTTTGCTGTCAATACGGTGCTGGTTAATATGGATAGCTACCAGAGCAGCTTAAAGCACAACTATTATCTCTACGAGAAAGATGGAATATTCACTATCCTACCCTGGGACTACAATATGTCATTTGGTGGTTTCGGTATGGGTGGTAATAATCAAGATCAGACCGCACTCTACATTGATCAGCCTGTTTCAGGAACAACGCTGGAGCAACGTCCCCTTCTTGGTAAGCTCTTGGAAGTAGAAGAGTATAAGGATATGTACCACAGCTACATCGAGGAATTTATCAATGGTCCATTTGCAGCAGATAAAATGACTGCGGAGATAGACCGTATAGCGAATCTAATACGTCCTCATATAGAAAACGATCCATCTAAATTTTTCACCATGGAACAGTTTGAACAAGCATTAGATGAAGGTGGTACTGAAGATTCTACTGAAGCTTCCTCCCGCCAGCCTTCACCTCAAGGTGAGGCTAACTTCAAAGGCGGCGGAAACATTATGACGCGAGGTAATGTCATAGGTCTAAGCCGATTTATTCAGGAGCGTCTAAATAATGTTACTCAACAATTAAGTGGTGAAATCCCGTCCTATGGAGAAGCCAGCAGCCAGGTTATTAATATATTTGCAGACCAATCTCCAGGCGGGAACCCACCTGAAGGGTTCCCAAAGGGTAGAGAATTTCCTCAGAACGGAGAGTTTCCTGCAGGGGGAGAATTCCCTAGAGGAGGGGAATTCCCAGATAGAGAGGGTTTCGCCGGGGGTAGACAATTGACAGAGTCCGAAACAGGAATGAACAGTATTTATCTTACTGTTGGATTAATCACGTTACTTGGGGCGGTTATATTTCTCCTATTTAGAAAGAAGAATAAACATCAGATTTAAGGAATAGCTGATAATTGTTGAATTCTTGGCAGTTAGTTATAATACAAGAAAGATGATATGTATTGTCTTGCTAAATCTCGGAAAAGAATATCATTGAAGGACGTGGGTAAAGATGGCTGCAGGAACTATACTTATTGCTGATGACGAAGCTAGAATGAGGAAATTGATCTCGGATTTCATGAAAAAAGAAGGATACAGCGTAATTGAAGCAGCAGATGGAAAGAAAGCTCTTGAGCTATTTCACTCCTATGGACAAAACCTTAGCTTAATCATTCTGGATGTTATGATGCCGGGTTATGATGGCTGGACGGTGTGTCGGGAAATCAGAAAGATTTCCCGAATCCCAATCATTATGCTAACAGCCAGAGCGGAGGAGCCGGATGAATTATTTGGGTTTGATCTGGGTGCAGATGAATATGTAACCAAACCTTTCAGCCCACTTATCTTGGTAGCCCGCGTCCAAGCCCTTCTGAGAAGGACAGGTAACGACGAACTTCCAGTAAAAAATATCGATGGATTAGAGATAGATAAGAACAGGCGGACAGTTAGTATCGATGGGGAAAGAATTGAGTTAAGTCTAAAAGAATTTGAACTGTTGTATTATTTAGCAGAAAACTATGGAATAGCTGTTTCCAGAGAACAGATTCTGAACTCAGTATGGAACTATGATTATTTTGGTGACGCGCGAACGGTGGACACTCATATTAAACGCCTTAGAGATAAGCTTGGTTCTAAAGAGTACCTTATCCAGACGATCAGAGGATTGGGTTACAGGCTTGAGGTGAAGAGTTGAAATGAAATTCTCAATACGTTCCAGACTTATCTTAGCTGTAAGCGGGCTTATCATATTCTTTGTATTCATGTCATGGTTTCTGAATAGCAGTTTTCTTGTTGATTATTATTACCTTAATAAGGAGAACAATCTCAGGAACTACCATAAGCAGATTAATGAACTTTTTGAAGGTAATCCCAGTGAGATACTGCTTAATTTGGAAAGGATCGAAAGAACTGAAGGCTTGACGATAATGATTCAAGATCAGTCATTTAATACCTTATATAGTTCTTACATGCGCAAAGAGTTTAATTTTGTAATACCTATAATTCCACGTATTAGTGAAAGTCTCCCTCATAATCCGGGTTCTCCGGAATCATTAATTATTGAGAAATCGAGCAGGGTGTTGAAAAATGAAGTAGTTGTCGAGAAATCTAATGATCGCAGATTGAACTCCGACTTTCTCAATCTTGTGGGATTATTGGACAATAAATACTATATCTTCCTCAGTACCCCAGTGATGGCTATACAGGAAAGTGCTCAGATAGCTAATAAATTCTTTCTGGTCACAGGCCTGTTTACTCTCTTAATAGGGATGATCTTCGTATTCATTTTTGCCAGAAGGTTCACAAAGCCTATTTTGGATTTAAAGGAAATCGCCCAAGACATGTCAAAGTTAGATTTCAGTAAAAAATACCCTGTTCTTAGACATGATGAAATAGGTGAACTGGGTATAAGTTTAAACTCACTTTCTGAGCAACTGGAGAAGGCTATTTTGGAATTAAGGCAAGCTAACGAAAAGTTAATGGAAGATATAGAAAGAGAAAGAAAAATCGACAATATGAGAAAAGAGTTTATCTCAAGTGTTTCTCATGAGCTTAAGACACCGATTGCTTTGATTCAAGGTTATGCTGAAGGGTTGAAGGTGAATGTTAATGAAGCTGAAGAAGACAAGGATTTTTACTGTGAAGTAATAATGGATGAAGCAGGGAAGATGAATAGGCTTGTAAAACAACTCCTTGATCTCTCGCAGATTGATTCAGGATATACTCGTCTGGAAAGAACTGATTTTGATCTGACAATTTTGATTGAACATGTTTTAAAGAAGAATGCGCTGGTTATTAGGGAAAACAAAATTACTGTCGAAACAGAGATGGAAAGCGGATTAATGGTTAATGCAGATATAGACAGGATAGAGCAGGTCCTCGTAAATTTTTTAGTTAATGCTTTTAATCATGTTGACTATAGAAACCTAATCAAAGTTAAAGTCCAAAAGATAGAAGATAAAGAAAGAGGGACAAAAGCTAGAGTAACCATCTTTAACTCTGGACCTCATATCCCTACAGAATCGCTGGATAAAATATGGACCAGTTTCTATAAAGTAGATCAAGCAAGAACAAGGGCATATGGAGGAACGGGGTTGGGATTAGCAATAGTAAAATCTATTCAAGATCTTCATCAAAATAGCTATGGAGTCAATAACACGGATGGGGGAGTCGAATTCTGGTTCGAGATAGATCTTTAAACCTCACCACGAATTTTGAGCAAACTAAGACTTAGTCTCGCAAGCTGCATCTTGAGCATCTTTGGAAAGGAACCAACCACCTAAAGCTATCAGTACTAAGACCACGTAGAATGTTATCTTCCATTCAGGAGACTTGACAAATCCTTCATGCAGAACGCTTATAGCCGGATGAGAGAGTGTATAGACGGCTAACTTAATTCCTACCCATCCCACAATAAGGAAAGCTGCAGTCTCCAATTTCGGTCTTTTATGCAGTAGATCGCAAAATAGATTAGCAGCAAAACGCATAATGATTAGACCAATAAAACCACCGGCAAAAACTACTATGAATTGTCCTCCATCCATACCACCAATTTTGGGGAGATTGGTAGCAGGTAGTGCCACTGCTAGGGCGACAGCAGCAAGTATAGAGTCTACTGCAAAGGCGATATCAGCCAGTTCAACCTTTAATACTGTGACCCAAAAGCTCGAACCTTTTTTTACTTCTTCTAACTTTTCCTCAGGTTGCGTCTTTTTCCAGATTAGTTTACGAACAATATGATTCAAAGCAATCAAGAGAAGGTATACCGCTCCTAAAGCTTGAACTTGCCAGACGTTAATGAAAAATGAGATGATAAATAAGGAAGTTAGACGGAAGACGAAGGCTCCAGCCAAACCGTAGAATAATGCCTTTTTTCTCCTTTCTTCCGGTAGATGCTTAATCATTATAGCAAGAACGAGAGCATTGTCTGCCGCTAAAAGTCCCTCTAAAACGATGAGTATCAACAGTACCCATCCATATTCTAACAAAAGTGAAAAGTCCATCCAGTTTGTCCTCCTTAAAAATATTTTTTGGTAGTAGTTTGCCTGAAAAATTAATAAATATGACCTTTACCTGCAAGAGATAAAGTCAATAAAAAAAGACCTTTATCTTAGATTAGATAAAGGTCTTGCTTACAACGATTGTTGCAATAAAGCCGGAGAAAGTTTCTTCTCGTGATGACGACTTTATTCTAAAAGCTACTCCCCTTTGGGTAATAAATATTTTACTATGCTAGATAATATATTATTTATTGTTGTTCGTCAATATATTTTAATGTTTGCTATTATTCAAAAAAAATTGTTTAAGTGATAGTATTAGATGTAATTACTATTAGAGAGAGGAAGGATAGACTTTAGTCTAATATTTAAGTAATAGGAGAATATACATGCTGGACTTAGAGAAAAAGAATTTTTGGATAGTAGGACTCATAGTGATGGTAATCTCATTTTGTATGCTCCTGGTTGGTGTTAAAATAGTCTTAGGTAACGAACTAATTGTTAGGAATATAGTTGCGTTCCTAGTATTTTCAGTAGTGACGGGTATCATAGCTCTCTTATTAGTATATTTCAGGTTGAATCTATCACTCATATTCTTTATAGCAGGATTGACGATTGGCTTCTTCGAGATGTATCGCGCATTTTTAAGTGACATGTCCGGCTGGGGAGATTTAATCGGAATAATGTCCTTGTTTATGTGGTCAATAACTGGTTTAGGGATAGGTATATTGATACAGTTTGGCCGATACCTATATACTAAATTTAAAAAATAATTAAAACTTGAAAAATTATGGAGAGAAGAATATAGGGCATAAATTAAACAGTCTAAATACAGATAGACTGATTCCAATCAACATATTTGGAGGTAATTTTATGGATGCAAGAAAGATATTTGGAGTAATTATAATTCTTTTAGGGGTAATGTTACTTTTAAACAGTACAGGTATAGTTGAAGTGAACATCGGATACCTAATTTCTAACTTTTGGCCTATGATACTCATAATAATCGGAACATTTGTCTTGCTCACCAATCCTGCTTCCAAAATTGGGGGCATAATAACGTTGACTATAGGAATAGTATTTCAGTTGAAAAATCTAGGGTACTTTGATATTTTTCAATATATTTCCTTATGGCCAGTGCTTCTGATACTGATTGGAATTTGGATTGTCTTTGGGAGAGGGCAAAGGTGGGATACTGATTCTAATGACTCCTTTAATGCCTTGGGATTATTCTCCGGCTCAAGTGTCAGGAGTGTATCTCAGCAATTTCAAGGGGGTAGTGCAACAGCATTATTTGGGGGAGTCGAGATTGACCTTAGAGAAGCACAAATAACCCCAGAGCAAATGGAGGCCAGGGTGGAAGTCTTTGCAGCTTTTGGTGGGATTGAAATAATCGTACCCCAAGGATGGAATGTTATCATTAAGGGGATACCTTTGTTTGGTGGTTGGGATAATAAAACACTAAGCACAGGAAAAGATCAAGAAGCGCCTATTCTAAAATTGAACTGCCTTGTCATGTTTGGGGGACTAGAAGTTAAGAATTAGAACTAATTCTTAATTAGGTTATTTATGTGCAACAGAATTGTATCGTTTTAGCATTCTGGCTGCCACTAGTCCAGCATTTACAGCATCATTAATCCCGACTGTTGCGACGGGAACTCCATATGGCATCTGAACAATGGAAAGCAGAGAATCGAGACCATCGAGTGCACGTGTTTTGATGGGAACACCGATTACTGGGATACATGTCAAAGAGCTTACCATTCCAGGTAAATGGGCAGCTCCTCCTGCACCGGCGATAATAACTTTAATTCCTCTTTCCTCAGCTGTTTTAGCGTATTCGTACATTCTATCAGGGGTTCTGTGTGCTGAAACGATATGGATCTCGTAATCGATATTTAGCTCATCTAGTGTAGCTGCGGCATCTTTCATAACAGGAAGATCAGAATCACTGCCCATTATGATGCCTACTTTACCAGAGGAACTTTTCGTTTTCTCTGGATTCATTTTTTTATCTCCTTTAAGGGTTTGAATTTTATTTTTGTCAGTGCTTCTAAGGCGATTCTTTCGGCTTCATCGACAGAAGCATTTAATACTGTAAGATGACCAACTTTTTTCATTTTGGTGGTTGCGTGCTTGCCATAGAGATGGAGATAGGTTTCTTCCTCGGCCAACACTTTCTCGATTCCTTCAAAAGTATAGGGACCATCAACTTTACTATCACCTAAGATATTAACCATCACACAAGGTGATAACAGCTTGGTGGAACCTAGAGGCATCCCGGTGATGATCCTTATTAGTTGTTCGTATTGGGAAGTTACACAAGCTTCAATCGTATAATGACCGGAATTATGGGGTCGAGGTGCTATTTCATTTATGTATATCTCCCTGTTCTTACCTAAGAACATTTCTATACAATACACACCTGCGTCATCTAAGACTGCTAATGTTTTCTCCGTAATGGCTTGGATTTTCTCTACTATATCTTGATCAATACTTGCCGGCACTCTGGTTATCTTTAATATGTTTTCTTCGTGAGTATTCTCAGCTACTGGAAAGTATCTAATATTTCCTTGTAAATCGCTTCCAACCATGATTGATAATTCAGTTTTAAAGTCCACGAACTTTTCCAACATGAGTTCATTTTTTTGAAGCAGGTTGTAAGCTGTCTTAATATCTTCCTTATGTTTAATCAAGTAATTGCCTTTGCCATCATAGCCTCCATAACAGGCTTTAAGCATTATTGGCAAACCGAATTCTTCTATTTTATGCTCAAGGTCTTCTAGACTATCGACCTTAGAAAATTCAGGGACAGGTAAGCCTGCTTCAGCTAATAAAGATTTTTGTATGTACTTATTTTTTATCTTTTTTAAAGTAGTTCCAGAAGGGCAGACATTATAGCCTTCAGACTCTAAATCACAAAGGATGTCGGCATCTATATGTTCGAATTCAAAAGTTATAACATCAGTTTGCTCCGCTAACTTCCTTATCGCCTGTTGGTCCGAGAAGGAAGCAATAATTTGATGGTCTACTACTTGGGATGCAGGAGATGCAGGCGTAGGATCTAAGACTGCTACATAATACCCCATCCTTTTAGCTTCGGCGGCCATCATTTTTCCAAGTTGTCCTCCACCTACGATTCCTATTTTGGCAGGAGGTTGCAAAGTGTTTTTATTATTATAGATCATTATTTCACCTTCCAAAATGATAGAAGTTTATCATTGAATAATTACAGATAGCATTTTGAGTTGTCAAAATACATTTAGTTATTATACCATAATTTATAGTAATTATTAATAAAATTACTATATGAATTACCTTGATATTCCCTTATAATTATTAAGAAGAAGATATAATGAAATAATAATTATTTTATGTCGATATAATTATGAAAGTTTATCCAGAGAAGGGATGTTGTTAATGATTGACCTTAAACAGTGGCACAATGCTACTATTGGGCAGAGAGTTATCAAAGCACTGAAAAAGAATAATTTTGAAGCGCAATACTTTGATACCAAAGAAGAAGCACTCGATTATCTTTTAAATACCATACCAGACCGCGTAAGGTTAGGCATAGGAGGTTCGTTCACTTTAAGGGAAATCGGACTTATTGATATATTAAAAGAAAAAGGCTTCACTCTTTATGATCATAATGATCCGGATCTAACGCCTGAAGCAAAGATAGAGCAGCGTTATAAACAGTTATCTTCTGATATATTTTTAGCTAGTTCGAACGCCGTCACTTTAAAAGGAGAATTAGTGAATATTGATGGCATCGGTAACCGGGTAGCTTCTATGTCTTTCGGACCAGGCAAAGTAATAATCGTAGTCGGTATCAATAAAGTAGTGAGAGATATTGAGGAAGGTTTGCAAAGAATTAGGCTACAAGCCGCACCATTAAACAGTAAAAGACATGAATCTCCCAATCCGTGTATTAAATCGGGGCAATGTCAAGACTGTCAAAGTACCGCAAGGATATGCAATATAACCAGCATTATTCATAAGTGTCCTCCATTGAGCAGTATCGAAGTAGTAGTGATTGGCCAAAGTCTGGGGTTCTAAATCATTTTACTGAAAAGTAAACGTAGTAAAAGTAAACGTAGTATTAGTAGTATATTTGAAGCATATCTTTTACAGAAACAAAGGTATGCTTCTAGGTTTCTATGATTAATTGTTCAAGTTAGATGGGTAAAATAAGATTTGGAATTTAAAGAGTAAATTTGCACGGGGAGGTGGATAAATAAATGCAAAAAGATTACATTCTTAACGAGTTAAAGAAAAGATTCGAGTTTATATCTGAGATATGTCCAGAGCAATTAGATGACCTGGTGGAACAATGCGAGTTAGAGGAGTTAACGGCAGGTACCACCTTGGAAACCAATTTCGGTGAATGTAAGGGAGTTATTCTAATTCTTACAGGAGAGATAAGGATCTCTAAGATGTCTGAGGATGGAAGAGAGATAACACTTTCACGTTTTCATCAGGGAACTATCTGTCCATTATCGGCAGTATGTATCCTGGGCTCTACTCCTTATCAATATCCAATCAGAGTCATTGCAGAGAAAGATACTAAAATAGTCTGGGTATCTAGAGAGTATATAAGCAACTCCTTAATTCAATGTAAACCTTTTTGGGTGTTTATCTTTTCCTGTATAGCAGATAGTCTTTATCGGACCATAGACGTGGTCGACCACATCGCTTTTACATCGATTAAAAAGAGGCTGGCCCAGTTGATTCTCAGTAATACCAACTCCGGGAAACATCCTTTATACACAACACATGAGGCCTTGGCTAGAGAGATTGGGACCGCAAGAGAGGTAATCAGTCGGGAACTGAAAGCATTCGAACGAGCGGGATTTATACAAATGCAACGAGGAAGGTTAGAAATAATAAATATTGATGAACTTACCGCTATCTCAAACCGTTAATCGAAAGATATAGCGGGTTTTTTTTGTTTTTCTAGCTAGTTACAAATAGTACTTTTGTCACAGATTACGAACGAGATTAATGCTACTATTGTCTCAACAGTACTGCTTAAATAAGTTAATAAAATCACAACCTACACAAGAGGAGGTATATATATGAGAAAAAGAAAAAATTTAAATCTGCTGATTATTTTTGCAATGATTGGTTTTCTTATAAGTGGCTGTTCTCAGCCCAGTCAGGTCGTAATTACTCCTGAAGAAAAGCCTACTGCAGACCAGTTCGAATTTGTTCGTCAAGCTACTGAAGATTATCTTGCAGGAGACCGAGTAGCTTCACTGACCCCTGAGCAGTTATACAAGGAATACTTTCAAGAGAAAAATGGTGACTATCTGCTGGTAGATATCCGTACTCAAGGGGATTTCACTCATGACAATATTAGAGGTTCCATTAACATTCCTTACACTCAAACTGCGAATATCAAGAAATTGGCTAATCTTCCCCAAGACAAAACCCTAGTGGTGATCGACTATAATGGTCATTGGGCAGCTCAAACCGCAGCTACATGGAATATGCTAGGTCTTAAGGCAGTGCCCCTGCTGTATGGGATGCAAAGCTGGACCACAAATCAAGTTTCTTTGGGATATGATACATTCCCTGAAGAAGCACTCAATAATCCCCTGGTCGCAGAGGAGTCTTCCTTAGGGCAATATAACCTGCCTGAACTGAAGATACCTGAGGGCACAACAGAAGAGATTATTAGAAGGTTATCAGGTACCTATCTAGATAGAAATTATAAAGGATTTGTTACAGCTGATGAAGTTTTAACAAGCTTGAACGAAGGAACAAGCGATTACCTAGTTGACATTCGTCAACCTGAGCATTACGGGAAGGGGCATATTAAAGGCTCAGTGAATATTCCCCTCGATCAATTGGCGAAGACTGAGATGCTTAAATACTTGCCCTTAGATGAAAAGATAATCCTCATCGGATATGACGGGATGGATGCTAGTCAGGGAGTAAGATCACTTGTAACCATGGGGTATAATGCAGAGGCTCTGAAGTACGGGATGAGCTATTGGCATGGAGATGAAGAAGTAACAGGAGTTAGTCCCGTCCATAATCTTGTTCAGGATTATTACGAGTTAATTCCACTTAATTATGTTCAGCCAGCTGCAGGAGCAGCAAGTTGCGGTTAAGACTTCACATAAAGGAGGTAAATATTAATGCAGAAGATATCCAGACGTTCTTTCTTGAAGATAGCAGCAGGAGTTGGAGCAGCTGCCGCTGTGCCGCTAACGCTGACCATGGATTTTAAAGTTTTCGCTCAAGATATTCAAGATGACAAAGTAACGAAAGTGCCTTCCCTTTGTAACGGTTGTTCTAGTACTTGTGGGCTCTGGGCCTACGTTAAAAACGGAAGGCTTTGGAAAGTAGAAGGCAACGAAGCTAATATGAAAAGCATGGGCAAACTCTGTGCCAGAGGTCATGGTGTAGCCTATAATGTGTACGATCCCGGTCGGGTAACCCAACCTATGAAACGGGTCGGAGATAACAAATTCCAACCTATTTCTTGGGAAGAAGCATTTCAAGAAGTTGGAACGAAGACTCGTCAAATCCTCGATGAGCATGGTGGAGATAAGTTTGTCTGGGCTTGTCATGGAGGTAAAGAAACTTATGCCGCTAAATTCCTTGATGTTATAGGATCCCCAAACTATATCACTCATTATGCTACTTGTTTTACAGCCAAGACCAACATCTGGGACAAGATGTGTGGAGGGATGTATAATCCTGACTTTGATAATGCCAAGTATATGATTTTTGCCGGTAGAAACTATGCAGGCGGTATTATCCCAGCAGCTATGAAACGTATTACCGAAGCTAAAGAAAAGGGTGTAAAGATAATCGTAGTTGACCCAAGATTCTGTGAGCTGGCGACCATAGCAGATGAGTGGATTCCGATTAGGCCTGGGACTGATCTCGCTCTGTATTTAGGGATAGCCCATACCTTAATCTCCGAGAATCTTTATGATAAGAGTTTTGTAGAACAATTTGTATTTGGATTCGACTTTTTCTGGATGTATAACAAAGATTTCAGTGCAGAAAAAGCCGCAGAGATAACAGGAATCTCAGCTGATAAAATTAAAGAATTGGCCAGAGATTTGGCTGCAAATGCTCCCCATGCTTTTCTAGAACCGGGTTATCATGGACTTCATGCGCATTACAAAAATTCTAATGAGACGGCTATGATGAATGTTATCATCAATGCATTAATAGGGAACTTCTGGAGAGAGGGAGGACTTTTCCCAGCAGCTAGTACCACCTTCGGACATCCTGAAGACACCTATTTTGGACCCAAAGCGGAGATGGGTTCAAGGGCTGATGGAGCAGGAGTAGCTGGACAATATCCTTTAGTAGAAGCAGGTCGCGGGATTCCACAGAGAATTCCCGACATGATTGAAAAAGGCCAGGCCAAAGTAGTATTCTTCTACCACTATAACCCTTTACGATCCGCTCCTGAACCGGAATATCAGAAGAAAATCAAAAATGCTGATTTGGTTGTGAGTATTCCCTGTGACTGGAATGAAACTTCGGTTTACACTGCAGATTATATCTTGCCTGAGAATCATTACTTGGAGAGGATGGAACATCCTAAAGTAATTAACGGTAATATTTATTGGGCGGCAGCACAAGTGGCAGCCCGATTTAAGGCCTTGGATGCTACCTCCAGCAGTCTTGATCTTTTAGATATCTTGAAAGGGTTCACCACCGCTTATGGAATCAATAACCTTTATGGTTTTACCATTGAAGAAGATATGGCAGCAAGCCTCGGTCCTATAGGTATATCTCCTGATAAGCTGAAGGAAGAAGGGTGTATAGAGTTGAGAACCAGTGTCCTTCCAAAGATAGAAGGAATTACTTTCAACACCTTTACACACAAGATTGAATTCTGCATAGGAGCATGGAAGAAAGAGGGGTTCATTGGAGTTCCTACTTGGATTTCCCCTCTTGTAGAACCACAGGGGGAAAATGAATTCCGCCTCATCCACGGTAAGCAGCCTTGGCATTCTCATATCATGACAACCAATAATCCTTATCTTATGGCGATTACCGAGGATTATAACGGGACTTACATGTGGATGAATACCGAACGTGCTACTAAGCTGGGGCTAAAAGAAGGCGACTGGGTTACGGTCGCCAATGATATCGCGACTAAGACCACCCAAGTTCATGTGACCGAAGGACTACATCCTGATTGTGTCTGGGTTCCTTCGACGTATGGGACCTACTCTGATAAACTTGAGAACGGCTACGGTAAAGGTTTCAACTATAACGATTTTATACCTGCCCGTGTTGATGAGAAAACCGGTCATGTCATGGGACAGGAATGTATCGTAACGATTAGCAAAGGGGGTAAGTGATAATGGCAAATTATGTAATGTTCATTGACCCTAATAAATGTACAGGATGTAACGCTTGTAGAATAGCCTGTCAAATGCAGTGGAACTTACCACCACATATTAATTTCAATAGACTAGATGAATGTGTTGAGGGTCAGTATCCGAATCTTACCAGAGTGATTACCCCTCTCCAATGTCAGCACTGTGATAATCCTCCGTGTCAGACGGTCTGTCCAACTAATGCTACCTATAAAAGGGAAGATGGAATAGTATTAATCGATGAGAAGAAGTGTATTGGCTGTAAACATTGTATGGTGGCTTGTCCTTATGAAGCAAGAGTTATCTCCGAAAGTGGTGTTCCTGAAAAATGCCGCTTCTGCGCCGAGTATGTAGTCAATGGCGAGATTCCTGCTTGTGTATCTACATGTATGTGTGGAGTGCGAACTTTCGGAGATATGGATGACCCGGCGAGCCCTATTCATGCGGCTCTAGCTGGACAAGAACTTATGCAGCTTCTTCCAGGACACGAAACCGCGCCCCGGGTTTTATATGCTAAGAAAAGAAGGTAGGGAGGAAGAGAGAGTTATGAAAAAAAACATTTGGACTTATACAGCCCTAGTGCTTATTGGTATCGCAGGGCTGGGAGCTATAAATAAATACTTCATTAGTGGAGAACATGCCTTTGGAGTTTCACCAGAAGTTCCTTGGGGAGCACTTATTGCTTCTTATGTATTCTTCGCTGTCGCAGCCACAGGTACAGGCCTGGTTGCTTCCTTAGGTCATGTATTTAGAATAAAGAGATTTGAAGCACTTTCTAAAAGAGCTCTCGTAGCTTCTATCCTCTTGCTTACTTCAGCCTTCGGGATCTTAGCTATTGAACTTTCTAATCCTTTCAAAATGATTTGGATAATTTTCACTCCTAATTTTTCCAGCCCTATTTTTTGGATGGGAGCATTTTATGGTATATATCTAGTACTACTGTTCGGTGAATTATTCTTTAGCATTAAGGATAAGCATAAAGCAGCCGTATCTATTGCTTACGTTTCCCTGTTAGTGAAGATAGCCGCTCTGATCAACCTTGGAAGAGTGTTTGGCTTCTCTTCAACTCGGGAATTCTGGCATGGCTACTACTATCCTGGATATATGATAGTTACGGCAATTGTCTCGGGAGCAGCCGTACTGACGATAATGGTTTACCTAATCAGTAAAAAGGATGCAAGCCTGGATTACACGGGACAGCCTTTGTTCACCAGTCTTGGAAAAATTCTTGCTGGAGCGATCATATTCTTGGCAGGCATGCAGGCTTTTAAACTGGGTATTGCTTTGACAAGCGGAGATACTTCACTGAGTGGACCCGCCCAAGCGGTTATTTCGGGCCCGATGGCACCTTCTTTTTGGACGATGGAAGTTCTTGTAGGCATGGTTATCCCGCTGGTAATTCTATTTACTTCACGCTTCTTATCAAGAGGGAAAATATTACTTTCCGCAGCTCTTGCCATGACAGGACTCTTATTTTCCAGGCTCGGATTCGTCTATTCTGGATTGGTCTTTCCGCTGGAGATAGTGCCTAAAGGATGCTCCTTCTTTGATAGTTTGAATATGTATTCTCCTACCTGGAGTGAATGGTCACTGATTTTTGGAGCTATCGGCTTTATCTACTTGGCATTCACTGTAGCGGAGGATAAGCTGAAACTTGAGGTCAAACACTAATACGAAGACTGAAGTATTGTAAGATAGTAAGAATTAAAACCCACTTTAGAACAACTATGTGGAGAAAATTAAGAAATGGTACGGTGTGCTTATGGGTAGTATTACTGAACAAAATAAAGCATATGCGAGTCTATTTATAATCTTTGCAGACTTGTTCAAGTATCCTGAAAAGGAAAACTATAATGAACTTCTCAATGGGGAAATCGATAAACAGATAGAGCAATTGAGTCGCTTAGCAGGTCATCCTATAATAACTAGCTTCAAAGATGAGATTGGTTCCTATGAAGAAATTGTCCAAGCATTCAATGACTGTTTTTTAGGGATCACCACACCATTTGCGCCCCCAGTGGAATCAGTCTATAAAGTATGGACAACAGATGACAGCTTTCAAGTACCGCTTAAGAATCAGAAAGGCCATTTGCTTGGGGACTCAGCTCTTCACATCCGACATATTGTCCAAGCGTTGGGATTGGAGATACCGACTGAATACGAAATGATGCCTGATCATTTAACAATCTTATTAGAACTGTATTCTTATCTCAACCAAGAAGGTCTTATATCAGAAGCCGAACAGTTTAAGAAGGATCATTTAGACTGGCTTCCTGATTTTTATAATTCCTTGATTAAGATTGAAAGGAATCAACCTTATAGCAATATCGTTCTGAAGCTAAACGAAGTATTAAAGCAATAATAAAATAACTTAAGGTAATCTGAAATAAATTAACTTCCAAGTTAATTTATATAAAAAATTATTATTCATAGGGAGGAAGAAATCAAATGATGTTCAGAAACAAAAAACTTATTATCATCTTCATGGCGTTAATGCTGGCTCTAACCGTAGTTACCGGTTGTTCTCAGCCTGCAGCTCAACCTGCAGCGCAACCAGCTCCAGCCCCAGAAGCCCCAGCGGGTCCATCCGTTGAAGACAACACCCTTACATGGGATGACTGGTCAGCTAAGATGACTGGAACCATCAACAAGGACTATTATGTAGTTGACCTCCGTACCCCGGATGAAATCGGTCTGGAAAAGGCTCTGGAAGGTTCTATCAATATCGATGCTAACGAAACCTTAGCTAAAGGCAACGATGCGATCATCGACGAAAAATTAGCTGGTGTAGCTAAAGATGCTGTTATTCTGATTCACTGTAAATCCGGTGGCAGAGCAAAAGCAAATCTTGCTAAGTTTCTTGACAAAGGCTATGTAAATGCCTTCGCTCTCAACGGCTGGACATCCTTCGATACCAAAGGATATATGGGCGGTACATCAATAGACTCCAATACCGAGTTCCTAAAGCCTGAAGCATGGGAAGCTAAAATGGAAGGCGAAATCGGCAAAGATTACTATGTAGTTGATGTTCGTGATGCAAAAGAATACGATGCAGGTCATATTAAAGGTGCTATCAACATCGGACTTAGAGACCAACTTACTGTTGACAATGCAGCAGCTATCGCAGCATTGACGAGTGCAATCCCTGACAAAGATGCTTCCATCTTAGTACATTGTGCTGCTGGCAAACGTGCGAAAGCTGGCATAGCTCATATTAAAGCAGCAGGTTATACCAATGTTGTAATCCTGGATAACGCTTTTAAAGCGGATAAAGACGGTAACTATTCGTTCGAATAATAATTAGTTTCCCCTCAAGTTAAAGCATAAATAGCTTGAAAGGATACCCTGAAAAGGGTATCCTTTTTCTGTGCAAAATTGTTATCATATAGTTACTTATAATTTTTCGAACTCCAGCCATGGAATAATCTCATCAACACTATTGAGAATCTTATCAGCCCAGAGGTGGACTTCACTTCTTTCACCTTTTGGTGGTTGACCAACAATAATTGAACGTTTACCCATTCCTACCCCAAGGGCCCAATCAGCTGTAGCATCAATTCCACAGGGAAGAATAAGGATAATCAAATCTGAATCAGCGATTGCCTCGCGATTTTCATAGACCGCTGCTTTCCATTCTTCACAATTGAGATACTCACTATAATTGTGGATAGCAGGATCGAATTGCTCAGGAAACATCTCTGGTGGAGTTTCGTGATTTCGTCTGCAAGCTGGATCAGTGAAGTCAAAAACTGGATAACCATAAGCTCTTAGGTCTTTAGCTAGTTTGCGTACGAGGACTCTGTTTTTCCAAGATGCGCTTATATATATCTTCATAGCAGCACCTTAATTAATTAGAATTTCGTATATAATATTCGAAATTTTCTATTGCCCAGGGGTAATGATATAGATGGTCTTTTGAGGAATCAGGATCTAAAATGGAACCACAATAGGCTTTTCTTTTCCCTTGCTCCAGCTCTTTGAACATTTCTTTATATTTCCATTTAAACTTTCTCGCAAAAGTTTCGTTTAAACTTGATATTCTGTTTTGCATAAAGCATGTCTTGACGCTTTTGCTTAGGGTACAAAATTTCTTGGCTTGACATTTATTGCATCCAATATACTGATTCATATCAATTTCTACATTTGTAAGAAAACCTGCCTTGAATGAGGTATAATGCGTTATTCTCGGGGACAATTCAGCATCGCCATAACCGGTTTCTTCGCTCCAATAACCAATTTCATCGATTAGCTCGGGCCTTAAGGCTTGCAAGCATCCTGGAATAAAATCCATGATTACGTCGATCTCAGCGTTCTTTAATTGAAGGTATGAAATATCACCCTTAACTTTAGGAATGACTGGCGGGAGATATCTTGGATAGGGATTATCCCTCATTACTCCTAGGAGGCCAACTTCAGGAAAGGCTTCAAAGATTTCCATATATTTTGAGATCCAATTTTCTGTTTTGATATAAACATCACTATCGATAGTAAAAAAATATTGGTTAGGCTTTCTCTTCATCAGGTTATAGTTAAGAACATAAATTGGTCCACGATTTAGTTCAAACCTAGTTTTTGACTTAATTCGTTTATCTTTTAAGGTCTTAATGTAATTCCAAGTATCGTCTTTAGAATTACAATCAATAATATGCAATTCGAAGCTTTCATCAGAATCCAATATTCTTTCTAAGTTTTTTATTGTTAGACCAAGACGGTTTAGGGTCACAAAGCTTATAAATGGGGGAGGAGAAGATTCTGGAAAGCTATTTAGGTTACTAGGCTCGACAATTTCTTCAAGTATGCAGGCATTAGTGATTTTATCAAGAATTGTAACTTTGTCAATACTTTGAGGAATAGGGTGTTCAGTGTTTTCTTGAAGAACAGAAGGCTTAATCATCTTCTTGCGATCAGAAGTGTCCGGGATTCTTTCTTGAATAATCAAGGGTTTAATAATATTTTCGAAAATAGAGAGTTGAGTGTTTTCTTTGGTAAAAGGCTTTTTGTTAATCTCTTTTAAAAGAGGTCGGTCATTTTCATCTTTTGAAATAGGATGTTTGTTGATATCTTTAAGATTATAGTGTTTGATAATATCTTTAAGACTAGGATGTTTGCTGATATTTTTTAGACTAGGATGTTTGCTGATATCTTTAAGAGCAGAGGAATTATATATCAAGTCTCTGAAAGTTATTTTCTTCATAATTAAATCAGTCCTTTTTATATTATTGAAAATTTAAACCTCATTTATATTCTTTGCAGACGAATACTTAATGGGCTTTGCAGGGACACCAACCGCTACACAATGGTCGGGGATATCATTTACTACAACGGTTCCAGCACCTATAACACTCCACTTGCCTACTGTCCTTTTGGGTGTTATCACTGCTTTTGATCCAATCTCGCAGCCTTCATTTATTATTACATTACCTGATAGAGTCACATCCCAATATATTGAGGAATAGTCTTTAATCATTGTGTCATGTCCGATGCCACAACTGGGGTTAAGCGTAATATGATTTCCTACTTTGGTGTTCACGGAGAGAAAATTATTCCAACATATGATATTTCCAATTCCTAATTTAACAGATTTGCTGAGCTTAACTCCTGGATATATAAGGTTAGCAAAACGCAAGTTATAGTTAGTTAACTTATTTACAATATGATATTTATCCCTTGGATTAGCAACTGCACATACTACCCAGAGGTTAAGTCTGGTATTGTTTTTTAGCCAGTTAAAGTCGCCTAGTACAATATTTCCGTTTATTATTGCTCCTTGTTTTTCTATTGTCTCATCAATATAACCAAGTAAGTTCCACTGTTTATTATCCGTATTTACATCATCGATTAGTTGTGCTACTTCTTTACCTAAACCACCTGCTCCAAAGATCACTATATCTTTCATTTTCAAATCACCACTCATTAGTAAAAGTTCAAGAGTTACTTTCTTAATTGCTGAATTATGCGACAGATTTTTTGCACATCATTGTTGGACATTCTTCCATGAAGTGGGAGAGATAGTACACTTTCTGCAACCCTATTAGCAACAGGAAGGTTTAATTTTGAAGAAGATATAAGGTTTTTATAACACTGAAAATCACTGCAAAGAGGGAAGAAATATTTTCGGGAAATAATATTAAATTCCAGCAATGCCTTATAAAGTTCATCACGGGAAAGACCGTACTCTTCTTGCTCGACTCTAATTACAAAATAAGAATAATTATGCGTAACTCCCTTAACATCATGAATTAATTTAACACCGGGAACATCGGCCAGTAATTGACGGTAAAGGTTAGTGATAGCCTTTCTCATCCTGATTTCTTCTTGTATCTTCTTTAGTAATAATATCCCGATTCCTGCCTGTACCTCATTTAATTTCCCGTTAGTTCCTGGTTCTACAATGGTATTATCACTTTTTAGCCCAAAGTTTTTCAATAAATCTACTCTTTCTTTTAGAGATGAATTATTTAAAGTTAAGGCACCACCTTCAATAGTATGAAATATTTTTGTGGCATGAAAGCTGAACATAGATATATCTCCGAAAGCTGCTATCGGCTTATCATTAATTTTTACTCCAAAAGCGTGGGCGGCATCATAAAGTACTTTAAGACCATATTTGTCGGCAATCTGTTGTATGATTTCAACATTACAAGGATTACCGAATACGTGTACAGGTAAGATAGCACTAGTCTTTTCAGTAATAAAAGATTCAATCAAATCAGGGTTAATATTGAAGGTATCTTCCTCAATATCACAGAAGACTGGTTGTAGCTTGTTCCAATTAAGGCAATTCGAAGTAGCCGCAAAAGTAAAAGGTGTAGTAATTACTTCTCCTGATAGTCTTAAAGCTTTACAAGCAATTTGCAGGGCTACTGTCCCGTTGGCAAAGACGGATAGATAATTTATGCCAAGGAAGTCTGCGAGTTCACTTTCTAGTTGTTTAACCATCTTTCCATTATTACTTAAATGGTTGCTCTGCCATATTTCTTCAATCATCTTGAATGTTTCATCCAGCTCCGGTAACAATGGCCGTGTGATATAAAAGGGTTCTGTAAACCCATCAAGCTCAATCATTTTTCTACCCTCGCTTAATTCTTTAGTTTGCATTTTCGATAAAGAATTTTAAGTTTTCGGAAGCCCAATCTAAATTAAATATTTCATAATCGGTATAATCAGCAGTTAATATAGTCTTACAGTAGACAGGCCGTGATCCGCTAAGCAGATCCTTCATCGTTTCGTCAAACTTCCACCCAAATTCATCTATAAAGACATCAGTCTTATATAACTTTTGGTATATCTTAAAACATGTTATTGTTGGCTTAGAAAGGTTACAACGATCTTTATACCCACATTGATTACAGTCAATTAACTGTGGCATAGAAATCTTTATATCTTTTATAATTCCGGCTTTAAATGAAGTACAATGATTTACTCTGAATAACAGTTCAGTATTACCGAAACCGTTTTCATCGCTATAATATCCGATCTCATTAATAAGCTCAGGCTTTATGCAGAGGCAACAACCTGGTTCAAAGTTCTTTTCAGAATAGCTATAGGTTTTATTTATCTCCCAAAAGAAGAGATTACTTTTTGTTTTTGAAGTAAGAAAATTAAAAGCTTCAAGAGAAGGTGAACCGGATTGAACCCCAAGCAAGCCTATCTGTGGAAAAGAGTTGAAAACTTTCATAAAACGAGTAATCCAGTCACTGGTTTCTATAACCACATCATTATCGACAGTAATAAAGTATTGGTCTTCTCTCCTTTTAACGAGGTTATGATTCAGAGCATAGACCTGTCCTAAATTTACTGGTAGCTTCGTTTTTGATTTTATGCGGCTATCCCTTAAGCTTTGAAGATATTTCCAAGTACCATCAGTCGAATTATTATCAATAATATGCATTTCAAAATCATCCGATGTATTAAGGATGCTGGAAAGACTTTTTTCTGTTAGGCCAAGACGATTAAATGTTACATAACTTAACAATGGTGCAACCATACAGATCATTCCTTTGATTTTATTTAGCTCGTACACTATTATATGTGGGTAGTTGTCCGAGGTTACAAAGTTAAGATAGCTACTTATGGGTATTTAATATCAAGTTCATTCACCATTAGTAAACAAAGACAATATTATATAAAAAAGGACAACCTTGAATAAGTTGTCTGAATTTAAAGCAGAGCAGAGGAATAATAGTATGAAAGCATTGATTTTAAGTGGTGGCACAGGGACTAGACTCAGACCGTTAACTTATTCTAACGCCAAGCAGCTCCTTCCCTTAGCCAACAAACCTATATTATTTTATATTATTGAGAAGATTGTCAGAGTTGGAATAACTGAAATCGGGATAATCGTAGGTGATACCCATGAAGAAGTGAAGAAAATCGTCGGAAGCGGAGAAAGATGGGGCGTAGATATCACTTATATTTACCAAGAGAAGTCCTTAGGGCTTGCTCATGCAGTAGGAATTGCAGAAAAGTTCCTTGGAGATAGTGATTTTATAATGTTATTGGGAGATAATGTCTTCAATATGGAATTAGATGAGTTAATAACCAATTTTAATTCCCGGAAAGCCAATAGCACTATATTACTTTATAAAGTAGATAATCCTTCTCAATTTGGGGTGGCAGTTGTGGATGCTGGTTCTATTATCAAGCTTGTGGAGAAACCCAAAGAGTTTATCAGCGATTTGATAATAACGGGTATATATGTGTTTGACAATAGCATCTTTAAAGCTATTGAGAATATAGCACCGTCTCCTAGAGGAGAACTGGAGATAACCGACGCTATTCAAAAACAATTAGAAATGGGCGGAAGGGTAACTTACGGGCTTGTTCAGGGATGGTGGAAAGATACTGGAAAATTAGAAGATATGTTGGAAGCAAATATGCTAATACTTGACGAGATGGAGTATAAATGCGTAAATTATGGCGATTCTAGCTCATCGATTACTGGAAAAGTACGAGTGGGTGAAAATGTAATTATTAAGGATAGTATTGTACAAGGGCCGGTTGATATCGAACAAGATACTATTATTGAAGGCAGTTGTATAGGACCCTACACATCTATCGGTAGGGGAGCAAGAATTAAGGATTGTGAGATAGATAACTGTATTATTCTAAATGATGTTCATCTTGAGAGTATAAATAAAAGAATTAGTAAAAGCCTAATAGGGAAGAAGGTATCTATCCAAGGAGGGGTCAGAAATAGACGCTTTCTGAACTCCTTTTTTGTGGGTGATAATAGTCAGATCTACCTTTAAAGTGAATTATTAAAAATATTTAGTTAGTAAAAAAGGTTAATTAGGAGAAAAAGAGATATGAAAGTTATAATGGTAACAGGTGGAGCCGGTTTCATAGGAAGTAATTTCCTGAAATACTTTATTGAAAACTACAAGAACTATGCTGTTCTTAATTATGACAAATTGACTTATGCCGGAAACAAAGAAAATGTTAGAGAGCTAGATGGGAATCCAAGGTATTTTTTTGAACAAGGTGATATCTGTGACTCTAAACAAGTAACCAAGGTTATAAAAAAATATAATCCGGACTATGTAATTAACTTTGCTGCAGAATCACATGTAGATAGAAGTATTAGTACTCCCTTGCTCTTTGGGCAGACCAATATAATGGGAACAATGAATTTACTAGAATGTTTAAAAAAACATTGGGAAAAAGATAACTATACTTCTAAACGTTTTCTGCAGATTTCTACAGATGAGGTCTATGGAAGTATTGATAATAACAGCGGCTTATTCTCAGAAGGATCAAAGCTTATGCCTAATAGCCCTTATGCTGCATCGAAAGCAGGAGCAGATCTAATGGTCAGAGCTTACGCGAGAACCTATGGAGTTCCAGTAATTATCACAAGGTGTTGTAACAATTATGGCTCACACCAAGATAAAGAGAAATTTATTCCCACCTGCATTATTAAAGCACTGAACGATGAGCCTATCCCAATTTACGGAGACGGAACGAATAGGAGGGAATGGATCCATGTCCTGGATCACTGTACTGCCGTGGCAAAAACCCTGTTCTTAGGAAAGCCTGGAGAGGTATACAATATCGGAAGTGGAGAAGAAGTCTCTAATACAGAGATGGCAGGGATAATCCTTAGAAACCTTGGTAAAGAGCCAGATGCTATAATAAAAGTAAGAGACAGACCAGGTCATGACTGGCGTTATGCGCTGGATAGCAGTAAAATTAAAAGGTGCTTAGACTGGAGTTGCAGTTACAGACTAAACAAAGGAATAGTGGATACTATTAAATGGTATAAGAATAATCTTTCTTGGCTGGAAAGGACTAACTTATAGAACATTCTCAGCCTAAGTCATTGAAGCAAAAAAATAAGTGCGACTTTTTACACCTGCTCTTTTTAAGTAGGTGTAAAACTATTGGATGTTCTATTTGTTAATGCTATAAAGGAATTAATTTCTTTTCAATTTTAACTTTTAATGGTTAAATTATAAGTAAATCTCTAAAAAATAAGATTTTGCCGAAAGAGGTAAAAAACAAATGGCTAAAATTCTCGTTGTAGATGATGAAGAGATGATGAGAAACTTAATTACTGAATACCTAGCATTTGAAGGCTATGAGTGGGATGAAGCTGAAGATGGCACGAAAGCATTGGATTCTTATAAGCAGAATACATATGACGTTATTATACTTGATGTGATGATGCCCAAAGTGGATGGCTGGTCTGTTTGCAGAGAGATCAGAAAAGAATCCAAGGTACCGATCATCATGTTGACAGCAAGGGGCGAAGAGTACGATAAGCTATTCGGCTTTGAACTGGGAGTGGATGACTATATGGTCAAGCCTTTCAGCCCTAAAGAACTAATGGCCAGACTAAAAGTTATACTCCGAAGAAGTAGTGACAACCTTAGAGCGGGAAGTGACCAGGAGCGAATAGTCTTTGAAGGGCTAAACATTGATATGTCCTCTAGGAATGTATCTGTAGATGGGCAACCTATAAAGCTTACCCCGAAAGAATATGAGTTACTTATTTACCTAGTCTCTAATCCCAACAGAGCTTTCAGCAGACAGCAAATCCTTAATGGAGTATGGGGTTATGATTATTATGGGGACGACAGAACTGTTGATACTCATGTAAAAATGCTTAGAGAAAGTCTGAAAGAGTACCGGAAATTCATCATAACTGTCTGGGGAACGGGCTACAAATTTGAAACAGGGGTAAGAGCATGAATAAAATATCTCACAAGCTTATTCTGGGGATGCTTTTTCTTACCGCAATTACCATCGTAATTCTATGGTTATACCAGGTAGTATTTTTAGAAGCTCATTATTTGAACATAAAAACCAAAAATATTAAGACGGAAATGATTTCTTTGGAGTCACTATATGAAAAAGGACAGCTTACTGACTTTCAGAATCGTGCAGAAAGTATTGCTTATACCAAGAGCATAGGCATAGAACTTCTGGACCTAAATGGTAGGCTTCTGTATAGTGCAGGAGACTCTTTGCAAAAAGGTCAGAATGGCTTTGGCAGATCCAATATTAGAGATACCATTATTAAGAATACTATTGTGGACACTGAGTTTATGGGTTCTATGAACCACCCCAGATTTAATACCGAGATAATGATATATTCCAAGCTAGTAGAATCTGCGAATAATTCATCTAAAATTCTTATGGTAAGCTTGCCTATACAAAACATCTCCGAAACAACTACAATGATAAAGCAGCAAATTCTATATATTATTGGGGTATTAATCATCCTCTCCATCCTCCTAGGAACTTTTGTCTCCAGGACTCTGGTAAAACCAATATTAAAACTCAACGAGTCCGTACAGGCTATGGCAGCTGGAGATTTGCATACACGCATCGAGAGTCACTCTAAAGATGAGATCGGGAGATTAACTGCGAATTTTAATATCATGGCGGAAGAAATCAACAGAGTAGAAACATTAAGAAAAGAATTAATAGCCAATGTTTCTCATGAACTCCGCACTCCTTTAGGGTTGATTAGAGGATATGCTGAGATGGTACGAGACATCAGCAGTGAGGAAAAGAGAGCAGACCACCTTAATGTCATAATAAATGAATCTGAACGACTGGGCGGTATAGTCAATGATATCTTAGATCTGTCTCAGCTCCAATCGGGATATGTAACTCTAAGAAAAGAAACTTTTGATCTAACAGCAATTGCAACTCAAACTCTTCAAAAGTACTCTCTAATTGGAGAAAAAAATAATATCAGCCTTTCGTTCAGCGGTGAAGATGAGAATGTACTTATTCATGCTGATATTACCAAAATTGAACAAGTGTTACACAATCTAATCGCTAATGCCTTAAACCATACTCCGCCAAATGGAATAGTTAATGTATCTGTTAGAAAGGTTAAAGGAAAAGCACGAATACAAGTGCAGGATTCTGGGACAGGAATCCCTAGAGAAGATATTAAACATATTTGGGAACGTTATTATAAGACTGCTAAGTTACGAAGAAAAGTTATCCAAGGAACAGGATTAGGGTTAGCCATAGTCAGTGAAATCCTAAAGGCTCATGACTATGAATTTGGTGTAACAAGTGAAGCCGGAAAAGGTTCACTCTTCTTTTTTGAAGCAGAAATTGTATCATAAATTTTCATCTGTCTTGCACTTCTTTATCATACTTCTATCACAATTCTTGGATAAGATACTTGCAGAAGGACAAATAAAGTTCTTCAATCATGATAAAGGAGTTGTTAACATGAAAAAAATTAAGAAAACCGTTTTAACTGCAAGCCTATTAGTTGGGGTACTGGCTTTCTCGGGCCTAGCTTATGCAGATGTGATAACACCTGTCCAAAAGCTGTCTGACCTGACTGGAAAATCTACAGAAGCTTTATATGCAGAAAAGGGTGAAGGTACATTTGGAGCACTAGCAGCCGACTTAGGATACCTGGAAGAGTTCAGAGCAGACATGTTGGAAAACAAGAAAGCGGTTATTGCCAAGAGGGTAGAAGAAGGTAGACTGACCCAAGAGCAGGCAGATGAGATTATCGAAGCGATGCTCGATCATCAAGCCCTTTGTGATGGAACCGGCTATCAAGGTGAAACACCTAGATACGGAATTGGCTTTGGCCAAGGTATAGGCCAAGGACAAGGAATGGGAATGGGAAGTCAAAAAGGTTTTGGTAAAGGTAACGCTTTCAATAGCAACCGTTAATTACTAACTTGAGATAAACTGTACCCTGTAGGTTGGACACAGAAAAAGAAGATGTGTTATCCAAACTATGGGGTACAGTTTTATTTTAGAAGAATTATAATGGTTTTAGATATATACAGAGGTAAGGGGATTGCGAGGAAACATCCTTCTTTTTTGTCTTTTTAAGGCATGTTGAGACCGTGGTAAGTCTCAGAAAACTTACACCATGAAAAGCCACTTGTAAGGCGAGGCTTGATTTATTCGTATGTAGTGATTACTCGACCCAAATGATTGCTCCGGCTCCTTGGGTTAAACCGCCGCAAATCGCACAAGCTGCATAGCCGCCGCCTGTTTCCTTGAGATGATAAGCGGCAGTCATCATGATGCGTGCCCCACTTGCCGTGTTGGGATGACCGACAGCGAT
>LOEZ01000046.1 GCA_001516055.1 Gracilibacter sp. BRH_c7a
TTATCTGTCACCTTGCTGACCATGGTCGCAGAAACATCAATACCGTAGATATCCCTCATATGGTCTTCTATATCACGGGTTGACATGCCCTTGGCATACATGGCAATTATCTGTTCTTCAAGCTGGTTTGAAGTTGTCTCGTATTTCTTGATAATTTGGGGTTTAAACTCACCGTTACGATCTCTGGGGATTTTAAGCTCTGTCTGGCCAAACTTTGTTTTGATAGCCTTTTTGCTAAATCCGTTTCTGCTGTTTCCGGAGTTATTACCCTCCACACTGTGTTTTTCGTAGCCAAGATGGGCATCCATCTCGGCCTCGAATATTGTTTGCAGGGTGTTCTTGAATAGGTTCTTTAAAAGATTATGAACGTCTTCTACTGTCTGGCAATTTTTAGCAAGTTCCCTTATTGTCTTATCCTGCATGTTTTCCATAAATGGCCAACTCCTTTTAGTTGAGTTTAACCATTTACACAAATCTTAATACGTCCTCCAAAATTACTAAAATCGGGTTTAAATACTGGATCGTTTTGTGACCATACATCAATAAACTCGTGGATTAAGTTTATGGTTTTTTCAATTGTATTAACAGCCTCAGCAATCCCATCAGGTGTAGATGCTGCATCTCGTGCGGTTACTTCTTCTGCTTGTCTTTTCCATGTTAGTAAAGTTTCTACTGGATAAGCTTCTGGTGAAGCGTCTATTTCTCTAGCACATTTTGTACAGAGCCATATTCCATTTTGAGCATTTTTCCTTTCTTCTGGGGTCATTATAGAGTCGTATCGAGGTCCTCCTGTACTAGCAGCTTTAATATGAGATGCTATTCCTAAATTTAAAAAATTACATTCATCAACTGGGTCTGCTTTTGTTGTTGCCCTACGGCAAGCAGGATTTGAGCAGCGATAACCGGCTCTACTAGCAATTATTCCTACTGTAGTTTTAGTAAAATCATCTCTCAATATTATCATTCCTTATAAATAACATCTAATTTAAAACTTCTTGATAAAAAGTAAATCACCTTTTTCTAAAGAGGTATTAGCAACTACCCGTAGTAAGATGAGCGGGAAACCGAGGACTGTTTTAAGAATGCGGCAATGACCAAAATTCTAAAAACACTCAAGTATGGCACTTTCCAAAGATTGGAGGTAATTATGAACGGAGGAAAACTCGTGGTCCCTGTAGCCCCAGTAATCGACCATTCCATTCGAAAAATATGTATACGCCCATACCACGGGCACCCAAAAGGTTGCCCCAACTACGGTAAAAGGCATGCTGTCCGCCAGCTGCTCCGTTTTTTGGCCATAAATATGACCTGACAAAGCACGTGTTTGCCATCTGTAATGTTTTTGATTTCAAAGGATACATCGAAAAGATGGGGGTAAAACATTCTGACTGGTCTGAATATCAGTTGCGATGTGTGCTTTACTAGCAGGGTGCAGCAAGAAAAATGCTCAAACAGCATATCGTCAGCTTTCTGAAAGAAAATAAAGGCTATAGAGTTGAGGCCTGTCCCGAGGCAATGGGTGTAAATATCACCGAGACGATGGCATGCGCTGGTGTTTTTCTTGAGTGGCCACCTGAAAATGTGACATACCAAATAGCTTTGGCAGGAATTAGATTGCCCGTATAATGCTGCATATTTCAAAGATTATGCGCCACAGGCCTCAAGGGCGATGCGGGCATCAGCACTCAACACGGCAAATAACTGTAAAGGTATAATAAGTGTGCTTTGTTTTATTCGGCCTGGAGAATCTGGTATAATATCAAAAAAAGGGGTGTCGGCTTGAACGGACTAAAAAGCATTAACCGCATTAATGATTATGCTTTTAAAAGAATAATGGGATCGGAAGAAGGCAAAGAAGCGCTGATTAGCTTTCTGAATGCCGTACTAAAGCCTGCGCCCGGCAAAGAGCTGACCTCCGTGGAACTGCTGGACCGGGAACTGGACCCCAAATACCTGCTGGACAGAGCGGCCCGGCTTGATATACTGGCCAGAACGGCAGCGGGTGCCTTGATCAATGTGGAAGTCCAGATTAACAACCAGTACAACATTGATAAGCGTACCCTCTTCTACTGGGCTGGGCTCTACTATGGGCAACTGACCAGCGGAGAGAACTTTATCTATCTCAGAAAAACCGTCACCATCAACATCTTGGGATTCAGTTGGCTCAAGGATAAGAACAAGTATCACCACACCTTTCGACTTCGAGAAGACGAGACTGGAGAACTGCTTAATGAGGATCTGGAGATCCATATCCTGGAACTTCCAAAGATAACGAAACTTAATCGCAGGCATCATAATACACTGGAAGAATGGTTGATGTATTTCAACAACCTGGAGGGGGAAGAAATGGAGGAAATCGCTATGGCTAATCCCGGTATCCGCAAAGCCATGACCATTGAGCAAATCTTCTTTAAAAGTCAGAAAGAGCGTAGGCTGTATGAATTGAGAGAGAAGGCTGCCAGAGACGAAATTTCCATGGTGACTGGTGCAAAGGCAGAGGGCAAGGTGGAAATGGCCCATGATGCCGTCTGCAAGTACCTGGATGCCAGGTTTTCTAGTGCCTCGCTTGGCCTTCAGGAAGAAGTTAAGACGATTACTAATTTAGTTGTACTGGATAAAATCATTAGCAAAATCTACACAGCCAACAGCATGGAAGAAGCGGCAGATATTGTAAGGGGAGCCGAAAAAAATACCATTTGAGGCATGACAAGCGGGGATGATTCTTCTCACAAACAATTATTATCCATGGTCAATAGGCCGTATGGATTAAACTATATTGAACATACAAAGGCGTGCTTCGAGGCCTGTCCCTTAACTTATTAACTTATTGTTGATGGAACAAACACTTTCTGTTAGAATATGGCAGGAGGTGTTTTTTCTTTGGTCAGGCGGGCTCGAGTGGAGTATCCGGATGTTATTTAAGACAGTATATGCAAAATCCACATGGGAGCACGGTTATTCACTAAAAGAAATAGCCTGCCACATTGGAGTCTCTTCTGTGGCTGTGTTCAAGTATATTAACAAGACGATCAACAAGCAATAAGTTAACAAGTTAAGGGACAGGCCCCGATATCTCCGAATTGGTGATGAAGATTGAAACTGCAAAGACTTTTAATGATAATATTTTATTTTAAAATACGTACTACTGCAACAGTAGCTGAACTTTCAAAATACTTAGAAGTATCTAAGCGTACAGTTTGCAGAGATATAGAAATGCTTCGCACTTCTGGGGTTGACATCGAAAGCAGTGCAGGAAAAACTGGAGGGTATAAGCTTTCAGAGGATTTTTCATTTGATAAGATCATCTTTAATGAGTGCGAGTTGAGTTTCATGCTTTTAAGTACGATATTTCTTAAACAGTTTAGCAATACAGGATTTGCAAAAGAAGCCGATGCCCTGAACAATAAAATTGAAAAGCTATTAAACAAAGACAACCAATCTACTTCAAATGTCAGTGGATTTTTACTTATAGATACTGAACCAGAGCTTCAGCAAAATGATATAAATGCCATCTTACGTTGTGTTGAAAATGCTTATGATAATAAGCTGCTTTTATTTATTGATTATAAAAGCCCATTTTGCAACAAGCTTTCAACAGCAAATCTTGTTGCACCCTACGGCTTGGTGAACAAGTCAGGTTTTTGGTATATTGTCGGTTTTTGCTATGAACATAAATCATATAGAACCTTTAATATATCATTTATAAGCAATATTTACATTACAAAGGAACTCTTTAATAAAGATAAAAGTTTTAACCTGGACATTTTTTGGGGGTCACAATAATCTTGATAACTATGGTGGAGGGAGGTGTAAATATGGATATCAAATATATCCCCAAAGGTGAGGAAGGCAAGAGTTGTGCTGATTGCAAGCATTTTGAAAGAGACAGCAATATGCAGGGGATGGGAAAATGCTTCGGTAAAGAAGTTTTAGCTGGAGGTAGTTGTAATTTTTTCGAACCAAAGGAGTAACATTTGAAAAACGGCTTTTATAAGCTGCTTTTTTGTGTGTGCGACAGGGGACGGTTCCTGAAGGGAGCAATCGGAAGTTTTGCGCGTGGAAAAGGCTCAACTGGCTTATGTCAGCAGCTTGTTGAGCCTTAATAATACCTATGCGCAAGAACTACACGCAAAATTTTTGATTGTCCCAGAAGAATGAAGTCGCAGCTTTCCGGGGCTATGTGCTATGGGATTTCAATCTTTTGCTATTGGCCTTTGAGATTTGATTTTTCCTGTTTTTTTGCATGCCGTGTGCATTTTTTATCATTTTTTCATTAAGCCAGCTTGATTTGGGCATACTTTCCCCCTCCCCACTAAAGGAGTGCTTCGAGGCCTGTCCCTTAACTTATTAACTTATTGTTGATGGAACAAACACTTTCCGTTAACATATGGCAGGAGGTGTTTTTTCTTTGGTTAGGCGAACTCGAGTGGAGTACCCGGGTGCTATTTAAGACAGTATATGCATAATCCGCATGGGAGCACGGTTATTCGCTAAAAGAAATAGCCTGCCACATTGGAGTCTCTTCTGTGGCTGTGTTCAAGTATATTAACAAGACGATCAACAAGCAATAAGTTAACAAGGTCGAGTAGATATGGACCTATATACTTTAGGAGCAGGTTTGTTTTCACCGTTTCTCCCCGTTTCCTCTGGGAGTGCCACAATATTTGCCCCATGGCATATTGGCCGCATACCCCTCACAGAACCGGACGTGCCCAATTAAGGCATCCGGCTCTTCATACTACCATTCACACAATATAGCCAATGTCCGTTTTAAGCTTAAAGATATTCACACAGATGATGGGTCTCACTATAGGGGGTATCTCTTAAGGAATAATTTAAATTTGTCCCCGTCAAAGCTGCGTCTCTGGCTTCTTCTATTCAGGTACTTACTGTTTGAAACGAGAAAACGAAAAAAATTAATTGTTTGGTATGTTATCCTGAAAACACTCCTTAGCACATTTATGTGCTAAGGAGTGTTTGGTTTGAGTGATTATTTTGGGTGGAGATGGTTTCTACTTCTTCATATTAACCAATTAACCGAAAAATCAGCAGCCCACCGCTAAAGACAATTCCTGCCCAAATTAGGGCCATCACGCAGTATCCCATAATATCCCGAACATTGAGCTTGGCAATAGCGAGAAGCGGTAACGCCCAAAACGGCTGGATCATGTTGGTCCATTGGTCGCCGTAAGCGATACTCATAGCGACAGTAGCTGGATCAACACCAAGTTTTAGCGCAACAGGAATGTTAATTGGCCCTTGAACAATCCACTGGCCCCCACCGGACGGGACAAATATATTAATTATTCCGCCGGCCAGGAACGTAAATAATGGGAAAGTAATCTCGTTGGAAAAAGAAACAAATCCGTTGGCGATTATGGCTGCTAAGCCGGAAGTAACCATGATTCCTTGAATCCCTCCATAGAGTGGGAACTGCAAAGCAATGCCGCCTGCACCTTTGATCGCTTCATTGATGGCACGGACATAGTTAATAGGTCTAAGATGAAGTATTACGCCAAGGATTAAGAAAATAAAAATTACAATATTCAGATTGAGATCAAAGCCTTTCATGGCAAAATGACGGACTAGATAAATCACACCGCCAAGGGCAAAGAGCATATTGATAATGATTGAGTTTTCCAGCCAGCTAGCAAAAGTAGGGCCAGTCGATGCGAGATGAGGTTCTGCGGTTGCTGCCAACTGGGCTTTGGCCTCCTCGGCAGCCACGAGATCGAGATCAAGCGAAATAACGTCTTCCTTTTTTTTAGATTTGGCTATTAAGTAGAAAAGTACGGGCATAGTTAGAATAAGAAACCAAGTGATGACTAAATTTTCAGCTGAGAAAACTGTACGGGACATGGGTATTATCCCAGTCAGTTTTTCAACCAAGTGTCCTTTAGTGGCCACAGCCAAAGGGATTGAACCGGAAATGCCTCCGTGCCAAACTACAAATCCGGCATACCCTCCTGCTACAAGCAATGGGTAATCGCTCCCCTTAACCTTTTTGCCGAGTTCTCTTGCCAGCAAAGCAGCGACGACCAAGCCAAAACCCCAATTCACGAAGTTGGCCATCCCGGCAACAAGAACAACTAAGAACGCTGCACCTGCTCCGGTCTTGGGAATGGAGGCCACGGACGATAGAATCTTCTTAATCGGAGGACTGGAAGCCAACGAATGTCCAGTAACCAGGATCAGGATCATCTGCATGGCAAAGGTTAGAATACCCCAGATCCCATCACCCCACATTCCAATCAAGTCCAACGGCCCTTTACCGGTTAGGAGTAAAGCAAGAATATAGGCAATAAACGTAAGGACAATGGCAAACAGATAAGCATCCGGCAAGTACTTCTGAACGAGATTAACAAAAAACTTAGACATTTTATTTAACATTGAACAACCTCCTCGAGGACGTATTAAGATTTGTGTAAATGGTTAAACTCAACTAAAAGGAGTTGGCCATTTATGGAAAACATGCAGGATAAGACAATAAGGGAACTTGCTAAAAATTGCCAGACAGTAGAAGACGTTCATAATCTTTTAAAGAACCTATTCAAGAACACCCTGCAAACAATATTCGAGGCCGAGATGGATGCCCATCTTGGCTACGAAAAACACAGTGTGGAGGGTAATAACTCCGGAAACAGCAGAAACGGATTTAGCAAAAAGGCTATCAAAACAAAGTTTGGCCAGACAGAGCTTAAAATCCCCAGAGATCGTAACGGTGAGTTTAAACCCCAAATTATCAAGAAATACGAGACAACTTCAAACCAGCTTGAAGAACAGATAATTGCCATGTATGCCAAGGGCATGTCAACCCGTGATATAGAAGACCATATGAGGGATATCTACGGTATTGATGTTTCTGCGACCATGGTCAGCAAGGTGACAGATAAGATATTGCCCATGATTGCTGAATGGCAGTCCAGGCCACTAGACCGGGTTTATCCGGTAGTATTCCTTGATGCCATACATTT